>CAYNKL010000176.1:0-8895 GCA_964397775.1 uncultured Rhodobacterales bacterium | reverse complement strand
GGGCAGCGCCCCCGGACCCGATCGCCAAAGTTTCCGATCCGCTCCAGACCCCAGCGCGACAGGCCCGTTTGCGACGTTTTCGCCGCAAATCACGTCTTGCCGTGCGGCCGGCTCAGGCGTAGACGCGTCGGTGGGACACCCCTCCCCAACGAGGGGCGACTATCTGGAAGGTTAGCGACATGGCTATGACCAAACCGGCAACGCGGCCGGGCAATCCGCGTTTTTCCTCGGGCCCCTGTGCCAAGATCCCGGGCTTTTCCCTCGACATGCTGAATGACGCGCCGCTGGGCCGGTCCCACCGCGCCAAGGTCGGCAAGGACAAGCTCAAGGCGGGGATCGACGGGACCCGCGAGATCCTTCAAATTCCGGACGACTACCGCATCGGCATCGTCCCCGCCTCGGACACCGGCGCCGTCGAGATGGCCATGTGGTCCATGCTGGGCGAACGCAAGGCGACCATGGTCGCCTGGGAAAGCTTCGGCGCCGGCTGGGTGACCGACGTGGTTAAGCAGCTCAAGATCGACGCCGATGTGCGCGAGGCCGACTACGGCGAGATCGTCGACATGACGACCGTGGACTACGACACCGACGTCGTCTTCACCTGGAACGGCACCACCTCGGGCGTGCGCATGCCGTCGGGCGACGCGATCCCCGCTGACCGCGCGGGCCTGACCATCTGCGACGCCACCTCGGCGGCCTTCGCGCAGGACCTGCCCTGGGACAAGCTCGATGTCGTGACCTTCTCCTGGCAGAAGGTGCTGGGCGGCGAAGCGGCCCACGGCGTGATCGTGCTGTCGCCCCGCGCCGTCGCGCGGCTGGAAAGCTACACCCCCGCCTGGCCCCTGCCCAAGATCTTCCGCATGACCAAGGGCGGCAAGCTCAACGAGGGCATCTTCGAAGGCGCCACCATCAACACACCCTCCATGCTCGCGGTCGAGGACTACCTCGTCGCGCTGGACTGGGCGCGCTCGGTGGGCGGCCTCAAGGGCCTGATGGACCGCGCCGACCGGAACGCGAAAGCGATCTGGGACTTCTGCGACAGCCGCGACTGGATCGCCAACCTCGCCAATGATCCGGCGACGCGCTCCAACACCTCGGTCTGCCTGAAGTTCACCGATCCGCGCATCGCCGATCCCGCCGCTTTCGCCAAGGCCGTGCAGAAACGGCTCGAGGCCGAGGGCGTGGCCCTCGACGCCGGCGCCTACCGCGACGCGCCCGCGGGCCTGCGCATCTGGTGCGGCGGCACGGTCGAGACGGCGGACATCGATGCGATGCTCCCCTGGCTCGACTGGGCCTTCGAGGAAGAGATCGAGGCACAGGCCAAGGCCGCCTGAGCCGTCCGTGCGTAAAGCGGTGCGTGCAGAGCACGCACCCTACCTCTCCACATCTCCGAGTTTCCGTAAGGTGCGTGATCTCACGCGCCTTCCTCCCGAATTCCCATGCAAGGAATGCCTGACATGGCTCCCAAGGTTCTCGTTTCCGACAAGCTTTCCGAAACCGCCGTCCAGATCTTCCGCGACCGCGGCATCGACGTCGACTTCATGCCCGACCTCGGCAAGGACAAGGACAAGCTGGCCGAGGTCATCGGCCAGTACGACGGCCTCGCCATCCGCTCGGCCACCAAGGTCACGCCGACCATCCTGGAAAAGGCCGACAAGCTGAAGGTCATCGGCCGCGCCGGCATCGGCACCGACAACGTCGACAAGGAAGCGGCCTCCAAGAAGGGCGTGATCGTCATGAACACGCCCTTCGGCAACATGATCACCACGGCCGAGCACGCCATCGCCATGATGTTCGCCGTCGCCCGCCAGATCCCCGAGGCCTCCGCCTCCACCCACGCCGGCAAGTGGGAGAAGTCCAAGTTCATGGGCGTCGAGCTCACCGGCAAGACGCTGGGCGTCATCGGGGCCGGCAACATCGGCGGCATCGTCTGCGACCGCGCCCGTGGCCTCAAGATGAAGGTCGTGGCCTACGATCCCTTCCTCGGCCAGGAAAAGGCCGACAAGATGGGCGTCGAGAAGGTCGAACTCGACGAGCTTCTCAAGCGCGCCGACTTCATCACCCTGCACGTGCCGCTCACCGACCAGACCAAGAACATCCTCGGCCGCGAGAACCTCGCCAAGACCAAGAAGGGCGTGCGCATCATCAACTGCGCCCGGGGCGGTCTGGTCGACGAGGAAGCGCTGGCCGAGATGCTCAAGGACGGCCATGTCGCCGGCGCCGCCTTCGACGTGTTCAAGGAAGAGCCCGCCAAGGAAAACCCGCTCTTCAACCTGCCCAACGTGGTCTGCACGCCGCACCTCGGCGCCGCCACGACCGAGGCGCAGGAGAACGTCGCCCTCCAGGTGGCGGAGCAGATGTCCAACTACCTGCTGACCGGCGCCGTGGAAAACGCGCTCAACATGCCCTCCGTCACCGCGGAAGAGGCCAAGGTCATGGGTCCCTGGATCAAGCTCTGCGATCACCTCGGCAATTTCATCGGCCAGATGACGGATGAACCGATCAAGGCGATCAACATCCTCTACGACGGCTCCGCCGCCGAGTTGAACCTCGATGCGCTCAACTGCTCCCTGATCGCCGGCATCATGAAGTCCATCAACCCGGACGTGAACATGGTTTCGGCGCCGCTCATCGCCCGCGAACGCGGCGTGAAGATCAGCACCACCAACCAGAACCAGTCCGGCGTCTTCGAAGGCTACATCAAGGTCACCGTGGTCACCGACAAGCGCGAACGCTCCATCGCGGGCACCGTGTTCTCCGACGGCAAGCCGCGCTTCATCCAGATCAAGGGCATCAACATCGACGCCGAGATCGGCCGCCACATGGTCTACACGACCAACCAGGACGAACCGGGCATGATCGGCATGCTGGGCACCATCTGCGGCGAGCACGGCGTGAACATCGCGAACTTCACGCTGGGCCGCTCCAAGGCCCAGTCCGAGGCCATCGCCATGCTCTACGTCGATGACGAATTCCCCCAGTCCGCCATCGACGCGCTCAAGGCTACCGGCAAGTTCCGGCAGGTCCAGCCGCTTGAATTCGACGTGGCCTGAGCCGCCGCGCCGAACGCATCCCGAAAGGCGCCGCGCCCCGCGCGGGGCCTTTTTCCATGGGCGTGTGCGAAAACCGTGTTGGTCCGCTTCGAGCCCAAACTGACCAATTGAACGCGAAGCCCCCTGCGCGGAATCAAGGGGCGTCAGCCCCGCCGCGCATCGTCATGCCGAAGGCATGCCTCCGGCATGACCGCGCCCCCACGCGGGGGCGATTTGGTGACGCCGGGTGCCTCGTGTTGAGGTCTTTCGGGGTTGCGGGGATAAACCAAGAGGATCAGCGGTCGGGATCGCCACCGCGCGCGGCTGCAATGCGCGCCTCTGCGCCGTGATCCGGACGGCAGCAATGTCCGCTTGGCGGACCCAAACGGTTTAGGGACACGCCGTTTTGTTCCCTCACCGCCGGATCACCACCACCGTGAACAGCGCCATCCCCTGATCGCCCGCCGACGACATCCGGATTCCCCATGCCCTGCCCACCAGCGTGCTGAGCACGCCCAGAACCATGAAGGCGAACGCCAGTCCGTTCATGAAATTCACTCCGTCCTGAAAACACGCGGAACGTTTCCGTCACATCAGGACAGACCCGCGCCGCAGACCTGTCAGCATCGACGCGGCTTGCCTTTCCGCGCCGCGGCGTGCCACCTGCCCGGAAAGGAGAGCACCCCATGACCGATCCCATCATCGCCGTGGGCGACATCCACGGCTTCAGCGACCAGCTCGACCGCGTGCTCGAGGTGATCGAGACGCAGGGGCTCGGCGATCTGCCCGTGGTCTTCGTGGGCGACTACATCGACCGCGGCCCTGACAGCCGCGGCGTCATCGACCGGCTGATGCAGGGCCAGGCCGAGGGCCGCCCCTGGACCTGCCTGACCGGCAACCACGATACCTTCATCACCGAATTCTTCGCCGGCCCCTCCGACGACGCCCCCGAAGACTGGATCGGCAACCGCTGGCTGACCGAAGGCTTCGGCGGCGCGGCGACCCTGCGCTCCTACGGGGTCGAGGCCGAGGGCCGCGATCCCCTGCGCGTGCTGGAAGAGGCCGACGGCACGATCCCCGACGCCCACGTTGGCTGGCTCGAGGCGCTGCCGCGCATGCACATGACCGAAGACCACGTCTTCGTGCATGGCGGCATTCGCCCCGGCGTCCCGCTCGAGGATCAGGACCCCGACGATCTCATCTGGATCCGCGAGCCCTTCCTCAGCGACACCCGCGATCACGGGCGGCTTGTCGTGCACGGCCACACGCCCGGCCAGCGCCCCGAACATCTGGGCAACCGGGTGAACCTAGACGGCGGCGCGGGCTACGGGCGCACCCTGCACCCCGTCCTGCTAGAGGGCCGCGACGCGTTTGTCCTTACCCCCGACGGTCGGATCGCCCTCTAGCGCGCACCAGGCGTCGTACTGGGCCAGGAAAACCTGCCCGGTCAGATCGTCGAGGAAATGGCTCCGCTTCAGCCGGTCCATCACCGGGCCCTTCACCTCGCTCAGGTGCAGGGTGATGTCCATTTCAGCCAGCCTGCGGTTCAGCTCTTCCAGCGTTTCTAGCGCGCTCATGTCGACCTCGTTCACGGCGGCGAAGTGCAGCACCACGTGGCGCAGCGCGCGGTCCTCGGTCACCCGGTCGAGCACGCAGTCCTCCAGGAACCGCGCGTTGGCGAAATAGAGGCTCTCGTCCACCCGCAGCGTGACAAGGTGCGGCCGCGTCTCGACCTTGTGGCGGTTGATGTTGCGGAAGTGCTGCGTGCCGGGCACCAGCCCCACCTCGGCCACATGCGGGCGCGAGGTCTTGTAGAGATGCAGCAGGATCGACAGCACCACGCCCGCCGACACGCCGGTTTCCACGCCCACCACCAGCGTCAGCACGATGGTCGCCGTGACCGCGGCGAAATCCACGCGGGAGAAGGTCCAAGCCTTCCGAAGGATGCTCAGGTCGACAAGGCTCAGCACCGCCACGATGATCGTCGCGGCCAGCGTGGCATTGGGCAGGAAGAACAGCAGCGGCGTCAGTAGAAGGGCCGCCAGCGCGATGCCAATGGCGGTGAAGATCCCCGCCGCCGGCGTCTCGGCGCCCGCGTCGAAGTTCACCACCGACCGCGAAAAGCCGCCCGTCACCGGATAGCCGCCCGAAACGCTCGCCGCGATGTTGGAGGCGCCGAGGCCAATCAGCTCCTGGTCGGGCACGATCCGCTGGCGCTTCTTCGCGGCCAGCGTCTGCGCGACCGAAACCGACTCCACGAAGCCGATGACCGAGATCAGCGCCGCCGACAGGGCAAGCTGGCTCACCTGGTCCATGGTGAACCCCGGCACGGTCAGCGGCGGCAACCCGCTCGGCACATCGCCCACGATGGCGACGCCCCGCTCGGCCAGCCCCAGCGCCCAGGTCACCGCCGTGGTCGCCGCCACCGCCACCACAGGTCCGGCCTTGGCGGTGATATCCGCCCCGCGCGGGCCCATCCCGGCCTTCAGCAGCAAGGGCTTCAGCCCCTTGCGCACCCAGAACAGAAAGGCCAGCGTCGCGCTCCCGAGGATCAGCGTCGGCAGGTTCACCTCCGGCAGGTGCCGGATCAGCGCGGCGCCGACCTCCACCGCCGTGTGCCCGCCCGCCGGCACACCAAGGATGTGGCGTAGCTGGCTTAGCGCGATCAGGATGCCCGAGGCGGTGATGAACCCCGCGATCACCGGGTGCGACAGGAAGTTGGCCAGGAACCCCAGCCGCAGCACGCCGGTCAGCACCAGCATGGCGCCGGACATCAGCGCCAGCGCCCCGGCCGCGGCGGCGATCTGGCCTGGATCGCTCAGCCCGAGGTTGCCGATGGCCGTCGCCGTCATCAGCGAGACCACCGCCACCGGCCCCACCGCCAGCGCGCGCGACGTGCCGAAGACCGCGTAGGCCACCAGCGGCAGCACCGAGGCGTAAAGCCCCATCTCCGGCGGCAGTCCCGCCAGCAGCGCATAGGCCAGCGACTGCGGGATCAGCATGATGGTCACGATCGCCGCGGCCACGCCGTCCGACAGGGCCGTGTCGCGATCGTAGGTGCGCGCCCATGTCAGGATGGGCAGGTAGCGGGAGAGGGTCATGGAAAAGGTCCGTTCAGATGTTGGACCTCATATATATTCACATAAGCGAATTTGAAAGGGGAAAAGCGCGAGGCCCGCCGCCGCGGACCCCTGCACCCTCAGTAATAGGTCAGCTCCGTCGCCTTGCCGCGGAACACCGTGTAGGACAGCACCGTGTAGCCCGCGATCAGCGGCAGCACCACGCAGACCCCCACCAGCATGATCAGCAGGCTTTCGGGCGCCGAGGCGGCCTCGTAGATCGTCAGCCGATCCGGCACCACGTAGGGGTAAAAGCTGTAGGCCATGCCGAAGAAGCCCAGCACGAAGACTCCCACCGCAAGGAAGAAGGGCCAGGCGCTGCCCTTGTCGTCCGACCGCGGCAACCGCCGCAGCGACAGCCACAGCCCGGCGATCAGCAGCGCCGCCGCCGTCGGCAGCAGCGCCAGCACAAAGACCTCGGGCATGGTGAACCACTTGTCGAAGATTCGCGTGCTCACCAGCGGCGAGGCGGCCGAGACCGCGCCCATCCCCAGGATCACGCCCCAGATGCCGCCCTTGGCCCAGCGCACCGCCTTGGCCTGCAGCGCCCCGTCGGTTTTCAGGATCACCCAGCAGGCCCCGATAAAGCTGTAGGCCACCGTCAGGAAGACCGCTGTCACCACGGCAAAGCCCATGGTGAAGGGCGTATGCCCCAGCCCCATGATGTAGAGCCCCAGCATCCAGCCCTGCGACAGCGCGGTCATCAGCGACCCGGCAAAGAACGCCCGGTTCCAGCTCCGCTTCCACGGCGCCGGCGCCTTCACGCGGAATTCGAACGCCACCCCCCGCAGGATCAGCCCGATCAGCATGATGGCCACCGGCAGGTAGAGCGCCGAGAGGATCACCCCGTGCGCCACCGGAAAGGCCACCAGCAACAGCCCGATGGCCAGCACAAGCCAGGTCTCGTTGGCATCCCAGAACGGTCCGATCGAGGCGATCATGCGGTCGCGCTCCTCGTCCTCGGCAAAGGGGAAAAGAACTCCGATGCCAAGGTCGAAGCCGTCAAGCACCACGTAGATCAGGATCGACACGCCCATCAGGGCCGCGAAGATGAAGGGCAGGGCCGTGTCCTGCGATTGAAAAATCTCGGTCATACCACTCACTCCGCGACCACGACCTGGGCCGCCTCGGACGAGGGCAGCTCGGGTTCGACATCATCCCCATGGCTGGCCTTGCGGGCCAGGTAGAACAGAACCGTGATATAGGCGAACAGCAGCAGCGCGTAGACCACGAGGTAGGCCACCAGCGTGCTTGCCACCATCGGCGCGGGCACGTCCGCAACCGCCTGCTCGCGGGTCAGGATGCCTGTCACCAGCCAGGGCTGCCGCCCGATCTCGGTCGTGTACCAGCCCGCCAGCGTCGCCACCCAGCCGGAAAACGCCATCGGCACCATCACGTAGAGCAGCGGTTTCGGCAGGTTTCTGGTGCCGCGCCGCCAGCTCAGGAAGGCGCCCAGCCAGCTCAGGCCCAGCATGGCAAAGCCCGTGCCCACCATCACGCGGAAGGCGTAGAAGACAGGCGCCACCGGCGGGTGCATGACCTCGCCGTCCTCGGTGACAAAATCGTTCAGGCCGGGCACGACGCCGTCCGCATGGTGCGTCAGGATCCACGAGGCCCCATTGGGCACCGCCAGCTCGAACCGGTTCTCGCGCGCCTCCTGATCGGGAATGGCGAACAGCACCAGCGGCACGCCCGCGCGGGTCTCCCAGTTGGCCTCCATGGCCGCGACCTTCTGCGGCTGATGCTCCAGCGTGTTCAGCCCGTGCATGTCGCCGGCGACGATCTGCACCGGGATCAGGATCGCCCCGGCCCAGAGCCCGAAGCGCAGCGTCGCATCCACCGCCGGGCTGCGGTCGCCCGACAGCTTGCGGAAGGCGCTGAGGCCCGCGATCAGGAAGGCCACCGTCAGCCCCGAGGCCAGCAGCATGTGCGCCAGCCGGTAGGGCATCGACGGGTTGAACAGGATCGCCAGCCAGTCGGTGGCATGGGCCACCCCGTCGCGCATCTCGTAGCCCACCGGCGTCTGCATCCAGCTGTTCAGCGAGAGGATCCAGAAGGCCGACATGGTCGTCCCGAACGCCACGAGGAAGGTCGCCGTGGTGTGCAGCCAGCCCGGCACGCGGGTAAAACCGAAAAGCATGATCCCGAGGAATACCGCCTCGAGGAAGAAGGCCGTCAGCACCTCGTAGGCCAGCAGCGGCCCCGCGATATTGCCCACGGTCTCCATGAAGCCGGGCCAGTTGGTGCCGAACTGGAACGACATGGTGATGCCGCTCACCACGCCCATGGCGAAGCTCAGCGCAAAGACCTTCACCCAGAAACGGTAGGCCTCCATCCATTTGAAATCGCCGGTGGCGTTGTAGCGCAGCTTGAAGAACAGCAGCGCCCAGCCGAGGGCGATGGTGATTGTCGGGAACAGAATGTGGAACGAGATGTTCGCTCCGAACTGGATGCGGGAAAGAAGCAGGGTATCCATTGTCAGCGGCTCGCCTGGTTAGGTTAACCGTAAGGTAGGACGTGTGCCGGCGATTGTCCCCCGGGTGCGACAGCGCTACACATGCAAGATGCAATATGCGTCAAGGCGTCACGGACAATGCGCCGCGGTGGCTGCAAACGCTCAAGGCATGGGCAAGTCCGGCTCCCCGCCCTGACGCCCGCGGCCTCCAGCTTCTCATATGGGCGCAATCTGGTATCTTTCGACTGAAACCGGAGGGAGGTGGCCATGAGCGCCGAGATTTCGAATC
>CAYNKL010000175.1:0-9074 GCA_964397775.1 uncultured Rhodobacterales bacterium | reverse complement strand
CGGCGGAACTCCACGAGCCCCGCGCGGATCGAAGAGTAGTTAACCTGGCTGAGATCGCCGGTGAGCAACTCGTAGGGCACCCGGAAGCCAGCCGATATCGTGTGCAGGCTCGCCCGCTTGTACTCGCCGTAGCCCCCGGTGGCGGCGGACTGGTTTAACCGGATGTCCTTGCCGCCGCGGGCATAGGCGATGAGGCCAGGCTCGAACTGCTCGACACGGTTGCCGTCGGCATCGACCACCGCGGGCACGATGCCCTGCTGGGCTTCCTCGTCGCCGAAGACGATGGCGGTGACGCAGGCCTCGGTCTTCTTGCGCACGATCTCGGCCACCTCGTAATCGTCGAGATCGCGCAGGGCTCGGATCACCGGCGCGCCCCAGGGCACGCCGCGCGCCTGCGTGCGCTGTTTCTCGTAGACATGGGCGATCTCGGTCGCGGGGACCGCGCGGCTGGTGAGCCCGCCGGTCAGGCTGAGCGTGGCGTCACCGGGATGCGCGCCAAAGAGCCAATATGCGCGTCGCCGGCCGAGCGCGTCGAACTCGATGCCCTGCACCGCCTTGCTCGATCCGAGCGCGCCGTTACGGGTGGCGTCGAGGAACTCGGCCTCGAGAAGCTGCAGTTGCACGGGCGGCATGACCCCGTCGCTGGGGCGTCGGGGGCGGCGGCGGACAAGCACCTCGCCGGCCTCCACCATTTCGCGACAGGCGAGCGTCTGCAGCCCGTAGAAGTCGAGCTGGCCATCGGCGTCGCAGCCCTGCGCCCAGATCTCGAAGAGCCGGTCCACCTCGCGGTCGAGCGCGGCGTCGCCGCTCGCTGCGCGCGGCATGATCCTGGCGCCGACGATGTTGTTGACGAGCACCGAAACAGCCTTGGCGGCATGCGGGTTGTTCCGCACCAGGTCCCGCATCCGGTCGCGCAGAAGCGCGCCGGCCCGGCCGACCTCGGCGTCGGCCGAGGATCCCGGCGCGTGCCAGCCGTCCGTGCGTCGTCCCCGTGCTGCGCCCTCGTAGGAGCGCGCGAGCCCCTCGAAGGCCTGCCGCGCCAGGATGCGGCGCGTGGCCGTCCGCGGGGCGACGCTAGCGATGGCCCTGTCGAGCCACGAGACCATCAGCGGTCCCCGCGCGAGAACCCGGCGAAGCACGCGATGGGCCGTGCCGTGGTCCCGGCGATCTGGCGCTCGATGGTGCGGATGCGCCCGAGCAGGTCGTCGGCCGAGCCGTAGTCGACGGTCTTGCCGTCGTAGCTCACCCGCGTCGTGCCGCTCGCATAGGCGCGCCGGAGCGCCGCGAGTTCCGCTTCCGTCCAGTCCGCCATCAATACCATCCTTCCCGCCGCCCGAGCCAGTCGGAGCGGCGCTTGCCTTGCGTGCCGGTATCGTGCCGCCCGATCAGGCCGGCCGGGCTGTCCATCCCACTCGGCACGCCGAGCTGCGCTTCGAGATCGACCCACGTCGCCTCGGGCCAGCGATCCGCGCCTCCGATCCAGGCGGCGGCGCGGGGAGATCGGCGCTGGTTCTCGACACCGATGCACAGGTCGCGCTGGCGACACGTCACTGAGGTTACACCGGTTCCTATCCTCTGCGCAGGTTTACGCGGGACTCCCATAAGCCTTCGAATCAGATTATTTTCAGCGGTTGCGCGGGTAGCGTTTCTTCATGCAAACCGCGCCAACTTATCTGCGGCTGGGCACGAACCCGCTGCCGCCCGCCCAGATGTCGCCCGCAGAGCGTCGCGCCGAATTGTGCGGGCTGCTCGCCCTCGGGCTGGTCCGCCTGCAGCAGCGGAAGCAGGGCGAACATTATGATTTTAATGGAGAAACTCGCCTACACTCTCCTGCCGACCGATGCCGTCATGCAACTCCAACTCACCGGAGAAATGCATGAACAAGCCCGATCCTATCCCCGCGCGCCTAGCCGCGCTGAAGACCGCTACGACGCCGGACCTGAAGGCGCAGTGGCGCGATCTGTTCGACAGCGAGCCGCCGCCGTTCAACCGACGCTACCTGGAGAGCCGGCTGGCCTATCGCATCCAAGAGCTCGCCTATGGTGGCCTGAAGCCCGAGACGATCCGGCGGCTGGAACGGTTGGGCGAGGAACTCGACGGCGGTGACAAGAAGAAGCGCGGCATGCGCCTCGACCGTGAACGCCCCATCACCGGCACGCGGCTGCTCCGCGAGTGGCAAGGTGTCGAGTACATCGTCACCGTCACCGCCGACGGCTTTAAATGGCAGGGGCGGCCGTACAAGTCGCTGTCCGCTATCGCGCGCGCCATCACGGGCACGCGCTGGAATGGCTGGGTGTTCTTCGGCCTCAAGAAACGGAGGGCGCGGACATGACGAAGGCCCCTGCGAAATCAGGAATGGTCCGGAAACTCCGGTGCGCGATCTACACTCGGAAATCCTCCGAGGAAGGGCTGGAGCAGGAGTTCAACTCGCTCCACGCCCAGCGCGAGGCCTGCGAGGCCTACATCGCCAGTCAGCGGTCCGAGGGATGGGTGCTCGTCCGCGATCAATACGACGACGGCGGCATCTCCGGCGGCACGCTGGAGCGCCCCGGCCTGCAGCGGCTGCTGGAGGACATCGAGGACGGGCTTGTCGACGTGGTCGTGGTCTACAAGATCGACCGCCTCAGCCGTTCTCTGGCCGACTTCGCCAAGCTGGTCGAGGTATTCGACCGCAACGGCGTCACCTTCGTCTCGGTCACACAGAGCTTCAACACGACCACCTCGATGGGGCGGCTGACGCTGAACATCCTGCTCTCGTTCGCGCAGTTTGAGCGGGAGGTGACGGCCGAGCGCATCCGAGACAAGGTCGCTGCCAGTCGGAAGAAGGGCATGTGGATGGGCGGGGTGCCGCCCTACGGCTACCGGGTCGAGAACCGCAAGCTGGTGATCGACGAAGACGCCGCAGAGCATGTCCGCTGGATCTTCGGCCGCTTCCTCGAGATCGGATCGGGCACCGAACTGGCCCGCGAGGTTGCGACGCGCGGAATCCGCACGCCGCGCGGCAACCGGATCGACAAGAAGTACCTGTACCGGATGCTGAACAACTGCGCCTATATCGGCGAGGCTGTCCACAAGGGTGAGAGCTATCCCGGCGAGCACGAGGCGATAATCGATCGCGAGATATGGGACCGCGTCCACGCCATCCTGCAGGAGAGCCCCCGCAAGCGCGCCGCCCGCACCCGCGCCGAGACACCCGCGCTGCTGAAGGGGCTGTTGTTCGGACCGGACGGCGCCGCGTTCTCGCCGACCCATACGCGCAAGGGCGCGCGGCTTTACCGCTACTACGTCAGTCAGACTGTACTGAAGCACGGTGCCGGTGCGTGTCCAGTCGGCCGCTTGCCCGCCGGCGATATCGAGGCGGCGGTGATCGACCAACTGCGCGCCGTCTTTCGCTAGCCCAAGATCGTGGCGGACACGTGGAAGGCGGCGCGTGCCCACGCCGACGACACGAACGAGTCCGACGCCCGCGCGGCCCTGCAGCAAATCGACCCGCTGTGGGACGAACTGTTCCCCGCCGAACAGGCGCGCATCGTGGCGCTGCTGGTCGAGCGCGTGGATATCGCCACGGACGGATTGAACGTCCGGCTGCGCGTCGACGACCTCGTTGGCCTCGCGCGTGAAATGCGGGCCGGAGACGTGGGAGCAGCCGCATGACCCGCGGAGATCCCATTCCGGAGACTGTGACGCTCCATGTCCCTTTCCGCATCGTGAAGCGCGGCGGGAAGAAGGAGATGCAGATGCCCGAAGGCGCCACGCAATCGCAGCGGACTGACAACACGCTGGTCAAGGCGCTCGCCCGCGCGTTTCGTTGGAAGCGCATGCTGGAGTCGGGCGAATACGCCACCATCGCCGAACTGGCAGAGCGCGAGGGGATCGCGCCCTCATACATGACCCGCGTCCTGCGCCTGACCCTGCTCGCGCCCGACATCGTCGAGGCGATCCTGGACGGGAAGCAGGGGCCTGAGGTGACGCTGGCGCGGCTTCTGGAGGGGTTCCCCGGTCAATGGGCAAGCCAAGCAGATGGATTGGTGATGATCTTAACTGAACCGCGAAAGTCTGCCCGATCGGCTAGCGACGGGAAGGATGCTTTTCATACCCTAGGATGAAGCGGAAAATCGCCCTATCGTCAGTGAAAAATGGACCCGATTCTGCACTCGTGACGATGCGCCGACGCTTGCTCATACTTTGCCCGATCACTTTGTGTTACTCGCTCGGCGTCGCCGTCGCCGACCCGAAACTGACGGAATTGCGACCGTTCGACGAGAACCTCGACGCAACCGCAAAGGTCAGTACGCCGCTTGACCCCATCAAGGGCATCGTAGATGCGCGGCTCTTTCTCCAGGGTTTTGCCGGCGTAGCAGATGGGTTCAGCATCTACCTCCCCGAGGATCGCGAACTGTGCTTGCATTACCAAACCCGCAACGATCTCTACAACGCAACGCATGACTTCGCGATCGCCGATGCGCCTGGCTGGGAAGACGTCGCCTTCCCGGTAAGTGAAAACTCGGAGTATCTTGCCAGGTACGGAGCCGAGACGTTCCTGCCCTCGGCCCTTCTGCGCGACAGATGCGACACACTGCCCGACGTGGGCGCGCCTGAGCGTCCGCTGGTACGCGCGCTGGGCTCGGAGATGGCCGACTATATCGCCGTTGTCCATCTCGACACGCAATCGGCGGATGTCCTGGTCTACCAGCGCGGCACGAGGGAGCCCGTCGCTTCAGCGCCCTGCACGCCTTTCGCCGCTGGAGATGGCGTTGCCTTCAACGCTACCTGCCCCATCCCGGACGAGACGTTTCAGCCTGATCACCGCGCGTTTCTCGTCATCGCGACGGATGACGGCGCCTCGGTGCGAAAGAGGCTTCACATCCGCTTCCCGGGCGAAGCGGCGTCGAAATGACACGGCTCGCAACACTCCTCGTCACCTTTGCGATCCTCGGCACGCCCGCCGCCGCTCAGGATCCCATTCCGGCACGGGCCGACATCATCGAGGTGTCAATCGTTGTCGTCAACGACGGCTTCCCGGCGTTGGGCCAAGGCTGGGCGTTCGGCGACTGGACGCTCGATGGCCGCCCTTGCCGAGTTGTGACACCTTTCCATGTGATCCAGAGCGAGTTCGGCGATGGGAGCATTCCGGCGGACGAGATTTACGTTCGTGGACTAGGGCAAGGCGCGGAAATCGCTGCCTTTCTGCTCACCGATCTATCATACGCAGATCCCGATATCGACCTTGCCGTTCTGCGGCTTGGTCGGAATGCTCCGTGCCCCTTCGATCCTGTGGATGCCGACATCGGCCCCCGCGACGGACTTTGGCTGACACGCCTCGACCCAGAAACGCGCGAACCCGAAGCGCCGTGGCAGCTCGACGCAAGGCGTGGGATCGTGACAGCGGAGAATCCCGGGCGGTTCGTCGAGATAGAGACGGCTGACGGCCGCGACATCAGCGATGGCTGGTCAGGGTCGAGCGTCGTACTCGACGGTCGGCGTGTGGCTATGGTCGTCGAAAGCGTGCCCGGCGGCGGGCGGGCACTGCCCGTGGCTGAGATGCAAAGGCTCTGGGGCGAGCGGCTCAACATCACCGACGGGCCGGAGGTGGACGATCCCGTAGCCGCACGCACGGCGCTCAGCGCCCTGGGTTATACTTTCACGCCGCCTGGGCTGGTCGACGCGATAACAACGCGCGATGCCGCCGCCCTGACGCTCTTTCGCTTCGCTGGGATGCCACCTGAGACCGTGCTCGAAGCCTTCGCGCTCCGGGTTCCGGGCAGCGACGAGACGGCACTCGTATCCTTCTTCCGGGGCGCGCGCGACGACCCCGCCCTGATGGACTGGTTCGAGGCCGAGCTGAACAGGGGGCTCGATCCCAACGGCGTCGTGCCCGGCGGGCACTACGATGCCGAAGCACTCCTGATCGCGGCCTACCGCACAGAGAACACCGACGCGATCCGCCTGCTTCTCGAAGCGGGGGCCTCACCCAACCCGTATCAGGAACTAGATCAGACGGTGTACTGGAGCCCGCGGACCCTCTTGCCACTGACATCGGTGGCGCGGATGGAGACCGTCCCGCTGGAAGAGCGCGCGGCAATCGCGCGGCGGTTGATCGATCTGGGCGCGGTACTGCCCGACGCCGTCATGCGCAAATGGGACGGTACCTATGCGCCCTTCGGCCCCGGCGATCGGGGCCAGCGCGTCGCGCGGATGATGGACGACGATCTGGCCGCCCTCGGCATCTCGCCCCGCCCTACGCCCGATCTATGCGACACGCCCCGACCCGCCATCTGCGAAACAGCCACGCGCCTCTATGGCCGCGACTGGTGCACCTTCGTTGAGGAACTACCCAAAGGCTTTGTGGGCACCGGCGATGGCGCCTATCATCTGGAGCCTTTGACGATAACGCATCTAATGTCGATCGACGCGGAGCGCGCGCATTTCCGCGCGATGTCGGGCGACGAGACCAGCTGGAGCCAATACGTCCTGTCGATCGGGCCGGGGGCGCCGAGCATGTCCGTCACGGTTCTTGGTCGAACCTACGATTGCAAGCCGCGCGTGTCGGACAGACATGTACCCGACACATGCTGGGAGGAGCGGGTGTTTCGGCCCCACCCTGACGGCGAAGGCTGGAAGTGGGGCAGTTGGGGAGCATCGTTCCGGTTCTACAATCTCTGCGCCGGCTCGCCCGATCGGGACGCCTTCGAGACGGAACGCACGGCGCGGTTGGCATGGCAGGACGACCTGCGGGCCCGGACGACGGAACTGAACCTTTTTACCGCCGCGCTTCTTCGTATCCGGGGCGGGATTGACCCGGATGGCGCGCTCGATGAACTTGCGCGCGATCTGCAAGCCGCGGAACGCCGCATGGCCGGCAATCTCGAGTACACTGCCAGCCAACGATCCGGCATCCTGGGTTCCGAGACCCTGCCCGCTCTCTTGTCCGACCCGGCGCGCCGCACCGCGCTGATCGATCTCTATCTCGGGCGGCCGGGAACGCCCTTTCAAGACGTACTCACGGACGATATCCTCGCTCACCTCCCGCTTGGGGAGCCTGACATGACCCTTACAGCGGCGCGCGCGATTGTATCCGATCTCGTCGAAATCGGTCTCGCCCGGATGCCCGATCGGTTGCGTCTTGTATCTCCTATCCCCGATCTGAAATACGCGGACGGTGCCTTCGTGATGGCGCGAAACCAGGCCGACAAGCGGCTGGTCGTCGCCCCCGCGGCGCCGCGAGGTGAGATCGGCGCTCGGATCGAGATCTACGGCAGCAGCCACTGGCAACGCCTTCCCGACGGAAGCGGCCGCGCCGTGCTGACCGATCCTCGGCAGGCCTTGTTCTGGCAGCCCGAAGACGCCAGGCATGTATTGCATTTGGTCGACATCTTGGACGCGCCGATGCCCACGCGACTCCCCGTTGATCCCGAGATCGCCGTATCGGCGATGCAGGCGAACGGCGCCGCCAATCGGGCGGAAGACTGGGTGTTTGTCTCCGACCTCGTGGATCCCCGGATCCACGAGACCGAAAGTGGCGAGTTCGTTCTCAAGGCGGACCTCGCGCTTGTGAGACTTGTCGCGTCTGACGGCGCGCTTGTCGCCACATTCCGGCCGGACGAGCTGCTCCCGCAATGAGGGTCGGGCGGGTCCTCGGCACGATGCGGCTCTCGCGCGGGTTCCGGGCGATCATGCGTTACCCCAGCCTTCTTCTGACCGCCTTCCTTCTAATCCTCGTCCTCCCGCTGGCCATCGACCGCGCGATCGAACGGTCATCGCTGATCCGGGTGACAGCGACGACCGAGATCGTGAGTTTTGCACTCCGCCCGGTCCGCCCCGGCGCGGCAGTGCAGATCCAACTCCTCGACGTCGAATACTGCGCAGCGGGCGACTGCTCAGCCCGGGACGGACTTCTCCAGATCGGCACCCCCACAACAATCCAGCTGCAGGCGATCGGTTCAGGGCAGTACGCCCTTCGGCTCAATCAATCGACCGATGCGGAAGGCGAAGCGGAATGCCGCAATCGCTGGGTCCCGGTCGAGACTGAGGCGCAGGCGGCGTTCGACGCCTTCGAGGGTCCGGATGAGCCTAAAGTGGTGTGCAACCCAGGCAATCTCACCTTTGCGCTAGACCCTGAAGGCGGTACGGATGTTCGTTGGCTCGCCTTAAGGGTGCAAGACTTGGTGATTGGGCAAGCGCTCGGACCATCCAGCCATCCCGACACCTCCGGTCTGCACGAGGGTCACGTGACGCTCCTTTCTCCCAGCTTTCGCAGCGATGTGATCGCATGGGTGCATGGTGGCAGCGGCGAATTGCGCGATTTTCGTCAGACGGCGGAACAGACGCTGTCTGCCGGCGATGCGGCGAGGCTGGGGACGGCAGCAGGTCTGGATGAGGCCTACCTTACACTCGCCTTGCGGGCCGATGGCACAATGACCGCAACGGCAGTCGCGCTCTCTAATGAGCTTGAGATCATCACCTATGGCCTCCCCGGTCAGATCATCCAGTCGAGTTGGTTCGACAGGCTCGCTGCGGATGATCTGCTGGGGATGTGGATCACCCTTCTAATCATCGTTGCCTCGCTCTGGCTCGAGGCACTCTTTCTCAGTGGCCGCCCCGCCCCTCGCGTCGACGCCGACGCCGACGCCGACGCCGACTTTCGGTAATGCACTCGCACGTGAGTGAGGGCTACATGATTACCCACGAGCTCTGCCACATGGCCGGGCAGTATCAAGCGCCACGTCCGTCGAGCTACTCGACAAGGTGATGCCCAAGTGAGAGCGTCAGAAACAGAGGTTGGAGCAGGCCATCACTTGAGAACTTCCGAACCTGGTCGTGGCAAACGGAAAGGCAACCCCAATCAAAGCAATTTCAATGGCTTGAAATTCCTCCGATTCGACAAGAACTTATCAGAAATTCACCAAATCCGCGCAGTCATCAGGTCCGGAGAATTTCGGCCCTGAGAGAACGCTTCGTGGCCTCTCGGCGCAGGGGCCGGTGCTCAGCCCTTCCCGCATAACCCTCGAAAACAACGGAATAACCCGGCCGCAGCCGGATCGGGAGAACGCTTTCGCGATCCGGCTGCGGCCGGG
>CAYNKL010000174.1:0-9110 GCA_964397775.1 uncultured Rhodobacterales bacterium | reverse complement strand
GGCTTCCGCCTCGGGTGCCCTGAGACCGCAGGACGCCCGTGGGTCATTGCCCGCCCGGCAGACGCCAAGGCTGTCCCTCAGCCCCTCACATCCCGGAAATGCATGCCCCTGACGCGAAGCAGAGCCCCTACCGGGCTCCTGCCCTAAACCGGCCTCACGCCCGCCAGAACCGGAGCGTGAACATCGCGTAGACCGTCATCAGTTCCAGCCGGCCAACGAGCATGGCAAAGGCCAGCATCCACTTCGCGGTGTCGCTGAGACCCGCGAAGTTCCCCGCAGGTCCGATCTCCGGACCCAGGCCCGGCCCGATATTGGCCAGCGCCGTCGCCGCCCCCGAGAGCGAGGTGATGAAATCCAGCCCCGTCAGGCTGAGCGCCACCGAGAGCACGCCCAGCGACACGACGAAGAACACGAAGAACACCATGACCGAGTTCAGGACCTCCTCGGTCACCGGGCGTCCATCGTAGCGCGGTGTGAATATCCCGTGCGGCGCCCGAATGCGGCGCAGCTGCACCCGCACCGAGGCAAATAGCAGCTGATAACGGAAGATCTTGATCGAGCAGGCGGTCGAGCCAGCGCAGCCCCCGATCAGCCCGATGAAGAAGAAGAGCATGACCAGAAACGGGCCCCAGCCCATGTAGTCGACGCTCGCATAACCCGTGCCCGAGATGATCGAGACGATGTTGAACAGCGCCTCGCGCACCGCCTGTTCGGGATGGTGCGGAAAGACCGCCAGCAGCGTGACCGACACGACAAGCACCAGCGCGCCGATGGTGAACACGAAACCGCGCACCTGGATATCGCGCCAGATGGCCCCCCGGTCGCCCGCCACGTACTGCACGTAGCGCACGAAGGGCAGCGCCGCGAGGATCATGAAGACCGAGGCCACGTATTCCGGCGCGCCAGAGAATGCCCCGAACGAGGCGTCGTAGTTGGCAAATCCGCCCGTCGACATAGTCGTCATGGCATGCACCGTCGCATCGAAGGGATTCATGCCGGTCAGCAGGTAGGCCCCGGCGCAGACAAGCGTCAGCGTCACGTAGATGGTCGAGATCGAGGAACTGATCTGCGTCGCGCGCGGCAGGATCTTCCCCATGGTATCAAAGCCTTCGGAGCGGAAGATCTGCATGCCGCCCACCCGAAGCTCGGGCAGGAAGACCATGGCCACAACGACGATCCCGATCCCGCCGAGCCACTGCAGCAGCCCCCGCCACAGCAGCAGCCCCTTCGGCATGGTGTCGAGATTGCTGAAGACGGTCGATCCGGTCGTCGTAAGCCCCGACATCGCCTCGAAATAGGCGTCGACGAAGCTGGCCTCTGTGGCGCCGAAGACAAAGGGAAGCGCACCGAACAGGGGCAGCACGCCCCAGACGCTCGACGTCAGCAAGAAGGTCTGCTGGATCGAAAGCCCCTGTCGCCCGGCGTCCGAGCAGGACAGCGCCGTCAGCCCGCCCGCGAGCATGGTCAGGATGGCACTTTCGGCAAAGACGGGCCACTGCCCCCGGCCCTCGACGATATCGACCATGAGCGGCAGCAGCATGGTGGCACCGAGGCAGGTCACGAGAAGACCGATCACGTAGGCGACAGGACGGACGTCGAACATGCGCGAAGCCTTGGTCGCCCCTGTCGGGGGTGTCAAGCTTCAGCAGGACAGAGCGGCGGCGCCCATGGCAGCGCCTCGTCACCATGGTAGGTGACCGACGGCACAAGGCCGGAAGGATCCTCCAGCAGCGCCGCATAGAAATGGGTTTCGCCCGGGAAGCGGTCCGACACGTAGAACATGGGCGAGCCGCAGGTCGCGCAGAACCCGCGCGTCTGTCCGGGGCTGCTCTCGTACCGGGCCGGCATCTCGCCCGTCCACGCCCAGGACCCGTCGGGATGCCCGATGAATGTCGTCATGGGCGAGGCCGTGGCCCTACGACAGCTCTCGCAATGGCAATGCGCCACCCAGTTGTGCGGCCCTCGCAGGCTGAAGCTGCAGGCCCCGCAAAGGCAATGCCCCCGTATCTCGTCCATCAGTTTTCCCCGCCTACAACGGGCAAGAGTATCAGGCGGCCAGCAGATCGCGGAAGACAAAAGGCAGGATTTCCTCCCGCCCGATGCCCAGGCGCGCCAGCTCGGCATCGCTCATGACCTCGAGCGTGATGATCTCGCGCATTCGGGCCCGCCGCAGCCCGTCGGGGTTCACGCCGAAGCCGCGCTCAGTGAAGAATTTGTCGATCTTGCCGTGGAGCGAATCCCGCCCCATCGCGATGCGGACGTTGGGGGTTGTCATGGCTGCCTCCTTGCCTCGGCACTGCCTCTGTCGGCCAGCTAACGCGCGAGGGCTGAAGATTTCCCTTCCGCACCGCAGATTTTTGCTGCACCGCAGCATCCATGCACAAAAAAGCACCCGGCAAAGGGCCGGGCGCTTCATGCTCCATCGCTTCCTGCGTGGGTCTCAGCCCACGTGGAAGAGCGTCGAAAACAGCTTGGGATCGAGGCTGTCGGCCGAGAACAGATCGCCCTCTGTCAGCACCGAAACCGCATCATGGCTGTGCAGGCTTTCCTGGTGGCTTGCGACGATCCGGTAGTCCCCGACCCGCGCATCTGCCTGAAGCTGCTCGGCAAACAGCCGCGCCGCATCCTCGACGAAGATCGGGTTGGCCGCGTTCAGCTCGGCAAAGGCCTGTTCGTCCTCGCGCTTGACCATGACCTGCGTCTCGGTCGGCACCGCGCGGCGGCACATGTCCACCAGATCTTCGAACCACAGGCAGTCGTCGCCGGTCAGCTCGACCGAAATCCGCGCCACCGACCGCTGCGAATGCGGCGTGGCAAGCTGCCCGCGCTCGCGCCGGGCGTGCTCGCTCAGCTCCAGCGAACAGGGGCAGGTCGAACTGTAGACGTAGTCGAGGTGCATGATCTTGCGGCGCACGCCCTCCGATTCGACCAGTTCCAGCGCGATGTCGTAATACTGGTATCCCGCCAGCCCCGACCGCAGGCTGTCGACCTTCATGGGAAAGCTCAGCCGCATGTTGATGCGCGCGTCAAAGCTTTCGAGATCGGCCTTGTAATCGTCCAGCGCCGCCTCGATCACCTCGAAGCTGAAAGTCTTTTCCGAATGGGCATAGAAGGACCGCATGATGCGGCTCATGTTGATGCCCTTCTTGTCCGCCTCAAGGCTTACTGTCCCCGTCACGCTCGTCTCGAGCACGAGGTCCCCGTTGTCGCGCGTGTGATAGGCGATCGGCAGGCGGAAGTTGGAAATTCCCACGTGCTGGATGCCGCGGTTCTCGCCGCGGATCAGCGCCGCCGGGCCGTTCTGAAGGTCCGGCAGCGTCTCCTTGTAGTCCGCATCCACGGTGAAGGCGTCCGGATAGTCGCGCCGCAGTGCGGGATAGTCGTCGGCGCCATCGACAAGCCGCTTCACGGCCGGGTCCAGTTCCGCGATCTCGGCATCCTGCGCCTTGCCGGCCCAGCGGCGCAGCAGCGCCAGCGCCTGCTCCGCTTCCTCGCGGCTCGGTTTGCGGTCGATTTCCGGCGTATGCATGTTCATGGCTTCAGGCTCCCTGCCCGTGCGTTCCGTACAAAGGTAAGAACGGGATCGGAAATTTCCAATCGCTTAAGTTCTTTGCAAGGTAGTACGCAGGTCGCGGCCGGGCGGATCACTCCCCCGGCCCTCTGGCCTTCAGACCGCCTCCAGTGCCTGTTTCAGGTCCGCGATCAGGTCCTCGGGATCCTCGATCCCGACCGACAGGCGCACGAGCCCCGGGCCGATCCCCAGTTCCTCACGCTGCTCCTCGCTCAGACGCTGGTGCGTGGTCGTCGCCGGATGGGTGATGATCGACTTCGCATCGCCGAGGTTGTTGGAGATGATGATCACCTCCAGCGCGTTCAGGAACCGGAAAGCCTCGTCCTTGCCGCCTTTCAGGTCGAAGGCCAGCATCGTGCCACCCGCCCCGATCTGCCGGGCCACGAGTTCGCCCTGCGGATGGCTGTCGGCGCCGGGATAGATCATGCGGTTCAGCTTGGGATGGCCTTCCAGCGCCTTGGCGATCTCGCCCGCGGACTGGGTCTGCGCCCGCACCCGCAGGTCGAGCGTTTCCATGCCCTTGAGCATGACCCAGGCGTTGAACGGGCTCATGGAGCCGCCGGTGTGCTTCATGTAGGGCTCGACGACGCCGCGGATGTGCTCCTTGGTGCCAAGGATCGCGCCGCCCAGCGCACGCCCCTGCCCGTCGATATGCTTGGTGGCCGAGTAGACGACCACGTCGGCGCCCTGCTCCACCGCGCGCGAATAGATCGGCGTGGAAAACACGTTGTCGACGATCACCATCGCGCCCCTGGCGTGGGCCAGCTTGGCGACACCCTCGATGTCCACAAGCTCCAGCGTCGGGTTGGACATGCTCTCGAAGAAGACCGCCTTGGTCTCGGGCCGGATCGCCTCGTCCCAGGCGGTCAGGTCCGTGCCGTCGACGAAGGTCACCTCGACCCCGAAGCGCCCCAGCACGTTTTCGAGGATGTAGAGGCAGGAGCCGAACAGCGCCTTGGCCGAAACAACATGGTCGCCCGCCTTCAGCATCGAGGTCAGCGCGCCGTTGACAGCCGCCATTCCGCTCGCGGTGGCGAAACAGTCCTCGGTGCCTTCCAGTAGCGCGAGCCGTTCCTCGAACATGGCCACGGTGGGATTGCCGTAGCGCGCGTAGATGAACTCGTCCGGTCCGGTTTCGAGGAAACGCGCCTCGGCCGCCTCGGCCGTGTCATAGACGAATCCCTGCGTCAGGTAGATCGCCTCGCTCACCTCGCCGTACTGGCTCCGCCGCGTGCCGCCGTGCACGAGGTTCGTTCGTTTTCGCTTGTCTGCCATGTCGATCCTTTCAAGGGCCGTTCCGACCCAACAAAAAAGCCCCTGTCGCGGTCAAGCGAAAGGGGCCCTTCCGTCCGACCTCTTTAGCGGGATGTTTTACGTGGCCCGCAATCCGGTGAACAAATCGCCACGCGGGAACGCGATAGAGGCGCAGAGACCACAAATCAAGGGCGTCACGTTGGTGTAACCCGGCTTTCACGAAAGCTTTGCAGGCTTGGCGTAGGCGCTCGCCACAAGATGTAGTGGAGCACTGCCATGCCCATTCTACGCGCAACCGCAACGGACACCGGGCTTGAGCTCGGGACGGAGGGCGCTTCGCGCAGCCTCCGCGCCGCCCTTCGGGCCGATCCGGGCCCGGTGACGCTGATGGTTCACGGCTACAAGTACCTGCCCGGCCATCCGGTTCACTGCCCGCATACCTCGCTGCAGGCGGCGGAACCCACCCGTGCCGACGCGCGCATCCTGAGCTGGCCCCGCCACCTCGGCCTGCAAGGCCAGTACGGCGAGGGGCTCGGCATCTCCTTCGGCTGGCCTGCGCGCGGCTCCATATGGGCCGCCCACCGCCGCGCGGAACAGGCCGGCAACGCCATGGCCGGGCTCTTTGCGCGCATCCATGCCATCGACCCCGACCGGTCGATCCACGTCATCGCACATTCGCTCGGCGCCCGGGTCGCCCTGCGGGCCATCGCCGGCAGCCGGCCCGGCACCGTCTCCCGCGCCATCCTTCTGGCCGCGGCCGAATTCTCGGGCACCGCGGCGGCCGCGCTCGATCATGCGGGACCCGGGACGCAGGTGCTGAACGTCACCAGCCGCGAAAACGACCTCTTCGACTTCCTGCTGGAACGCCTTGTCGCGCCACCCTACCCCGGCGACCGCATGCTCGGCCTCGGGCGCCTGCGGCTGCCCAACATGGTGACACTTCAGCTCGACGATCCGCGCAGCCTCAAGGCCTTGGAAACCGCCGGTTTCCCCATCGCGCAGCCGCTGCGACGGGTCTGCCACTGGTCCCCCTACACCCGCGAAGGCGTCTTCCCGCTCTACCGCAGGGTGCTCTCCGGGGCCCTGCCGCTCTCGCGTCTCCGGGCGCTTCTGCCCGACGAGGGCACGCCACGCTGGTCGCGCCTGATCCCGGCCCTGCCCCGGCCCCCGATCGCGCAGGGTGGCCAGCCCGCCGCCCGCTGATCCGCGGCCAACCGCTCAAACCTGCGTCATCTTTCCCGCCATTTTGCGGCAAGCGGTTGCGCGGACATGCACATGCACCGCATCCTGCATGTATCCCAGAACCGGAGCCCTTCGAGACATGGATTCATTTCTGTTCCAGGCCACGATCTTCCTCGGTGCAGCGGTCATAGCCGTGCCGATCGCTGCAAGGCTCGGGCTCGGATCGGTCCTCGGCTACCTGCTGGCAGGCCTCGCGATCGGTCCCGGCCTCGGCCTTGTCGTGAACACCGAGGACATCCAGCACTTCGCCGAATTCGGTGTGGTCATGATGCTCTTCCTGATCGGGCTCGAGCTCGAACCCCGGGCGCTCTGGGACATGCGGCACCGCCTGATCGGGCTCGGCGGCCTGCAGATCCTGCTCACCACCGCGGCCGTATCGGCCTGCGGCTGGCTGCTGGGCCTCGCCTGGCCCACCTCGGTCGCCGTCGGCATGCTGCTGGCGCTCAGCTCGACCGCCATCGTGCTGCAGACGCTGAACGAGAAGAAACTGATGCAGACGCAGGGCGGGCGATCGGCCTTCTCGGTCCTGCTGACGCAGGACATCGCCGTCATCCCGATGCTCGTCATCATGCCGTTGCTGGCCGCCGGCCCCATGGTCAGCCTTGGCGAGGACGGCGCCATCCTGCGGGCGGCAGACCACCTGGACGACGGCCATGCCACTCTGTCGCTGGTCGAGGGGCTGCCCGCATGGGGCGTCACGCTCGTGACCCTCGGCGCCATCGCGGCGATCATCCTTGCCGGCATCTACGGCGCCCGTCCGCTCTTCCGCTTCATCCACGCCGCCCGCCTGCCCGAGATGTTCACCGCCGTGGCGCTGCTCATCGTGGTGGGCATCGGCTCACTCATGATGTCCGTGGGCCTTTCCCCCGCCCTCGGCACATTCCTCGCCGGCGTTGTGCTCGCCAACTCCGAATTCCGTCACGAGCTCGAATCCGACATCGAACCCTTCAAGGGCCTGCTTCTGGGGCTCTTCTTCATCACCGTCGGCGCGGGCATCGACATCCCCGGCCTCATCTCCGAGCCCTTCACCATCATCGGCCTCGCGCTCGGGCTGATTGTCCTCAAGGGCGTGATCCTCTACGGCTTGGGGCTGCTCTTCGGGCTGCGCGGGCGGGGCCAGTGGCTCTTCACCCTCAGCCTCGCACAGGCCGGCGAATTCGGCTTCGTCCTGATCTCCTTCGCGCTTCAGCAGAACGTGCTGAGCGAACCGCTGGGCGACCGCCTGCTGCTTGTGGTGGCGCTCTCGATGCTCATCACGCCGCTGCTCTTCATCCTCTACGACTGGCTGTCCAACCGCATGGCCGAAGAAGCCGGCGAAGATCTGCCCGACGACGAGATCGACGAGCAGGGGCAGGTCATCATCGCCGGCATCGGCCGCTTCGGGCAGATCGTGAATCGGCTGGTGCGGTCGGCTGGGCACAACACGGTGATCATCGACCACGACATGGCGACCATCCAGCTCATGCGCCGCTTCGGTTACAAGGGCTTCTTCGGCGACCCGACGCGCCCCGAACTGCTGCACGCCGCAGGCATCGACAGCGCCCGTGTGCTCGTCGTGGCGCTCGACGACCCCAAGGCCGTGACCAAGCTCGTGGCCTATGCCCGCCGCCTGCGCCCCGATCTGCACATCGTCGCCCGCGCCCGCGACCGCACGCATGTCTACCGGCTCTACCGCGCCGGCGCGAACGACATCGTGCGCGAGAT
Organism: uncultured Rhodobacterales bacterium; assembly: GCA_964397775.1. Classification (GTDB taxonomy): domain Bacteria; phylum Pseudomonadota; class Alphaproteobacteria; order Rhodobacterales; family Rhodobacteraceae; genus Allosediminivita. The sequence continues at coordinate 1,339 of CAYNKL010000174.1, read as the reverse complement.
GTTCGACAGTTCCCTGCGGGCCGGGCGCTACGTGCTCGAGAACATCGGCATGACCGAGTACGAGGCCGCCGTGGCGCAGGAAACCTTCTTCCACCACGACCGTGAAACCGTGCGCGAACTGGCCAAGCTCTGGGATCCCGCAATCCCGGCCGACCAGAACACCGCCTATATCGAGCGCGCCAAGGAGCTCGAGAAGGAGCTGGAGACCGCCCTCTTCACCGCGCTTGAAATCCGCGGGCGCGAGGACGCGGCCTGACCGCGACTGGCCCACGAAAAAACCGCGCCCCAGGGGGACGCGGTTCAATAGTCAGCCGAAAGACTGCGGATCAGGCGGCACGCAGGCCAAGCACCTCGTCCACCTGTCGCGCGGCACTCACCTCGTCGCCACCGGAAACGGCAGCAACTTCGCGGGTCAGCCGCTCGAGCGCCGCCTCGTAGAGCTGACGCTCCGAGTAGCTCTGCTCGCGCTGGTCATCCGCACGGTGCAGGTCGCGCACGACCTCGGCGATGGCGATCAGATCGCCGGAATTGATCTTCTGCTCGTATTCCTGCGCACGGCGCGACCACATGGCCCGCTTGACCTTGGCCTTGCCCTTGAGCGTCTTCATGGCCTGATCGACCACGTCCGGCGTGCTCAGCGAGCGCATTCCCACCTCGGTGGCCTTGTGCGTCGGCACGCGCAGGGTCATCTTGTCCTTCTCGAAGGAGATCACGAACAGTTCCAGCTTGATGCCGGCGATTTCCTGCTCTTCGATGGACATGATCTGCCCGACGCCATGCGCCGGGTACACCACGTAGTCGTTGGGCCGGAATTCGGATTTCTTGACTTTTGTCATCTATGTCTGGTCCTCGCGGCTTCCGTCAGGTGAGGGATGGCCTGTGCAGGCGACAATAAAGGCGAGCGGGTATCCGTGGATTCCCGATCACCTCAAGCATTATCGCAGCACAAGCCACCAACTGCGGGCCGGCCCCCGGGGCCGCCCCATGACGGTCTGATATGTAATAGATCTATAACACATTTTTGCGCTTCATCCTAGGAGGATACAAAGCACGAGGAATATCCTGCAAATCCAGAGAATTGCAGGCAAATTTCCCTGTTTTCACGCGCCGGTGACGGACACCGGCGCGAATCGTTCTCAGCCGCCCTCGCCGGGCGCCTCCGAGAAGTACTTTTCAAGCTTGCCGGCCTCGCCGTCATGCTCTTCCGCTTCGGGAAGCTGGTCTTCCCCAATGTTGACGGCTACAAGCAGGGGCTTGGCGGTGAGAAACTGGTAGGTGGCGATGGTTTTTGCTTCGCTGGGGCTCAGGCTCATTTCCCGGATGGGCACCTCTTTTTCCA
>CAYNKL010000173.1:0-9136 GCA_964397775.1 uncultured Rhodobacterales bacterium | reverse complement strand
GAGCGACGAGCAGATGATGACGATCCGGGAAATGTGCGACATGTTCGACGTCACCCCCCGGACCCTGCGTTTCTACGAGCAGAAGGAGCTGCTCTTCCGGTGCGGGAAGGTCAGAAACGGCTCTTCACCCGGCGCGACCGCGCCCGGCTCAAGCTGATCCTGCGCGGCAAGCGCTTCGGCTTCAGCCTCGAGGAGATCCGCCAGCTGCTCGACCTGTACGACATGGGCGACCAGCAGCACACGCAGATCGCCCGGACCTACGAGATCGCCCAGCAGCGGCTCGACGACCTGCAAAAGCAGCGCGACGAGCTCGATGCCGCGATCAACGACCTGAAGGACCAGCTGGCATGGGGCGAGAGGATGCTCCAGCAGCTGCAGCAGAAAAAGGCCGGCTGATCCATCAGCCGGAGGCATGAAGGAGGAGAGATATGCCGAGCTACACCGCCCCCGTGAAGGACATGCAGTTCGTTCTGCACGACGTCCTCGATGTCAGCAGCACCGGCATTCCGGGCTATGACGAGCTCGGCCGCGACACCACCGCGGCGATCCTCGACGAGGCGGCGAAACTCGCCGAGAACGTGCTCGCGCCCCTGAACCCGGTGGGTGACGCGCAGGGCTGCACGCTGGAGAACGGCGTCGTGCGCACCCCCGAGGGCTTCCACGATGCCTTCAACCAGATGCGCGAGGGCGGCTGGCCGGCGCTGGATTGCGATCCCGAATATGGCGGCCAGGGCCTGCCCTACCTCGTCTCCACCGCGGTGGGCGAGATGTTCTCCTCTGCCAACATGGCCTTCAACATGTACCAGGGCCTGACCCACGGCGCCTACAACGCCATCCACGCCCACGGCAGCGAAGACCAGAAGCGCACCTACCTGCCCAAGATGGTCAGCTGCGAATGGGGCGGCACCATGAACCTGACCGAGCCGCACTGCGGCACGGACCTCGGGCTCATTCGCACCAAGGCGGTGCCGCAGGATGACGGCACCTATGCCATCACCGGCCAGAAGATCTGGATCTCGGCCGGCGAGCACGACATGTGCGACAACATCATCCACCTCGTCCTCGCCAAGCTGCCCGACGCGCCCGAAGGCACCAAGGGCATCTCGCTCTTCATCGTGCCCAAGTTCATGGTGAACGAGGACGGCAGCCTCGGCGACCGCAACAGCCTCTCCTGCGGCGGTCTCGAGGAAAAGATGGGCATCCACGGCAACGCCACCTGTGTGATGAACTACGACGGCGCCACTGGCTTCCTCGTGGGCGAGCCGCACAAGGGCATGCGCGCCATGTTCACCATGATGAACGAGGCCCGCCTCGGCGTCGGCCTCCAGGGCTACGCCCAGGGCGCAGTCGCCTACCAGAACGCGCTGGCCTTCGCCCAGGACCGCCTGCAGGGCCGCGACGTGACCGGTACCAAGAACCCAGAGGGCCCCGCCGACCCGATCATCGTGCACCCCGACGTGCGCCGGAACCTGATGGATCAGAAAAGCTTCATCGAGGGCGCGCGCGCCTTCACCTACTGGGGCGCCGAGATGATCGACCGCTCGCATCTGGCGGATGACGCCGATGCCGAGGGCATGATCTCCCTGCTCACCCCGGTCATCAAGGGCTTCCTGACCGACAAGGGCTTCGAGACCACGGTGCTCGCGCAGCAGACGCTGGGCGGCTCGGGCTTCACCCGCGAATGGGGGCTGGAACAGTTCGTCCGCGATGCCCGCATCACCATGATCTACGAGGGCACCAACGGCATCCAGTCGCTCGACCTCGTCGGCCGCAAGCTGGCGCAGGACGGCGGCAAGCACGTCATGGCCTTCTTCGACATGGTCAAGAGCTTCATCGCCGAGAACAAGGGCGCCGATGCCGACATCGACGCGCAGTTCCTCGAGCCGCTCAAGAAGGCCAGCAAGGACCTTCAGGCCGCGGGCATGTATTTCATGCAGAATGGCATGAAGGAACCCAACAACGCGCTCTCGGGCTCCTACGACTTCATGCACCTCTTCGGGCATGTCTGCCTCGGGTTCATGTGGTCCAAGATGGCGCTTGCCGCCAAGGCAGGCCTCGCCTCGGGCAGCGGCGACGCCGCGTTTTACGAGACGAAACTGGCCACCGGGCGCTACTACATGGCCCGTCAGCTGCCCATGACCAGCACGCACCTGGCCCGGATCGAGACCGGCGCCGAGACGGTCATGGCGCTCGACGCCGCCAGCTTCTGAGGCCCCGGGGTCACGCACCCCGCCCGGAAGCAGAACAATCAGCATCGTCCGCCGCATCCGCGGCGGGCGGGCACTTCGGAGGGAGGACCGGATGCCGCGCGACTGGAGGACCGACGAGCACGAGATGCTCGCCGAGATGACAGCCAAGTTCATCGCGACCGAATGGACGCCGCTCTACGACAAGTGGCGCCGGCAGGGCATGATGGACCGCGAGACCTGGCAGCAGGCGGGCGAACTCGGTCTGCTCTGCCCCTCCGTCCCCGAGCAATACGGCGGCGCCGGCGGCGATTTCGGCCACGAGGCGGTGATCCTCGCCGAGGCCACCCGCGCCAACCTCGCCTCCTGGGGCCACGGCATCCACTCCGGCATCGTCGCCCATTACATCCTCGCCTACGGCACCGAGGACCAGAAATCCCGCTGGCTGCCCAGGATGGTCAGCGGCGACCTCGTCGGCGCGCTCGCCATGACCGAACCCTCGACCGGGTCGGACGTGCAGGCCATCCGGACCCGCGCGGTGCGCGAGGGCAACGCCTACCGGCTCAGCGGCCAGAAGACCTTCATCACCAACGGTCAGCACGCCAACCTGATCGTGGTCGCCTGCAAGACCGACCCCGGGGCCGGCGCCAAAGGCATCTCGCTTGCCGTGGTCGAAACCGACGGCGCCACGGGCTTCCAGCGCGGCCGCAACCTGGAAAAGATCGGCTGCCACGCCGCCGATACCTCCGAGCTCTTCTTCGACAGTGTCGAGATCCCGCCCGAGAACATCCTCGGCCAACAGGAAGGCCAGGGCTTCTACCAGATGATGCAGCAGCTCCCCCAGGAACGCCTCGTCATCGCCTGCGGCGCCGTGGGCGCCATGGAAGGCGCGCTCGAACGCACCCTGGCCTACTGCAAGGAACGCGAAGCCTTCGGCGGCCCCCTAACCCAGTTCCAGAACACCCGTTTCAAGCTGGCCGAATGCAAGACCAAGACCACCGTGGCCCGCAGCTTCCTCGACGAATGCATCGGCGAGCTCATCGACGGCCGCTTGAGCGTCGAGAAGGCCGCCATGGCCAAGTACTGGATCACCGACATGCAGGCCGAGGTGCTCGACGACTGCCTCCAGCTGCACGGCGGCTACGGCTTCATGCAGGAATACGTGGTCGGCGAGATGTGGACCGACGCGCGCGTCCAGCGCATCTACGGCGGCACCAACGAGATCATGAAGGAACTGATTGCGAGGTCGCTTTGACCACGTCGAACCGGGAAAGCAAGGCAGCTGTCGCATCGGGGGTTTCACACCCCCGAACCCCCGTGGGATATTTTCGCCAAGAAGAAGGACCGGACATCGGACCCTTTCAGGCAGCGCGGGCAGCAGCCGATCCACCCCGCCGTCCGTCCGAAACGCGGCGCGCACGGTCGGAGCGGCGAGGCTTCTCCTTGGGCGGCCATCGGCTTCCCAGCCTGTACCGCGAAGACATCAGACCCCGAACAGGGTTAATCCCCGGTTATCGCGCGCGCCCGACCCCGGCTTCTTCTTCGTACAAGTATCCCGGGGGGAGTCGCAGCAGCGACGGGGGGCAGCGCCCCCCTGCCCCGTCCACCACCAAAGCCACCGGAGACACAGCGCGATGACCATGAAACTCTACTGCTTCGGCGAGTCCGGCAACGCCTACAAGGCCGCCCTGCCGCTCGAGCTTTCGGGCCTCGACTGGGAGCCGGTCAAGGTCGACTTCTTCGGCGGCGAGACGCGCTCCGAGGCCTACCGCGAAAGCATCAACCCCATGGGTGAGGCGCCGGTGCTGGTGGACGGAGAGGAGCGCATCACGCAGTCCGGGGTCATCCAGACCTATATCACCGAGAAATCGGGCAAGTTCGGCGGCGATAGCCCGCGCGAGGTGCTGCGCTGGGTCTTCTGGGACAACCACAAGCTCAGCAGCCAGGCCGGCGCCGCCCGCTTCATGATGAACTTCCTGCCCGCCGACAAGCGCCCCGAGGCCGTCATCGACTGGCTGCAGGGCCGGCTGAGCGCGGCCTACGCGGTGCTCAACGCCCGCCTGCAGGGCCGCGACTGGGTGGTGGGCGAGGGCCCCACCAACGCCGACTTCTCCTGCTGCGGTTATCTCTTCTACCCCGAGCCCTTCGGCTTCGAGCGGACCGACTGGCCCGAGATCGACCGCTGGCTTCGCAACATCCAGTCGCTCGACGGCTGGAAACATCCCTATGACCTGATGCCCGGCTCCCCCGCGGACCGGGCGTGACCTGGAGGCAGACCATGCAAGACGCTTACATCTACGACGCCGTCCGCAGCCCGCGCGGCAAGGGCCGCAAGGACGGCAGCCTGCACGAGGTGACCTCGCTGCGGCTTTCCGCGCAGGTGCTCAACGCCGTGAAGGAACGCAGCGGGCTCGACGGCGCCGCGGTCGAGGACGTGATCTGGGGCAACGTCACCCAGGTCGGCGAACAGGGCGGCTGCCTGGCCCGCTCCGCCGTGCTGGCCTCCGACCTCGACGAGGGCATACCGGGTCTTTCCATCAACCGCTTCTGCGCCTCCGGGCTTGAGGCTGTGAACCTCGCCGCCAACCAGGTGAAGGCGGGCGCAGGGCACGGCTACATCGCCGGCGGGGTCGAGATGATGGGCCGCGTGGCCATGGGCAGCGACGGCGCCGCCATCGCCGTGGATCCCAGCATCGCCATGAACTCCTACTTCGTGCCGCAGGGCATCTCGGCCGACATCATCGCCACCGAATACGGGTTCTCGCGCGACGACGCCGATGCCTTTGCCGTGGAAAGCCAGAAGCGCGCCGCCAAGGCCTGGGAGGAGGGCCGCTTCGCCAAGTCGGTCATCGAGGTGACGGACCAGAACGGCCTGCCGATCCTCGACCACGACGAATACATGCGCCCCGGCACCGACATGCAGTCGCTGGGCAGCCTCAAGCCCTCGTTCAAGGAGATGGGCGAGGTCATGCCCGGCTTCGACCAGATCGCGCTGATGAAGTACCCGCACCTGGAGCGGATCAACCACATCCACCATGCCGGCAACAGCTCGGGCATCGTGGACGGCTCCGCCGCCCTTCTGATCGGCGACAAGGAATTCGGCGAAAAGCACGGGCTCAAGCCCCGCGCCCGCATCCGCGCCAATGCCAAGATCGGCACCGATCCCACCATCATGCTCACCGGCCCGGTGCCCGTGACCGAGAAGATCCTGCGCGAATCCGGCATGTCCATCAGCGACATCGACCTCTTCGAGGTGAACGAGGCGTTTTCCTCGGTGGTCCTGCGCTTCATGCAGGCCTTCGACGTGGACCATGCCAAGCTCAACGTGAACGGCGGCGCCATCGCCATGGGCCACCCGCTGGGCGCCACCGGCGCGATCATCATCGGCACCCTGCTGGACGAGCTGGAACGCTCGGACAAGGAAGTGGGGCTTGCCACGCTCTGCATCGCCTCGGGCATGGGGGCTGCCACGGTGATCGAAAGGGTCTGATGACCATGCGCCGCGCGCAATCAGAGGCAATCGGCAAGCCGGGACGGGCCCGCCCCGTTCCGGCCGCGTGGAGCGTCACGCGATGAGCGGGTGCGAAGGCACGCGCAGCGCCGGCCCGCGCGCATCCGTCGTCGCGCTCCGGGCCCAGTACCAGGCCGTTCTGGACAGCATGACGGCCACGCTCGAGGCGGGGGACACCGATGCCTACGCGCGTCATTTCTCGCTGCCGCTGCTCACCTCGAACATGGACGGCGCGCTGCGGACGGAAACCGCCGAAGAGCTTAGCCAGATGGTGGCCGACTACCTCGAGGCCTACGCCCGGCGGGGCATCACGCGTGCCGAACAGCGCTGCGAGGCCGCGCGGATCGACCCCTCGGGGTGCCTCGAAGGTTATCACCTCATCCGTTTCTTCGGCGAGGGCGCCTGCGGCACCGAGGCCGTGCACACCCGCTTCGTCATGAACCGCGAGGGCGACGCCTGGAGGGTGTTCCGCGTGGAAACCGGTCTCGATCGCAGCGTGTGGCCGATGCGGCCGGACCGTTTCGAACCGGTTCCGGGCCGCGAGCTGACCGATGACCAGTTCACCGCCTACACGATCTGCCAGGCGGCGATCAACATCGCCACGCTGCATGTCATCAACTGCGACGCCGAGGGCTTTGCAGAGGGCGCGCTCTTTCCGATCTTCGTGCAGTCCCGGCAGGGTCGCTACACGATCGACGACATCGAGGCGCTTCGGAAGGACGTGGCGCTCTACCGCGAGGAATTCCAGATCCACGGCGTCGACGACGTCTATCGCCCGCTGAAAAGCGCCGAATTCGTCGGTCCCGACAAGATCAGCGGGACCTACCGGACCTACATCCTCAGCCGCGGACGGCTGGTCGTCGAACCCTACGAGAGCGCACTGACCCTTCAGCGCGGCGAGGACGGACGCTGGCGCACGACCAGCATCATGCACGGGCTGGGGCACCTGAACTGGAGATAGATACCCGGCGCCGGGCATGACCGCGCGCCGGATCCCTTTCGCCCGCCCGAGGGGCGCGGCACCAACCTTGAACCTGACGGGAGACAGGACATGAGCGATTTCACGATGGAAACCGGCGCCGACGGCGTCGCGGTCATCACCTGGGACGTGGCCGGCAAGTCGATGAACGTGCTGAGCCTCGAGGGCCTGAAGACCCTCGACACGCTGGTGGACGAGGCGTTGGCCGACGAGGCCGTGAAAGGCATCGTCATCACCAGCGCCAAGGACAGCTTTGCCGGTGGCATGGATCTCAACATCATCGCCAAGATGCGCGACGACGCGGGGGACGAGCCCGCACGCGGGCTCTTCGAGGGCATCATGCAGATGCACGCCGTCCTGCGTAAGATCGAGCGCGCGGGCATGGACCCCAAGACCCTGAAGGGCGCGAAGCCCGTGGCCGCCGCCCTGCCCGGCACCGCGCTCGGCATCGGGCTGGAAATCCCGCTGGCCTGCCACCGCATCTTCGCCGCCGACAACGCCAAGGCCAAGATCGGCCTGCCCGAGATCATGGTCGGCATCTTCCCCGGCGCCGGCGGCACCACGCGCCTGTCGCGCAAGCTTGGCGCGATGGGCGCCTCGCAGTACCTGCTCGAGGGCAAGCTTGTCGAGCCGAAGAAGGCCAAGGGCGCGGGCATCATCGACGAGGTCGCCGAGGACCCGCTTGCCGCCGCCAAGGAGTGGGTGCTGAACGCCAAGGACGCCGACTGCGTGAAACCCTGGGACCAGAAGGGCTACAAGATGCCCGGCGGCGCGCCCTATCATCCCTCGGGCTTCATGACCTTTGTCGGCGCCTCGGCCATGGTCAACGGCAAGACCAAGGGCGTCTACCCCGCCGCCAAGGCACTGCTCTCGGCGGTTTACGAAGGCGCGCTCGTGCCCTTCGACACGGCGCTGAAGATCGAGGCGCGCTGGTTTGTGAACGTACTCATGAACCCCTCCTCCTCGGCCATGATCCGGTCGCTCTTCATCAACAAGGAGGCGCTCGAAAAAGGCGCCAACCGGCCTGCCGTCCCCGACGAGAAGGTCAGGAAGGTCGGCGTCATGGGCGCGGGCATGATGGGCGCCGGCATCACCCTCGTCTCGGCGCAGGCCGGCATCGAGGTGGTGCTCATCGACCAGAAGCAGGAGGCGGCGGACCGCGGCAAGGCCTACACCGCCGACTACATGGACAAGGGCATCAAGCGCGGCAAGGCGACCGAAGCCAAGAAGGAGGAGGTGCTCTCCCGCATCACCGCCACCACCGACTACGATGCGCTCAAGGGCTGCGACCTGATCATCGAGGCGGTCTTCGAGGACCCCAAGATCAAGGCCGAGGTGACCAAGGCCGTCGACGCGGTGACCGGTGACGACTGCATCTTCGCCACCAACACCTCGACCCTGCCCATCACCGAGCTCGCCAAAGCCTCCAAGACGCCCGAGCAATTCATCGGCATCCACTTCTTCTCGCCGGTCGAGAAGATGGCCCTGGTCGAGATCATCAAAGGCAAGCAGACCGGCGACCGGGCCGTGGCCAAGGCGCTCGACTACGTGCGCCAGATCCGCAAGACGCCCATCGTCGTCAACGACGCGCGCTTCTTCTACGCCAACCGCTGCATCATCCCCTACATCAACGAAGGCATCCGCATGGTGTCCGAGGGCGTTTCGGCGCCCATGATCGAGCAGGCCGCCAAGATGGTCGGCATGCCGCTGGGGCCTCTGCAGCTCGTGGACGAAACCTCCATCGACCTCGGCGCGAAGATCGCCCGCGCCACCAAGGCCGCCATGGGCGACGCCTACCCCGACGAGGCCGTGGACGAGGTCATCTTCTGGATGGAGGACGAGGGCCGGCTGGGCCGCAAGGCCAAGGCGGGCTTCTACGACTACGACGAGGCGGGCAAGCGCCAGGGCCTCTCCGAGGCGGTCTTCAAGCACTACCCCACCGCCGAGACCCAGCCCGATCTCGCCGAGGTGCAGCACCGGATGCTCTTCGCGCAGGTGCTCGAAGCCGTCCGCGCGCTCGAGGAAGGCGTGCTCGAGGACATCCGCGAAGGCGACGTGGGCGCCATTCTCGGCTGGGGCTTCGCCCCGTGGTCGGGTGGGCCGTTCTCCTGGCTCGACATGGTCGGCGCGCCCTGGGCCGCCGAGCAATGCGATATCCTGACCGAGAAGTTCGGCCCCCGCTTTACCTGCCCCGCGCTCCTGCGCGAGATGGCCGAGAAGACCCAGAGCTTCTACGGCCGCTTCGGCCCCGAGGGCCAGCAGGCGGCTTGACGGTCCCCACCTGAAACGCGAAGGGGCGCGACCTGCGAGGGTCGCGCCCTTTTTGCAGGCGAGTGCGAGCCGCGCATTGCCGCCGCGCGCGGGGGCGATCCGAACCGCCGTTCCTCTCGCTTTATCTACGCAACCCCGAAAGACCTCGACACGAGGCACCCAGCCTCACCAAATCGCCGCCGCATGGGA
>CAYNKL010000172.1:0-9201 GCA_964397775.1 uncultured Rhodobacterales bacterium | reverse complement strand
AGCAGACTCCAAATCGTAGCTTATGTCAGTGTCCGAATTTCGGGGGGTAGCTCAGGTTGCCCGTCCCGTCTGCGTCCCGTTTGCTTAACATAAGCGGCCTTAGCGGGGCTCCTGGGCGTTTACTGAAAAACCAGTGAAGCCTCTCTTGGATGTTCGCGAAAAGACGAGATTTACGTTTGTATTCAGCGCCTTCCGACCACTTCCCAGATCTTCGAGCTTCTTCCCGGATCACTGTAAGTTAACGCGTCACCCTACAATGCCGTGGTCAGCCGAGGGGAAGGTAGTCCACGGTTTCGCCGGCGCTGCGCGCGGGATCGTGCGCTGGCCTGACAATCAGCGCGTCGGCGGCGCTGAGGATGCTGAGCAGGCTCGAGTCCTGGCGGTCGAAGAGCGAAAGACCCTCTGCCGTGAGGCGGGCGCGCATGTAGTGTTCGCGGGGTCCGTTGGCCGGGATGTCGCGTGCCAGATGCGCGGTCTTGCGGGGGGCGGGGGCGGCGCCGAGGCCCAGCATGGCGCGGATGACCGGGGCGACGAAGACATGGCCGCAGACCATGGCGGAGACCGGGTTGCCCGGCAGGCCGATCATCATCGCGTCGCCCAGGCGCCCGGACATGAGCGGTTTTCCGGGGCGCATGGCGACCTTGTGGAAGGCGCGGTCCAGCCCCATGTCCGCAGCCGCCTGTGCCACGAGGTCATGATCGCCCACTGAGGCGCCGCCGATGGTCAGAACAAGGTCGGCATCGTCGGCCAGCTCAAACACGGTGCGCAGCGAGGCGAGGCTGTCGCGGGCGATGGGCAGCAGGCGCGGCGCCGCACCCAAGTCGGAAAGCAGCGCGTGCAGGCCGAAGCTGTTCGAGGCGACGATCTGGTCAGGGCCGGGGTCTTCGCCGGGCATGACCAGTTCGTCGCCGGTCGCGATGATTGCCACGCGCGGTTGCCGCGCCACCGGCACGCGGGCGATATTCATGGCCGCCATGAGCGCGATGTCGTTCGGTGTCAGGCGGCGGGGCGCCGTGATGCTGTCGCCGATCCTGAAATCATCGCCGGCCTGCCGGATGTGCAGGCCCTCGCCGGGTGTTCCGGTGATGGTGATCTCGTCGCCTTCGCGGGTCACGTCCTCTTGCAGGATCACGCGGCCCGTGCCCTCGGGGATCGGCGCTCCCGTGAAGATGCGGATGGCCTCGCCTGGCGCGAGGGCGCCGGTGAAACGATGGCCGGCGGCGGATTCTCCGATCACGCGGAAGCTGTCGCCCGGCGCACCCTCGGTTACCGCGTAGCCATCCATGGCGGAGTTGTCGAAAGGGGGCTGGTCGCGGCGGGCGGTCACGTCGCGGGCGAGGATGCGACCGTTGGCTTCGAGCAGGGGGACCTCTTCGGTGCCGAGCGGAGCCGCGAGGGAAAAAAGCCTGTCCAGCGCCTCGGAAACGGAGATCATGAAACCTCGTAACGCCCTGATTTGCCGCCGTCCTTCAGGATGACACGCAGACCTTCGATCCGCATGCCCCGATCCACGGCCTTGCACATATCATAGACTGTCAGGGCGGCGGTCGAGGCGGCGGTGAGCGCCTCCATCTCGACGCCCGTTTGGCCGGTGGTCTTGACGCTGGCCGTGATGCGCAGGCCGGGCAGGTCCGCGTCCGGTTCGAGATCAACTGTCACCTTGGTGACGGGAAGCGGGTGGCAGAGCGGGATGAGGTCCGCGGTGCGCTTGGCGCCCATGATCCCGGCAAGACGCGCGACGCCGATCACGTCGCCCTTCTTGGCGCGTCCCTCGGTGATGAGCGCGAGTGTCTCGGGCTGCATCACGACCTGCGCCTCGGCGGTGGCGATACGGGCGGTGGCGGCCTTTTCGGAGACGTCCACCATCTGGGCGGCGCCGCTTTCGTCGAAGTGGGTGAGGCGCTTGTCGCTCATGCGGGGACGGGATCGGCGAGAAGGTCGCGCGTCGCCTCGGTGACGTCGGGCCGGCGCATTAGGCTTTCGCCGATCAGGAATGCGCGGGCACCGCAGGCCGCCATTTCCGCAAGGTCGGCGGGGGTCGAGAGGCCGGATTCGGAGACCAGGATGCGGCCCCTGTCGACATTGCAGGAAAGTTCACGCGTCACATCAAGAGAGGTCTCGAATGTCTTGAGATTGCGATTGTTTATGCCAATCAGCGGAGAGCTCAGCTTGAGCGCGCGCTCGAGCTCTTCGGCATCGTGGACCTCGATCAGGGCATCCATGCCCCAGATCCGCGCGGCGGCTTCAAGATCCGAGGCTTGTGCGTCCGAGACGCTGGCCATGATGATGAGAATGCAGTCCGCGCCAAGCGCGCGCGCCTCGGCCACCTGATAGGTGTCGTACATGAAATCCTTGCGCAGCGCAGGCAGCGAGGTCGCTTCGCGCGCATCGGTCAGAAAGGACTTGGCGCCCTGGAAGGAAGGCGTGTCGGTCAGGACCGAGAGGCAGGTCGCGCCGCCGGCCTCGTAGGCCTTGGCCAGCGCGGCGGGATCGAAATCCTCGCGGATGAGCCCCTTGGAGGGCGAAGCCTTCTTGACCTCGGCGATGAGCCCGTAGCCGGTCTGGCCAGCGGTGCGCAGCGCCTCGGCAAAGGGGCGCACGGGCGGCGCCGCGCGGGCCGCGTCCTCGACACGCTCGATTGGCGTCGCGATCTTGTCCGCCGCGATTTCGTCGAGCTTGTAGGCCTTGATCTTGTCGAGGATCGTCTGCGTCATGTCCCGGTCCAGTCGATAGGTCTTTCGCCCTTGGCAATAAGCCAGTCGTTGATCTGGGAAAAGGGGCGCGAGCCGAAAAAGCCGCGCCTTGCCGAGAGCGGTGAGGGGTGCGGAGATTTCAGGATCAGATGGTCGCCGCCGTCGATGAAGCGCTCGAACTTCTGAGCGTGATTGCCCCAGAGGAGGAAGGCGCGCGGGCTCTCGGAAAGCTCGGCCACGACCTCTTCGGTGAGACGGGACCAGCCGAGGCGGGCATGGCCGCCTGCATCGCGGGCCGGAACCGTCAGGGCGGTGTTCAGCAAGAGCACGCCCTGATCCGCCCAGAAGCGCAGGTCGCCGTCGGGGGGGCAGGCGCCGAGATCCGATTTGATCTCTTCATGAATATTGGAAAGCGAGTGGGGCAGCGGGCGCACGTCGGGTTCGACGGAGAAGGCGAAGCCATGGGCATGCCCCGGCGTCGGGTAGGGGTCCTGGCCGAGGATCACCACGCGGACGTCTTCTGGCGCCACCGCCGCAAGCGCGGCGAAGCGCTGCGGTTCTGGCGGCAGGATGTGCCGGGTCTCGGCGGCAAGCGCCGCCTCGATCCGGGGGAAGTCACGGGTGAAAAAGGGCAGGTGGGCCCAGGCCGCCGGCGGGGTCACGCCGTCAGGCGGGCCAGCGCGGTGACCTTGGCCTTGGCCGCGCCGCTGTCGATGCTTTCAGTGGCCTGGGCGACGCCCTCGTGCAGGTCGGCCGCATGGCCCGCGATCACCAGCGCGGCCGCCGAATTCAGCAGGACCGCGTCGCGGTAGGCGGATGTCTCGCCCTCGAGCAGAGCGGCAAGAGCGCGTCCGTTCTCCTGCGGCGTGCCGCCGACGATGGCTTCGAAGGGATGCTCGGGCAGGCCCGCGTCCTCGGGGTGAATCTCGGCCTCGCGCAGGGTGCCGTCTTCTTCGAGGGAAACCACCCAGGAGATGCCGGTGATGGTCATCTCGTCGGTGCCATCGCTGCCGTGGACGAGCCAGGCCCGCCGCGCGCCGAGCTGCTGCAGTGTTTCGGCCATGGGGCGGAGCAGGGCGCGGCTGTAGGCGCCGGTGAGCTGACGCTGCACGCCCGCCGGGTTGGTCAGCGGGCCGAGGATGTTGAAGATCGTGCGCGTGCCGAGTTCGGCGCGGACCGGGCCGACGTGGGCCATGGCCGGGTGGTGCATGGGCGCCATCATGAAGCAGATGCCGGCCTCGGTGAGGGCGGTCTGGGCCTTGTCGGCCTCGACCATGACGTTGACGCCGAGCTCTGTCAGCGCGTCGGCGGCGCCGCTTTTCGAGCTGAGGTTGCGGTTACCGTGCTTGGCGACGGGCACGCCGGCCCCCGCCACGACGAAGGCCGCGGCGGTGGAGATGTTGAGCGTGCCCTTGCCGTCGCCGCCGGTGCCGACGATGTCGATGGCACCGGCCGGGGCCGTCACCTTGCGGCACTTGGAGCGCATGACCGAGGCGGCCGCGGCGTATTCGGCCACGGACTCGCCGCGCGTGCGCAGCGCCATGAGCAGCCCGCCGATCTGGGCGGGCGTCGCTTCGCCGTCGAAGAGGATGCCGAAGGCGACCTCGGCCTCGTCGCGGGTGAGCGGACGGTCGGCGGCGGCGGCGATGAGCGGCTTGATGTCGGCGCTCATGCCGGGACCTTCGTCACGTTCATGAAGTTCTGCAGCAGGGCATGGCCGTGGTGCGAGGCGATGGATTCCGGGTGAAACTGAACGCCGTGAATGGGCAGCTCGCGGTGCTGCAGGCCCATGATGGTGCCGTCCTCGAGCTCTGCGGTCACTTCGAGGCAGGCGGGCAGGTCGCTGCGCTGCACGACGAGCGAGTGATAGCGCGTCGCTTCGAAGGGCGAGGGCAGGCCCGCGAAAAGCCCGGTGCCGGTGTGCCGCACCAAGCCCATCTTGCCATGCACGATTTCGCCGTGTCGCACGACTGTGCCGCCGAAGGCCTGGCCGATGGTCTGGTGGCCGAGGCAGACGCCGAGCAGGGGGGTGCCCGTCTCTGCCGCCGCCTCGGTCAGGGCGAGGCAGATGCCCGCGCGATCGGGGTCGCAGGGGCCGGGGCTGAGCACGATCCCCGACGGATTGAGCGCCATGGCTTCCTGCACGTTCAGCGCGTCGTTGCGCCAGACGCCGACATCCGCACCGAGTTCGCCCAGGTAGTGGACGAGATTGTAGGTGAAGCTGTCGTAGTTATCTATAAGCAGAAGCATGGAATTCCGGCCTTCGGGGGTGGCGGCGCTGGCGCGCCTCGGAATATAAATGCGCAGGGCGTCCGGCCAACGTCAAGGGGCGGGCCGGACGCGCGATCGGCGCAGGGGGAGCTTAGGAACATGGCGCGCGGAGTTCTGGCAGGTGTGATTTGCGGTGCGGCCGTCGCGGGCGTGGGGGCGGTTGCGCTCTCGCTGTTGACCGGGCCTCCGCTGGAGCCGGCCCCCGATGTCGTGGTGGGCGCGGCGCCGGACGGTCCTCCGCTGCCCGAAGGCGGCGACACGGCGCCGAAACGCCTGTCCGAGGAGGCCGAGGCGGTGGCGCCCGAGGCTGCTGCGCGGCCGGAAGCGCCCGGAAGCGCCTCCCCCGAGACGGCCCCTGCCGAGCCTGCCTCCTCCGGGCCGGAGACCGCCGCGGCACCTTCGATCGCCGAAGAGCCGCAGGCGCCTGCGGCTCCCGCGGCCGAGGAGCGCGCGCCCGCGGTGCCGCTGGCGGATGACGGGGCCGGGGGGGCGGATGCGCCCGAGGCGACCGAGACCCCGGAGACAGAAGAAATGCCCGCGGCCGAAACGGTGCCAGCCCCGGCGCCGGAACCGGCGGAGGCCCCCGAGGCGGCGGAAGCGCCGGAGGTCGAGACAGCCCCGCAAGCCCCGTCCGTGGAGGAAGCGCCTGCTGCCGGGACGGATGCCCCGGAGCAGCCGGGCGCCCCCGAGGAGGGTGATGCACCGGTGACGGATGAGAGCGCTTCCGCTCCGACGCCTGATGAAGATGTACCCTCGGTGGAGGCCCGCCCGGATACGGACCTCGCGTCAGACGAAAACGTAGCCTTTGCCGATGTGGCGCCGGATCCGGTCCGGGAGAATGCGGCGGCCGTTGAGGTTGCCGATGGGGCGCCTCTGATGGCGGTGGTGCTGATCGATGACGGCAGCGGTCCCCTCGGCCCGGATGCACTGGGCGCCTTTCCATTCCCGGTCAGCTTTGCGATTTCGCCCGACCACCCCGACCCCGAGGCGGCGGCACGCGCCTACAGGGCGCTCGGGCACGAGGTTCTTACCATGGCGGGCGTTCCGGAAGGTGCGGAGCCAGAGGAGGTCGCGGCACGGCTGCAGAGCTCGCTCGACCGCGTGCCGGAGGCCGTCGGCGTGCTGGAGGACCCCGACCTCGGGCTGCAGGCACGCCGGGCGATCTCGGACGAGGTGACGGTGGCGCTGGGGGAAACCGGTCATGGTCTGCTCATGCTGCCCAAGGGGCTGGATACGGCCCAGCAGCTTGCGGCGCGCGCGGGCGTGCCCTCGGTCGCGCTATTCCGGGATTTCGACGGAGCCGGGCAGGACCCCGCCACCATGCGCCGCCTGCTCGACCAGGGGGCATCGCGGGCGCAAGAGGGCGGCCCAGTCGCGATGCTTGGCCGCCTGAGCGCCGATACGGTCTCGGCGCTGGTGCTCTGGGGGCTGCAGGATCGGGCGAGGTCGGTCAGGCTCGTTCCGGTTTCGGCTGTGCTCGAAGCGGCCGAATAGAAGGGGGCTCTGCCCCCTCCCGGCCTGTGGCCGGTTCACCCCCGGGATATTTCTGCCAAGAAGAAGCCTCGGGCGCGGCGCGTCATCCGGCCCAGGTGTCGAGCGTCGTCGCGAGGTCGCCGTAGCCGGTGGGGCGATGCTCGAAGGCGAGGCCAAGGCGGTCCGCCTGCGTGCGGGCGCGGGCGACGAGATCCGGATCTTCGTTCTGGGACAGGTAGACCAGTTTCTCGTAGTTGCCGAAGTACATGTCGCGCAGCTCCGGGTGGCGGTCGAGCCCGAGGGGGCGCCAGACGAAGGCGTCGAATTGCCGGACCAGGAAGTCGGTAAGATAGAAGGCGGTCATCTCGTCGCGGGCGGCGAAACGGTCGATCCCGTCGAAGAAGGCATAGCAATGCGGGCCGCGGATCATCTCGATACCGAGTTCCTCGCAGAGCCGGTCGAGGGCCCCGCCGGTGCCGCAGTCCGCGTAGGCGAGGTAGATGCGGTCGTAGCGGCCGCGGTGCCGGGTGACCGCGCTGCGTACAGCGTCTGGAATGCGGTCGGGGGTGTTGTGCAGGATCGCGGGCAGGCAGGCGAGATCCATGTGATCCCAGCCGTTGCAGTCGCGCAGGTCGAGGATCTCGCGCGCCAAGGCCCCGCAGGCGATGATCAACAAGCGTCCGTCGCCCTCGGGGGCGAGCCCGCTGTCTGTCAGGGTGTCGGGATCAGGGGTGGCTGTCGTCATAGGGCACGTGGGCCAAGGCCCAGCGGGCGATGAGAACCACGGCGATCACGATCGGAAGGACGGTGGTCAGGCCCCAGGCGCTCAACGCGAAGACGGTCAGTGCGCCGAGCGCGATGACCAGAAGAACGAGAAGTGCGAATGACGTGACAGGCATGTCCGGCTCCCTTTCAGGATCAATATGTGTCAGATCCCGCACCTTGAAAAGGGCCCAGTCGTTTCAGGAAACGTTTCCGTGAAAGCCGGGCCCTTCGACAGCGGTCTTCAGCCGGCCGCAGCCTGGTTGTGGCGGCGGGTGATGAAGGTCTTGGCGGTTTCGACGGCCACGGCCGCATCGCGGCAGTAGGCATCGGCGCCGATGGCCTTGCCGAATTCCTCGTTCAGGGGGGCGCCGCCGACGAGGATGATGTAGTCGTCGCGGATGCCCTGCTCCTTCATCGTGTCGATCACCACCTTCATGTAGGGCATGGTGGTCGTCAGCAGCGCGGACATGCCGAGGATGTCGGCCTCTTCCTTCTGGATGGCCTCGATGTAGTCCTCGACCGGGTTGTTGATGCCCAGATCGACCACCTCGAAACCCGCGCCTTCCATCATCATGGAGACGAGGTTCTTGCCGATATCGTGGATGTCGCCCTTGACAGTCCCGATCACCATCTTGCCCATCTTGGGGGCGCCGGTTTCGGCGAGCAGCGGCTTGAGGATGGCCATACCGGCTTTCATCGCGTTGGCGGCGAGCAGCACCTCGGGGACGAAGAGGATGCCGTCGCGGAAGTCCTGGCCCACGATGGTCATGCCGCCCACAAGCGCCTCCGTCAGGACGCGGTAGGGTTCCCAGCCACGCTCGAGCAGGATGTTGACGGCTTCCTCGATCTCTTCCTTGAGACCGTCGTAGAGGTCGTCATGCATCTGCTGGACAAGTTCCTCGTCGTCGAGCTCGGAGAGGATGATGTCTTCTTCTTCGTCGGACATGCGCGTTTTCCTTTCGCTGGCGCGCGTCGCGCGCCGTTCTTGACGCCTAGTCTTTAGGCCCCCGGGGTGCGGGGACTTGGCCGATTGCGACACCCGCACCGGCTGTTCCGACCTGCAGGAGGCAGTCTGCGGGACGGTTGTGAATGTTCCGTTTACGTTCTAATTTGATGGAATGTCGCAGCCGGATCGCCCCTTGGACCCAGACCTGCGCCCCGGTCGCGGGGCGGGCAGCCGCGATTCGGGCCGCTACGAGCGGTTCTCGCGCGTCGACGAGGGAGACGGCTGGGACATCCCCGAGGAGCCCTCGGTCCTGCGCACGCTGGTGACGGAGGAACGGCCGCGCACCGCCATCACCTACCAGTCTTCGCCGGACCTGCCCTTCGATCGTTCGATCAACCCCTACCGGGGTTGCGAGCACGGCTGCATCTACTGCTTCGCGCGGCCGAGCCATGCCTGGCTGGGGCTCTCGCCGGGGCTGGATTTCGAGACGCGGCTGGTGGCCCGCCCGACGCTGCCGGAGGTCCTGGCAGAGGAGTTGCGCAAGCCGCGCTACAAGGTGGCGCCCCTGGCGATCGGGACCAACACCGACCCCTACCAGCCGGTCGAGAAGCAGCGCGGGATCATGCGCGCCTGTCTCGAGGTGCTGCGGGACTTCCGGCATCCCGTGGCGATCGTGACCAAGGGGACGCTGATCGAGCGGGATACGGATATCCTTGCCGAGATGGCGGCGCAGGGGCTGGCGCGGGTGGGCATTTCGGTGACCACGCTCGATCCCGCGATCTCGCGCCGGATGGAGCCCCGGGCACCCAGCCCGGCGCGGCGGCTCGCCACGATCCGACGGCTGAACGAGGCCGGTGTGCCGGTGCGCATCATGGCCTCGCCCATGGTGCCGGCGCTGACCGATCCGGAGCTGGAGAAGATCCTCGAGGCCGGCGCCGAGGCGGGCGCGGAGGCGGCGAGCTGGATCATGCTGCGCCTGCCGCTGGAGGTCGCGGAGCTCTGGCAGGACTGGCTGGCCGACCCGGGAAAGACCGCCACGGTCATCCGCGTGGA
>CAYNKL010000171.1:0-9214 GCA_964397775.1 uncultured Rhodobacterales bacterium | reverse complement strand
CCACCACCAGCGGGCGGATCTTGGTGCGCAGGAAGTGGTCCGGGCAGGAGGTGCCCAGCGCCGCGAGGCGCGGCATGTCCTTGGCGCCCACGAACTGCAGCACCGCGTCCTGGTCGTCGAAATGGCCGACCTTGTGGCTGCCTTCCGAGATCATGCCCCGGATCGCCGGCATCAGCGCCGCGGCCACGCGGCGGCGCTCGTCCTCGGGCAGGGTCGGATGCGCCTCACCGCCAAAGGCCGCGACGCCCTCGGTCTTGTCCTCGAACCACTCGATGGCGCGGTTGATGATCCGCAGCGTCAGCTCGTAGCAGTCCTTGGCGTCGTCCGCCCAGGTGAACAGCCCGTGGCTTTCCAGCACGACGCCCTTCGCGTCGGGGTTCTTCTTGCAGAAATCCTCCAGCCACAGGCCCAGCTCGTAGCCCGGCTTCTTCCACGGCAGCCAGCCGATCTCGTCGCCGTAGATCTCCTGCGTCAGTTCCTTGGAATTCACCGACGCCGCGATGGCGATGACCGAATCCGGGTGCACGTGGTCCACGTGCTTCTTCGGGACATAGGCGTGCAGCGGCGTGTCGATGCTGGCCGCGCGCGGGTTCAGGTTGAACGTGCAGTGCGGCAGGTAGCCGACCATCTCGTCCTCGAACGCGACGCCGCGATACTTGTCCTTCAGCGCCCGCAACTTGTCCATGTAGAGCGTCGAGAAGCCGTCCATCTTGATCGAGCCGATGTCGCCGCCCGAGCCCTTGACCCACAGCACCTCGACATCTTCGCCGGTCAGCGGGTCGGGCATCATCACCTTGGCAGAGGTATTGCCGCCGCCGTAGTTGGTCACGCGCATGTCCGATCCCAGAAGGTTCGAGCGATAGAGCAGCTTTTCCGGCTCGCTCATCCCCGAGGCTGCGCCGTCATCCCACGTGTCGGCGATCCGACTGCTGATGTCCTTGAGCATGGTGTCCTCCCGCAAGGCAAATTCGCTTGGCTTGCGCGCAAGCTCGCTGTGGCGCCCGAAATTGTCAATCGTTTTCGATCATGTTCAATCATTCTGCGCCGCAGAAACGATTAAGTATGACGATTTATGATTGACATTGCGCGGATTCAGCGAAAATCTCGCGACAACCGGGAGGACCAACATGATCGAGAGCGAACGCCACAGAGTTATCCTGTCCGCCGTCCAGGCGCGGCCGGTGGTGACCGTGGCCGAACTTGTCGAGCTCACCGACGCCTCCGAGGCGACGGTGCGCCGCGACATCGCCACCCTGCACATGAAGAAGAAGGTCCGCCGGGTGCGCGGCGGGGTCGAAAGCCTCGCGCCGCCGCAGTTCGTCGGGCTGTCGGGCCGCCCGTTCGAGATGAACGCCACCCGCCAGATCGCGCAGAAGCGCGCCATCGCCCAGGCTGCGGTCGAGCTTTGCGAGGACGGCGACCCGATCATCATCAACGGCGGCACCACCACCTTCCAGATGGTCCACCCGCTCGCCAACCGGCGCTGCCTGGTCTTCACCAACTCCTTCCCGATCGCCGAGCACCTGCTCAAGCAGTCGAAGAACACGGTGATGCTCTCGGGCGGCACCATCTATCGCGAACAGAACATCGTGCTCTCACCCTTCGACAACGACGGCACCCGCAACTTCGCGGCGCGCCGCATGTTCCTCGGCGCCTCGGGCATCAGCAAGCTCGGCGTGATGGAGCAGGATCCGCTCATCATCCAAGCCGAGACCAAGCTGATCAATCAGGCCGACGAGGTCGTCCTGATGGTCGACAGCACCAAGTTCCGCAACCGCTCCAGCCTGGTGCTCTGCCCGCTGGAACGGATCCACACCCTGATCACCGACGACGGGATCGAGGACAAGGACGCCGCGATGATCGAGGCCCACGGCCTCGAACTGATCGTCGCGAGCCCCGGCAAGGCTGAGGAGGCATCGCCGGCGGCGGGATAGATCACAAGGCTCAAAGGGAGGATATCATGAGCTTCACCAGACGTTTCGCAATCGCAACAGGCCTCGCCGCCGGCATGGCGGCCAGCCTCATGGGCAGCACCGCGCTCGCACAGGACACCGTGCGCATCGCGCTGGTCGCCAAGTCGCTCGGCAACGGCTTCTTCGAGGCGGCCGCACGCGGCGCCGAGGAAGCGGCCGAGGAAGTCGGCAACGCCGAGATCATCTACACCGGCCCCACCAGCACCACAGCCGAGGGCCAGATCGAGGTCATCAACAGCCTCATCGCCCAGCGCGTCGACGCCATCGCGATCTCGGCCAACGACCCCGACGCCGTGGTCCCCGCCCTTCAGAAGGCCATGCAGCGCGGCATCACCGTGATCTCCTGGGACAGCGGCGTCGCCCCCGAGGGCCGCGAGATGCACCTCGCCCCCTCGTCTGACGAGCTGATCGGCAAGACGATCATCAAGCTTGCCGCCGACCAGCTGCCCGAGGGCGGCAAGGTCGCGGTGCTCTCGGCCACCTCCACCTCGACCAACCAGAACACCTGGATCGCCGAGATGAAGGAAGTGATGCCGGAATACCCCGACATCGAACTGGTCGCGACGGTCTACGGCGACGACCTCGCCGACAAGTCCTACCGCGAAACCCAGGGCCTGCTTCAGACCTACCCCGACCTCGACGCGATCATCGCGCCGACCTCGGTGGGCATCGTGGCCGCCGCGCAGGCGGTGCAGGACGCCGGCAAGGTGGGCGAGGTCAACGTGACCGGTCTCGGCCTGCCGTCCGAAATGGCCGGTGCCGTCGAATCCGGCGCATCGAAGTCCTTCGCGATCTGGAACCCGGTCGACCTCGGCTATGCCACCGCCATGCTCGCCTACAACCTCGCCACCGATCAGGCCGAGGCCGAGCCGGGCGCCGAGATCTCCATGGGCCGCATGGGCACCGCGACCCTCGACGACGACAACCAGGCCGCCATGAGCGAGCCTTTCACCTACGACGCGTCGAACATCGACGAGTTCAAGGACATCTTCTGATCGTCGCTCCGTGACCCGGGGCCCGGCACTGACCGCCGGGCCCCTCCCTGCAAGACGGAGGACCAGATGAACCGCATGACAGATATCGAAACCCTCACGAGCGCGGAGCCCGTGCTCCGCCTCAGCGGCATCACCAAGACATTCCCGGGCGTGACGGCGCTCTCGGGCGTGGAACTCGCGCTCTACCCCGGACAGGTCACCGCCCTTGTCGGCGAGAACGGCGCCGGCAAGTCCACCCTCGTGAAGATCCTCACCGGCATCTACCTCCCCAACGAGGGTCAGATCCTCGTGGACGAACAGCCCGCCCGCTTCCTGACCGCGACCGACGCCTCCGACGCGGGCATCACCGCCATCCACCAGGAAACCGTCCTCTTCGACGAACTCTCCGTGGCCGAGAACATCTACCTCGGCCATGCCCCGCGCGGCCGCTTCGGCCTTGTCGACTGGGCCAGGATGCGCGCCGATGCGCGCGCCATCCTCGACCGGATCGGCGCACGGATCGACCCGCGTACGCCCTTGCGCGAGCTCGGCATCGCCTCCAAGCACCTCGTCGCCATCGCCCGCGCGCTCAGCGTCGACGCCCGCGTCGTCGTCATGGACGAACCCACCGCCGCCCTCAGCCAGGCCGAGATCGAGGAGCTCTACGACCTCGTCGAGCGCCTGAAGTCCGAGGGCAAGGCGATCCTCTTCATCAGCCACAAGTTCGACGAGATCTTCCGCATCGCCGACCGCTACACCGTCTTCCGCGACGGCGAGATGGTCGATGCCGGCCTCATCGCCGAGGTGACCGAGGACCAGCTCGTCGAAAAGATGGTCGGCCGTTCCATGGACGCCATCTTCCCCAAACGCGCCCAAGCCCCCGGCGAAGAGGTCTTGTCGGTCAAGGGCTACAGCCACCCCACCGAATTCGACGACATCTCCTTCGACCTCCGCCGGGGCGAGATCCTGGGCTTCTACGGCCTCGTCGGCGCGGGGCGGTCCGAGTTCATGCAGGCGCTCTTCGGCGTCACCAAACCCTCGGGCGGCACCGTCACCATCGACGGGCAGGAGATCACCATCCGCTCGCCCGCCGAAGCTATCGCAAAGGGCATCGTCTACGTCCCAGAGGACCGCGGCAGGCAAGGCGCCATCACCGCCATGCCGATCTTCCAGAACGTCACCCTGCCCTCGCTCGCCCAGACCTCGAACCGCGGCTTCGTCCGCATGGCCGAGGAATTCGCGCTCGCGCGGAAATACACCGAACGGCTCGACCTGCGCGCCGCCTCGCTCGACCAGAACGTCGGCAACCTCTCGGGCGGCAACCAGCAGAAGGTGGTCATCGCCAAGTGGCTGGCCACGAAACCCAAGGTCATCATCCTCGACGAGCCCACCAAGGGCATCGACGTGGGATCCAAGGCCGCCGTGCACGAGTTCATGGCCGAACTCGCCGCCGAAGGCCTGTCTGTCATCATGGTCAGCTCCGAGATCCCCGAGATCCTCGGCATGTCCGACCGCGTCATCGTCATGCGTGACGGGCTCATCGCCGCGCGCTTCGACGGCGCAGGGCTGACCCCCGAAGCGCTGGTGCGCGCCGCCGCCGGCTACGAGGAGAGTGCCGCATGATTTCCCAGGCCCTGAAATCGCGCGAGGCGATCCTCGCCGGCGCGCTGATCCTCCTGATCCTCGTCGTGGAAAGCCGCTTCACCGGCTTCGCAGCACCCGGCAACCTCGCCGGTGTGTTCAACGACACGTCCATTCTCATCATGCTGGCCCTCGGCCAGACGCTGGTGATCCTCACCCGCTGCATCGACCTGTCGCTCGCCTCGAACCTGGCGCTCACCGGCATGGTCACCGCCATGATCAACAGCGCCATGCCCGGCGTGCCCGTGGTGGCGCTCATCGCCATCGCCGTGGCGCTCGGCCTGCTCATGGGGGCCTTCAACGGCCTGCTGGTGTGGAAGCTCGACATCCCGCCGATCGTGGTCACGCTTGGCACGCTCACCATCTACCGCGGCATCATCTTCGTCGTCTCGGGCGGCCAGTGGGTCAACAGCCACGAGATGAGCGAAACCTACAAGGCCATTCCGAGGTTCGAGATCCTGACCCTCCCGGTGCTCAGCTGGATCGCCATCGCCGTCATCGCGGCCTTCGCCGTCGGCGTGAACCGCACCGCGCTCGGCCGTGCCTTCTACGCCGTGGGCGGCAACCCCTCGGCCGCCGTCTACACCGGCATCAACGTGGGTCGGACGCGCTTCTGGGCCTTCGTCATCGCCGGCGGCCTTGCGGGTCTCTGCGGCTATCTCTGGGTCTCGCGCTACGCGGTGGCCTACACCGACGTGGCCGGCGGGTTCGAACTCGACGTGGTCGCGGCCTGCGTGATCGGCGGCATCTCCATCGCCGGCGGCCTCGGCACCGTGACCGGCGCCGTGCTGGGCGCGCTCTTCCTCGGCACGATCAAGAACGCGCTTCCCGTGGTCGGCATCTCGCCCTTCTGGCAGCTCGCCATCTCGGGGGCCGCGATCATCATCGCCGTCGCCTTCAACGCCCGTTCCGAGCACGGCAAGGGCCGCATCATCCTCAAGAAAGCGGAGGCAACGTCATGAGCCTTGCCGAAGGGACCCGCCCGCGCCACCTCCCCGACCGGCTGTCGAACCGGGGCACGCGCGTGCTGCGCAGCTGGGAACTGCTGCTCACCGCCATCGCGGTGCTGATCTTCATCGCCAACACCCAGGCCAGCCCCTACTTCCTCGACCACTGGAACCTCTCCGACGCGACCTTCAACTTCACCGAGAAGGCGATGATCGCCTTCGCCATGGCGCTGCTCATCATCTCGGGCGAGATCGACCTGAGCGTCGCCGGCATCATCGCGCTGGCCTCCACCGCCATGGGCTGGGCGCTGCAATTCGGCGTCGGCACGCCGGGACTGGTGGCCATCGGCCTCGCCGTGGGGCTGATCTGCGGCGCCTTCAACGGCGCGCTGGTGACCCGCCTCGGCCTGCCCTCCATCGTCGTGACCATCGGCACCATGAGCCTCTTTCGCGGGCTCAGCTACGTCATCCTCGGCGACCAGGCCTTCAACGGCTACCCGAGCGACTTCGCCTTCTTCGGGCGCGGCTACGTCTTCTGGGTGATCTCCTTCGAACTGACGCTCTTCCTCGTCTTCGCCCTGATCTACGGCGTGGTCCTGCACGCCACCAACTTCGGCCGGCAGGTCTATGCCATCGGCAACAACCCCACGGCGGCCACCTTCTCGGGCATCCGGGTGCAGCGCGTGAAGATGATCCTCTTCCTGCTCACCGGCCTCATGTCCGGCATCGCCGCCATCTGCCTGACCTCGCGGCTGGGCTCCACCCGCCCCTCCATCGCCTTCGCGTGGGAGCTTGAGGTGGTCACCATGGTGGTCCTGGGCGGCGTGTCGATCCTCGGCGGCGCGGGCAGCATCCTCGGCGTGGTCATCGCCGCCCTCATCATGGGCATGGTGACCTTCGGCCTCGGCCTGCTCAACGTGCCCGGCATCGTCATGTCGATCTTCATCGGCGGGCTGCTGATCGCCGTCATCGCCCTGCCCCGCCTCTTCACCCTCATCCGCACGGGACGCGTCTGATGAGCCGGAAACACGCCTTCCTCATGAAGCTGATCCCCGGGCAGGAGGCCGAGTACCAGCGCCGCCACGACGAGATCTGGCCAGAACTCGTCACCCTCCTGCACGAGGCGGGCGTCAGCGACTATTCCATCCATCTGGATCGAGAGACCTCGACCCTCTTCGCCGTGCTCTGGCGCGCCGAGGGTCACACCATGGCCGACCTGCCCGGCCAACCCGTGATGAAACGCTGGTGGGACCACATGGCCGACATCATGGTCACGATGCCCGACGCCTCGCCCTACGAGCGCGCCCTGGAAACGGTCTTCCACCTGCCATGACGACGCCTCGCCACATCGCCGTCATCGACATCGGCAAGACCAACGCCAAGCTGGCGCTGGTCGACACCGCGCGGATGGAGGAAATCGCCGTCGAGACGCGCCCCAACACGGTGCGCCCCGGCCCGCCCTGGCCGCATTTCGACCTCGACGGCCACTGGGATTTCCTGCTGGGCGCGCTCACCCACATGCAGGCCGACCACGGCATCGACGCCATCTCCGTCACCACGCACGGCGCCTCTGCGGTGCTGCTGGACGCGGAGGGCGCGCTGGCGGCCCCCATGCTCGACTACGAACACACCGGCCCCGACGACATGGCCGATGCCTACGACGCCCTGCGCCCGCCCTTCTCGGAAACCGGCTCCCCGCGCCTACCCATGGGCCTCAACCTCGGCGCGCAGCTGCACTGGATGCTCGAGGTCGACCCTGACCTGCGCGACCGCACCGCCCAAGTGGTGACCTACCCGCAGTACTGGGGCTACCGGCTCACCGGCAATTGGGCGAGCGACGTGACCTCGCTCGGCTGCCACACGGACCTGTGGAACCCCTGGACGGGTAAACCCTCTTCGCTGGTCGAAAAGCTCGGCCTTGCCGACAAGCTCGCCCCGGCCCGCCATTCCTCCGACATCCTCGGCACGGTTCACCCGGATATCGCGGCGCGCACGGGCCTTTTGCCTGACACGCCCGTCGCCTGCGGCATCCACGACAGCAACGCCTCGCTCTACCCCCACCTCGCCGGGCGCCCCGCGCCCTTCTCGGTGGTCTCTACGGGCACATGGGTGGTCTGCATGGCGGTCGGCGGCGCGTCGGTCACGCTCGACCCCAAGCGCGACACGCTGGTCAACGTGAACGCCCAAGGCGCCCCGGTGCCCTCCTCGCGCTTCATGGGCGGGCGCGAATACGAGCTGATCCGCGAGGGCCGCGAGGTCACGCCGACCGAGGCCGACCGCCGGGCGGTGCTCGACGGGCTCTACCTGCTGCCCGCCATCGAGCGGAACTCGGGCCCCTTCCCCGGCCGCCCCGGCGGCTTCACCTCCGAACCGCGGACCGAGGGCCAGCGCATGGTCGCGCTGTCTTGGTATCTGGCACTGATGACCGACACCTGCCTGAACCTCATCGGCGCCGAAGGCCCGGTGATCGTCGAAGGCCCCTTCGGCCGCAATCCGGACTTCCTGCAGATGCTCGCGGCCCTGCGCCCCGGTGGTGTGGAGTCGTCCACCTCGGCCACCGGCACCTCGATCGGCAGCGCGCTGCTTTTCGTGCCCGACCACCGCGAAACGCCCGGCACCCGCGCCGACCCGCGGGACCCCGAGGCCCTGCGCCGCTACGCCGAAGGCTGGAAAGCGGCGTTGGAGGCGGTGCCGCAGGTATCCTGACCGGGAGCCGGGCGCGCGCCGGACCGTGGTGTGGCGCCGCGACCTGCGAGGTAGGCGCTTTATCCCAGCCAAATCCGCATGACCTGCGAGCGCTGCCCTGCAATTGCAAAAGCGCCGAACACACCTCACCCGCCGCGGCTCTCCCCCAGCCAATAGCGAACCTTGTTGGCCACCTCGGCGGGCGTGGCCCCTTCGTGGATCTCCAGCAGCGGAATGCCGGCCTGCTTGAGGGCCAGCCGCTTCACCGCGTCGCGCTCCACCGCGTCGTTCTGGTAATGGCCGCTCCCCTGGTACTCGATCACCAGCCGCGGCTCGCCAAAGGCGTCGATGACAAGGAAATCCACCCGCTTGCTGTTGAACGAGGCAAAGGCCCGGTCCTGCGCCTTCTGCGAGCCGATCCCGCCCGAGGTCCCCACGAAGCTGCCCATCGCGACCTCGGCCAGCAGCCGATACCGCGTCTTGCCGGGCAGCGACGAAAGCGTCCGCTCGGCAACCGAAAAGACCGTCCGGAAGGCTTCCTTGTTGATCGGCTTGCGCGGGTAGAGCTCGGCATCCTCCAGGAACCGCAACTGGTTGCCCGGATCGCTCGTGTCCCACTGGCGCGCGCGCTGCCGCGCCTGCCCCCGCACCACGATCCCGCGCACCCAGACGACAAGTGCGCCGATCACGATCCCGGTAATCAAGTCCAAGGTCCCGCCTCCGCTCCAAACCAAAAGTCCGAAGGGTCAGAAACCACGAAACCGCAACAGGGGCACGGGCCGCCCAACGGCATGAGCGGCTCCTGGCCGACACGGCCCTTGGGATAGTGGCCTCAGATGCGGTGCTCGGCCAGGAAATCGGCAACGGTCTGAAGACAGACCTGCCAGGCAGGCTCGTAGTCGACCAGAACGTGGTTGCGGCTGTCGAGCGGCACGAACTCGGCCCCCGGGATGCCCCGCGCCATGTCGCGCCCCATCTCGACCGGGATGCGCTG
>CAYNKL010000170.1:0-9412 GCA_964397775.1 uncultured Rhodobacterales bacterium | reverse complement strand
CCGCCGCGCGGCACGAGAGCTTTACCCTTGCCGCGGCGGAGCTGGGCCTCACCCAGACGGCCGTGACCAAGCAGGTGGCCGCGCTTGAGGCGGATCTCGGCACGCGGCTTTTCGAGCGGCGCAATCGCGCGGTCTTCCTGACCGAGGAGGGGCGCGCCTTCGGGCGTGTCGTGGGCGCCGCGCTCGCGGATATCGCTGCCGAGGCCGCCCGCCTGCGGGGCGCGCGCCAGCCCGGCGGCCTTGTCCTGCACTGCCAGCTTTGCGAGGCCTTCTACTGGCTCATGCCGCGGCTTTCGCGTTTCCACGAGCGCCACCCGGGGATCGAGGTGCGCGTGGTCAGCGCGCTCGCGCCGCTCACCGAAGCGCCCGAACCCTTCGACGTGGCGATCCAGACCACGGGCCGGCCCTCGGGCAGTGCGCGGCTCTCCTTCACCGCCGCCGATGCGGTCTTTCCCGTGGCCGCACCCGGCCTCGTGTCCGAAGCCAGCTTGCCGCTCGCGCCCGGTGATCTGGCCCGGCACCGGCTGCTCTCGCACCGGGTGCTGCCGCAGGACTGGATGGACTGGCCCGACTGGTTCGCCGCCCTCGGCCTTCCGGTGCCGCGCGGGCTCGACCCGGTTGGTTACGACAGCTTCCCGCTGGTGCTGCAGGCGGCAGTGGCCGGGCAGGGCGTGGCGCTCGGCTGGGAACGCACGGTCGCGGGGCTGATCGAGGAGGGCAAGCTGGTGCGCCTCTGCAAAGAGGACGTCCCGCGCCCCACGGAAATATCGGTCTTTCGCGGCACGCGCCGGGGCGGGCACGCTGAAACCGACGCGCTGCTGGCCTGGCTGCGCACCGAACTCGGGGCAGACTGAGCGAACCCGCGCGCGCCCCGGGGGAACGGTTGCGCGGGCATGGGGTTCGGATAGGGTGACGGCGACAGGCGCAAGGGGCAGGGCATGAGCGGACTTCTGGCACTACTCGACGACGTGGCGGCCATCGCCAAGCTGGCGGCGGCCTCGGTCGACGACATCACGGCCCACGCGGCCAAGGCCAGCTCCAAGACCGCCGGGGTGCTCATCGACGATGCCGCCGTGACGCCGAAATACGTGGCGGGCCTCGCCCCCGCGCGCGAATTGCCGATCATCTGGCGCATCGCGCGGGGCTCGCTCTTCAACAAGCTGATCCTGCTGCTGCCGGCGGCGCTTCTGATGTCGGCCTTCGCGCCCTGGCTCATGCCGATCCTGCTGGTCATGGGGGGCAGCTACCTCTGTTTCGAGGGGGCCGAGAAGCTGGTCCATGCCCTCAGGCCCCACGACGACCACGGGCCCGACGGCACCCACAAGGTCAAGGACCCCGGCCATATCGAGGAAAAGAAGGTGAAGGGCGCGATCAAGACCGACTTCATCCTCTCGGCCGAGATCATGACCATCGCGCTTTCCACCATCGAAACCGACAGCCTGCTGGTGCGCGCGGCCTCGCTGGCGCTGGTGGGGGTCTTCATCACCTTCCTCGTCTACGGCGCCGTGGGCGTGATCGTGAAGATGGACGACGTGGGCCTCTGGCTTTCCGAGAACGGCCGCACCGGTTTCACCCGCCGCCTGGGGCGCGGCATCGTGAAGGTCATGCCGCATTTCCTGAAGCTGCTCACCATCGTGGGCACCGCCGCCATGCTCTGGGTCGGCGGGTCGATCATCGTGCATGCGGTTGGGCAGATCGGCTGGCATTGGCCGGAAGAGACGATCCACCACGCCGCCGTCGCGGTGGCGGGCGAAAACGCGACGCTGGAATGGATCGTGACGGCGCTGATCGACGGTGTGCTCGGGATCCTTGTGGGCCTGACCCTGATCCCCGTGGCCACCAAGATCCTCATGCCGCTCTGGGGCGCCGTCGCGGGCGGCAAGAAGGAAGAGAAAACGGCGCACTAGGGCGCCGCTCTCAAGCTCTGGTGTAGGTGTCAGACGGCGGGGCGTGCCCCGCCGCTCCACGCCTCAGCCGTCGGACTGGGCCTGCGCGATCCGGACGATCTGCCCGCTCTCGAAATCGGTGATCGCCAGAAGACTGCCATCGTCATCCACCGTCACGTCACGGACGCGCCCGAGATCACGCACCAGAGATTCCTCTTCGGTGACCATGCCGTCCTCGAGCGAGAGCCGCACCAGCCCGCCGCGCACCAGCGCGCCGATCAGCAGGTCGCCCTCCCACTCGGGGAACATCTCGCCCTCGTAGACGGTCATGTCGCCCGGCGCGATCACCGGGTCCCAGAAGTAGACTGGTTCTTCCATGCCCTCGGCCGAGGCCTGGCCGGATCCGATGGCGCCGCCGCCGTACTGCTCGCCGTAAGAGACCTCCGGCCAGCCGTAGTTCACGCCGGCCTCGGTGAGGTTCAGCTCGTCACCGCCCTGCGGACCGTGCTCGATGGTCCAGAGCTGGTCGCCGATCATCGTGGCGCCCTGCACGTTGCGGTGTCCGTAGGACCAGATGCTGTCCACGGCGTCCTCGTCGTCCACGTAGGGATTGTCCTCGGGCACTTCGCCGTCGAGCGTCAGGCGGATCACCTTGCCGTAGGTCTTGTCCAGATCCTGCGCGAAGACGCGGTACTCCTGCGTGAAATGTTCGCCCGTCGTGATGAAGACATGACCCGCGCCGTCGAAGACCACGCGCGACCCATAGTGCATGGGCGCGGTCGAGCCGGGCGCCTGCACGAAGATCTCGGTCACATCGGTCAGCTCGGTCATGTCCTCGCTGAGCGTGGCATAGGCCGCGGCGGTGGCCGAGAGGTTGTCCTCCAGCGGCTTGGCGTAGGTCATGTAGATCCGGCGGCTTTCCGCGAAATCGGGGGCGACCTTCACGTCGAGCAGGCCGCCCTGCTCCTCGGCCAGAACCTCGGGGAGGCCCGCGATCGGGTCGGACAGCGTGCCGTCCTCGGCCACGTGGCGCAGCCGGCCCGGGCGTTCGGTCACGAGATAGCCGCCGTCCTCCGGCAGCACGTCGATCCCCCAGGGATGGACAAGGCCGCCGACCAATTCCTCGGTTTCAAGTGCCACGTCGCTTTCCATGAGCGGCGCGCGGAACTGTTCGTTGAAGGCGGGCTGGAAATCGGTGTTGCGCTCCCCGCGCTCAAATGTCTGGGCGGCAGCGGGCGCGGCAAGCGCGATCAGGGCGCAGGATGTCAGGGCATGTTTCATGTCGGTCGTCCTCCTCTGTGCGTTCACCGGAGAACGTAGGGCAAGGAGAGAGGATGTCGGCCCCTCTGGCGGGATCGTGAGCGGTATGGGGGCGTGTCTTGCCGAAACGGAGGCCCGGAAGGATAGCCGGGTGAGCGCCGGACCGTGGTGTGGCGCTGCATGCTCGGAGATGGGCGCTTTATGGTCGCCAACTCCGAAAGACCGCTGAACGTGGCCCTGCAATTGAAAAAGCGCCAGACCGTCACGCCGAAAGCGTGGCGACATGACATTCGGCGCACCTCTGGTGCGACGGGGCGGTCTGGCGCGCGTCCGGCATGTTGTGGGGCTTCGGAGGGTCGAGCGGCCCGGCTCTCGAAAAAAGGGCCCGGGCGTATCCGCCCGGGCCGTCAGGATCAGAACTCGGAGGGCGTGGTGCCGACCAGAAGATCGCGGACGCGGGTCGCCACCGCGTCGGACGTGATGCCGAAGTGCTCGAAAAGCTCTTCCGCCGGGGCCGAGGCGCCGAAGCTGTTCATGCCCACGAACGCCGCCTTGTTGGCGCGGCCGCGCTCGCCCAGAAGCCAGCGCTCCCAGCCCATGCGCACGCCGGCCTCGACCGCCACGCGGACCGGACCGCCGGGCAGGACGCGCTTGCGGTAGGCCTCGTCCTGCTGTGCGAAAAGCTCCATGCAGGGCATGGACACGACGCGTGTGCCGATGCCGCCGGCCTGAAGCGCCTCGCGCGCCTTCATGGCGATCTCGACCTCGGACCCGCTGGCGATGATGATCGCCTGACGCTTGCCCTCGGCCTCGGCCAGCACGTAGGCGCCTTTCTCCGAGAGGTTCGCGGTCTTGTGGCTGTTGCGCAGCGTCGGCAGGCCCTGGCGGGTCAGCGACATCACCGTGGGCGTGCCGGTCTGGCGCAGCGCGATGTCCCAGGCTTCGGCGGTTTCCACCACGTCGGCGGGGCGGAAGACCAGCGTGTTGGGTGTCGCGCGGCTGATGGCCAGATGCTCGACCGGCTGGTGGGTCGGGCCGTCTTCGCCCAGGCCGATGCTGTCATGGGTCATGACAAAGACGGTCGGGACCTTCATCAGCGCGGCAAGGCGCATGGCCGGGCGCGCGTAGTCGGTGAAGCACATGAAGGTGCCGCCATAGGGGCGCAGCCCGCCGTGTAGCGCGATGCCGTTCATCGCGGCGGCCATGCCGTGTTCGCGGATGCCCCAGTAGACGTAGCGGCCCTTGCGGTTGTCGGTGTCGAAGACGCCGAGGTCCGCGGTCTTGGTGTTGTTCGACCCCGTCAGGTCGGCCGAGCCGCCCACGGTTTCGGGCATCACCGGGTTCACCACCTCGAGCACCATTTCCGACGCCTTGCGCGTGGCGACCTTGGGCAGCGTTTCGCTCGCCTGCTTCTTCAGCGCCTTGATGGTGGCGGAGAGCTTCTTCGGCGCCTCGCCGGCCATGACGCGGGCGAATTCCTTCTGGCGGCTGTCGGAGGCTTCCGACAGGCGGGCCTCCCACTCGCCGCGCGCGGCACCGCCGCGGCTCCCGACGCCTTCCCACCAGTCCTTGATCTCGGCGGGGATCTCGAAATCGGGCGCGGTCCAGCCCCAGAGCGCCTTGGCCGCGGTGTTCTGGTCGCCATCGGTCAGCGCGCCGTGACCCTTCGAGGTGTCCTGCGCCGCGTGGCCAAGCGCGATATGCGTCTTGCAGGCGATCATCGAGGGCTTGTCGGTCACCGCCTTGGCCGCAGTGATGGCGGCGTCGATGGCTTCGGGATCGTGGCCGTCGATCTCCTGCACGTGCCAGCCCGCGGCCTCGAAGCGCTTCACCTGGTCGCTCCGGTCGGAAATCTCGACCTTGCCGTCGATGGTGATGCCGTTGTTGTCCCAGAAGGCGATCAGGCGGCCAAGGCCGTAACGCCCGGCAAGGCCGATGGCCTCGTGGCTCACGCCCTCCATCAGGCAGCCGTCACCGGCGATGACATAGGTGTGGTGATCCACCAGCTTCTTGCCGAAGCGCGCCCGCAGCATCTCCTCGGCCATGGCGAAGCCGACCGAGTTGGCGATGCCCTGACCCAGCGGGCCGGTCGTGGTCTCGATCGCGGTGGCGAGGAAGTTCTCCGGGTGACCGGCTGTCCGGCCGCCCATCTGGCGGAAGTTCTTGATCTCGTCGAGCGTGATTTCGGGATCGCCGCAGAGATAGAGCAGCCCGTAAAGCAGCATCGAGCCGTGGCCCGCCGACAGGATGAACCGGTCGCGGTCATGCCAGTCGGGCCTGGCAGCGTCGAACTTGAGATGCTTGGAATAGAGAACCGTGGCGACATCGGCCATGCCGATCGGCATGCCGGAATGGCCGGAGTTGGCCTTGGCCACGGCGTCGAGCGCCAGCGCCCGTAGTGCGGTCGCGCGCATCCAGTGATCGGGGTGGCGGCTGCGAAGGTCCTCGATATCCACTTGGCTGGTCCTGTACGTAAGGATGGGTCCGGGGCTGCATAGCAGCCAACAAACAAAGATCAAGCCGCGTACATTTGCCCATTTTGCCGTGACGCGTGAAAGGGCGCCGCTAAGGCCTTGGGAAATATGGATAGGGGCGATACTGTTACGCGCGCTGATGCTATCACGGATGGCACCGACGATTCGGCGCGATCCGGACGTGACACGGACAAGAACAAGGGCGGGGGCTCGTAGATGAGCGATACGCAGGAGTTGCAGGCACGCATCGCGCGGGCCCTGGACAGGATCGGCAGCGGCGCCGACATGCTCGACGCCGCCCGGACCGAGGCCGAGGCCGCACGATCCGAAACCCGGGCCGAGGCCGCGAAGGCCCTGTCCGAGGCCGAGGCGCGCGCCACCCGGGCCGAGAGCGATCTCGCCGCGCTCCGGCAGGAAATCGCCACTCTCGAACAGGCCGTGGCCGACGCCGCGCAGCATCAGCCGCCGCAGGATGGCGCGGACCCCGAGGAACTCGCCAGCCTGCGGGCCGAGCTCGAGGACGAACGCACCGCCTACGCTCAGCTCGAGGAACGCCTGCACAGTCTCAAGGCTCGCCAGATCCGCGAAACCGCTTCCCTGCGGGATCAGCTCTCCGGCCAGCGCGAGACCTTCGGCCAGCTCGACGACGAGCTGCAGCGCCTGCGCGCCGCCAACACACAACTCGAACAGACCTGCGCCGCCCTGCGCGAGGCCAACGAACAGGGCCTCGGCGATCCCGAACTGGTCGACGCCGCGCTGCGGGCCGAATTGGAGTCCCTGCACGCCGCCCGCGCGGTCGAGACCGCCGAAACCCGCGCCATTCTCGAAGCGATCGAGCCGATCCTGGCCGAGGCCGCCGGTGCCGGGGCAGGGGATGCAACGGCGGACGACACGCCCGGCACCGAAGAGGAGCACGCCAGATGAGCCAGACCGAGGTCCAGATTCACATCGGTGGCCGCACCTTCGACGTGGCCTGCCAAGAGGGCGAAGAACCCTACCTGATTTCCGCCGCGCAGCTTCTCGATACCGAGGCGCAGGTGCTCGTCGAACAGATCGGCCGCATGCCCGAGCCGCGGATGCTGCTCATGGCTGGGCTCATGCTCGCCGACAAGACAGCCGGCCTCGAGGAACGCCTCGCCGGCGCCGAGCAGCGCCTGCAGGAAGCCCAGCAGGAGATCGAGGCCCTGCGCAGCGCACCGCCCCCCGAGGCCGAGCGCATCGAGGTGCCGGTGATCCCCGCCGACCTCAAGGACGCGCTGGCCGAACTCGCCGCCCGCGCCGAAGCGCTTGCCGGCGAAATCGAGGACAAGAACCGCGGCTGACGCCTGCGACGCGGGGACGTCTTCCCGCCCGCACCGGACCTCGCTAGAAGGGCGCCATGACGCGTCGGTCCCTCCGCCTCCTGCCGATCCTGGCACTCGCCATCCTGATGGCCTGGGTCGCGGCGTGGTCGGCCTTTCACATGGCGCCCGACCGCGCCACCAACGACCGCATCGCCACGAGCTTCGCCACCGGCCTGACCGAGGCCGACCTCTGCGGTGATCCGGGCGCGGATCACCGCTGCCCCTTCTGCCACAAGCTCCCCGACGCGGCACGGCCCGCGACCCCCGACCGGACCCACGCGATTCGCCATGCCACCTGCACGGTGCTTGGCGCCGATCTGGTCCTCGGCCCGCAGCATCTGCATCCCCACGTCTCCTCACGGGCGCCACCCCGCGCGGCCTGACCCCCGTTTTCAGACCCGCGGGCCCGGACGATCGGTGCCCTTTTTCCTGACCGGTGCGCAAAGCCGCATCCGGATCCTTCGGAGACGACCATGTTCCCCAAGATGCTTCTGCCCGCTGTCCTCGGCGCGGCGCTCCTGCCGCTCGCCGCGGCGGCCCATTCGACGCTCGCCCAGGCCGAGGTGCCCGTCGGCGGCACCTCAAAATTCACCCTCCGTGTGCCCCATGGCTGCGATGGCCAGGCCACCCACACCGTGCGCCTGGAGATCCCCGAGGGCGTCTATTCCGTGAAGCCCATGCCCAAGGCGGGCTGGGACCTCGCAACGGAAACCGGCGCCTATGCCACGCCCTACCTCAACCACGGCACTGAGATGACCGAGGGCGTCCGCGCCGTCATCTGGTCCGGCGGAGACCTCCGGGACGACTGGTACGACGAGTTCACCGTGCGCGGCACCGTGGGCACTGACGTGACGCCCGGCAGCGTCCTCTACTTCCCCGCCCGTCAGACCTGCGCCGACGGCAGCGCCGACTGGACCGACACCAGCGGCGCGGCGGGCGTCTCGAACCCGGCGCCGCATGTCACCGCCGTCGCCGCCGGCGGCGGCCACGACCAACACGCGTCCTCCGCCGGGGCTCCGGTCACAGTCGGCGAGATCGCGATCTCCGAGCCCTTCATCCGCGCCACGCTGCCGAACCAGCCGGTGGCCGGCGGCTTCATGACGCTCACCAATTCCGGCGCGGCCGCCGATACGCTGATCGCGGCCCGGTCTCCCGCCGCGGCCCGGGTCGAGATCCACGAGATGGCCATGCAGGGCGATGTCATGCGCATGCGCGAACTCTCCGACGGCCTGCCCCTGCCGGCCGGCGGCACCGTGCAGCTCGCCCCCGGCGGCTACCACCTGATGTTCATGGAGCTCGCGGGCCCGCTGGCCGAGGGCGACAGCGTCGATCTCACCCTCACCTTCGAACAGGCGGGCGAGGTGACGCTGACCCTGCCGGTCGGCGCCCGCGACGCCACGGCGCCCACCGCCGATCACACCGTCCACTGAGGGGGGCACCATGACCGGATCAAAACTCTATCGCTGGCTCGCCGGCGCCTGCCTGGCACTCGCGCTTTTCGCGGCGGGCTGGTTTTTCGTACTGCAGCCGCGGATCGAGGCAAAGCTCGCGGGCCAGCTCGGCTATGGCGACTACACCCTGCAGACCACCAGTGGCGGCACCTTCACCCGCGAGAGCCTCAGGGGCGGCCCCACCGCCGTCTTCTTCGGCTTCACCCATTGTCCCGAGGTCTGCCCGACCACGTTGGGCGACATCTCCCAATGGCAGGAGTCGCTCGCCGCCGAGGGGCGCGATCCGCTCGACGTCTACTTCGTCACCGTCGATCCGGAGCGGGACACGCTGGAGCTTCTGGACGACTACACTGCCTGGGCGCCCGGCGTGCAGGGGGTGAGCGGCCCGCGCGAGGAGATCGACAAGGCCATCACGGCCTTCCGCGTCTTCGCGACCCGGCGCCCGCTCGAGGACGGCGGCTACACCATGGACCACTCGGCCTTCGTGCTGCTCTTCGACAGGGACGGCCGCTTCACGCAGCCGATCTCCTACCAGGAGGACACGAACCGGGCCATGGCCAAGCTCCGCGCCGTCACCGGCAGCTGAGGCACAGCCCCGGGGGCTTCTTCTTGGCAGAAATATCCCGGGGGAGCGGCCCGAAGGGTCGCGGGGGCAGAGCCCCCCGCGCCACCCTCCGGGCCCGCACCTCCGGAAGTATCCTCGCGCGGGACATTGCTAAGAGGCGGTTAATCCGGAGCGATAACCGATTGATTTCATTCGGGTCCAAAAATGTCCCGGCCCGGGACATTCGGCGTGCCACGACCTCCGCCCCGGAAAGATGACCGCGCACGAAAAAGGGGCGCCCGAAGGCGCCCCTAGTTTCGATCGCTCGGGCCCTGGCTTCAACCGTTGGCTTCGCGGATCTTGTCGGCGGCGTCCTTGTCGTAGGCCACGCCGTTCTGTTCGAAGAGCTTGTCCAGCTCGCCCGACAGCGTCATCTCGGTGATGATGTCGCAGC
>CAYNKL010000169.1:0-9417 GCA_964397775.1 uncultured Rhodobacterales bacterium | reverse complement strand
ATTTCTGCCAAGAAGAAGGGGCGGGCGCGGTTCCCCCGCCCCACCCGGGATGACTTGATCCTCGAGCGGAGGGCGGCGCATGGGCTCTTATATCCTGAAACGACTGGTCTCGGCGATCCCGGTGCTCCTGGGGATCACGGTGATCGTCTTTTTGATCATGGCGATGATCCCGGGCGATCCGGCAACCGCGATCCTGGGCAGCTACGCCACGCCCGAGAACGTGGAGAAGATCAACCGCGACCTCGGTTTGAACAAGCCGCTGGTGCAGCGGTATTTCATCTGGCTCGGCAACATGCTGACGGGGGATTTCGGGCGGTCCTTCAGCCTCAATCGGCCCGTGCTGGACGAGGTGCTGGAGCGGTTCAACGCGACGCTGATCCTGGCGGGCACGAGTTTCGTGCTGTGCGCGGTGCTGGGCGTGCTGGCCGGCGTGGTTTCGGCCGCGCGGCAATACGGGCTGGCCGACAAGCTGATCACCTTCGTGGTGCTGATCGGGATCTCGGTCCCGGCCTTCTTCCTCGGCATGATGATGATCCTGTTGTTCGCGGTGAACCTGCGCTGGCTGCCGGTCTCTGGGATGTACGCGATTTACGGCGGCGGTGACCTGGCCGACCTGCTGCGGCATCTGGTGATGCCGGCGCTGGCGTTGGCGGCGGTGGCCACGGGGGTGGTGGCGCGGCTGTCGCGTTCGGCCATGCTCGAGGTGCTGCGGCAGGACTACATCCGCACGGCGCGGGCCAAGGGCGTGCCGGAGCGGCGGGTGATCATGGGGCACGCGCTGCGCGTGGCCATGGTGTCGATCATCCCGGTGCTGGGCATCCAGGCGGGCTTCGTGCTGTCGGGCGCGGTCTACATCGAGATCGTCTTTCAGTGGCCGGGCGTGGGCCGGATGCTGGTCGATGCGATCCTGACGCGGGACATCCTGCTGGTGCAGGGGGGCGTGGTCTTCGTCGCGGCCTGCTACGTGCTGTTCAACATCGCGGTGGACGTGGCGCAGAGCCTGCTCGACCCGAGGATCAAGACATGAGCGCCTTCCTGAAGCTGCTGTTCCGCAACCGCCTGGCGGCCATGGGGGCCGTGGTCCTGGGCGCCATCCTGCTGCTGGTGCTGGTCACGCCATTGCTGCCGCTGCCCGATCCCAACGTGACCGACACGAGCCAGCGTTTCCTGCGGCCCTTCGTGGCGGCGGGCCACCTGCTGGGCACCGATCACCTGGGCCGCGACCTGCTGGCGCGGCTGCTCTACGGCACGCGGCTGAGCCTTGCGGTGGGCTTTGCCGCGGCGGTGATCGCCGCCGTCTTCGGCTCGGCCATCGGGATCGTGGCGGGGTATTTCGGCGGGCGCACGGACAACATCATCATGCGCGGCGTCGACATGCTGATGGCCTTTCCCTACATCCTGCTGGCGCTGGCCATCGTGGCCGCACTCGGGCCCGGTCTGCTGAACGCGCTGATCGCCGTGGCCGCGGTGAACATCCCCTTCTTCGGGCGCAACATCCGCGGCATCACCGTGGGTCTGGCCGCGCGCGAATTCGTGGATGCGGCGAAGCTTTCGGGCAAGGGGCATCTGCGGATCATCCTGACCGAGATCCTGCCCAACGTGCTGCCGGTGATCGTGATCGCCATGTCCACCACCGTGGGCTGGATGATCCTCGAGACGGCGGGGCTGTCGTTCCTCGGTCTCGGCTCGCAGCCGCCGGTGGCGGATCTGGGGTCCATGCTGGGCGAGGCGCGGGCGGCGCTGATCACGGCGCCGCATACCTCGGTCGTGCCGGGGCTCATGATCTTCCTGATCGTGATGTCCATCAACCTGCTGGGTGACGGGGTGCGCGATGCACTTGATCCGCGGCTGAAGTCCGGCGCGCTGAGCCGTCCGCGGGCGATGACCCGCGTGGACCGCAAGGGGCCGGTGCCGGAGACGGCGCAGAAGGGGCTGCTGGATCTGCAGGGGCTGGAGACGCAGTTCCACGTGGGCTCCCGTGTCTATCGTGCCGTGGGGGGCGTGGACCTGCACGTGAAGAAAGGCGAATGCCTGGGCATCATCGGTGAGAGCGGGTCGGGCAAGTCGGTGACCGCGCTGTCGGTCATGGGGCTGGTGGCCTCGCCCCCCGGGGTGATCACCTGCGGTGCCGTGCGCTACGAGGGCACGGATCTGCTGTCCTCGGGCTACCGCGCGATGCGCAAGCGGCGCGGCGAGAATGTCGCCTATATCTTCCAGGATCCGCTGGCGACGCTGCACCCGCTCTACAAGGTGGAGGATCAGCTGGCCGAGGCGATCCAGTCGCATCACCGGGTGAGCGATGGCGAGGCGCGGGAGCGGTCGCTGGAGCTGCTCAGGGCGGTGCGTATCCCGAACCCCGAAAGCCGGCTGAAGAACTATCCGCACGAGATGTCGGGCGGGATGCGGCAGCGGGTCGGCATCGCCATGGCGCTGGCCAACGACCCGGACGTGATCATCGCGGACGAACCCACCACGGCACTCGACGTGACGGTGCAGGCGCAGATCCTCGCGCTGCTTGATGATCTGCGGCGCGAGCGGGGCCTTGCCATCATCTTCATCACCCATGACTTTGGCGTGGTGGCGCAGCTTTGTGACCGGGTGGCGGTCATGTACGCCGGGCGGATCGTGGAGGAGGGGCCGACGGGCGCGGTGCTCGAGGCGCCCGCGCATCCCTACACCAGGCGCCTCATCGCCTGCGTGCCGGAACTGGGCGGCGGTCAGCGCGAGCTTGCGGCCATTCCCGGCCTGCCGCCTTCGGTCGACGACCTGCCGCCGGGCTGTGCCTTTGCGCCCCGCTGTCACAAGGCGCGCGAGGCCTGCACCCAGGGCGAGATCCCGCTCGACGGCACACCGCCGCGCGCCGTGCGTTGCCTTTACCCCGAGGAGGCCGTCTGATGACCGTAGCCCTCAAGGTGGAAGACCTTTCCAAGACCTTCGCGCTCAAGAAGCCGCTGTTCGGCGCAGCGCCGCCGGGCGTACGCGCGGTGCGGCCCATGTCCGTCGAGGTGCAGCGGGGCGAGACGCTGGGCATCGTCGGCGAAAGCGGCTGCGGCAAGTCCACGCTGGCGCGCATGCTCGTTGGCCTGCTGGAGCCCACCACGGGCCGTATCGAGATCGCGGGCAAGGCGCTCGACAACGCCGACCCTGCGGCCTTTGGCCGGCTGATCCAGTACGTGTTCCAGGACCCGATCAGCAGTCTCAACCCGCGCAAGACGATCCGTCAGATCATGGAGGCGCCGCTGCGGCTGCTGTACGGGATGGACCGCGAGGCACGGGACAAACGCATTGCCGAGATCTTTGACAGTGTGAACCTGCGGCACGCCTTCCTCGACCGCTACCCGCACGAGTTCTCGGGCGGGCAGGCGCAGCGGATCGGCATCGCCCGGGCGCTGGCCGCCGCGCCCGAGATCATCGTGCTGGACGAGCCGGTCTCCGCGCTCGATGTCTCGGTGCAGGCGCAGGTGCTGAACCTACTGGGGCGGCTTCGCGAGGAGTTCGACCTCACCTATCTGTTCATCAGCCACGACCTTGCCGTGGTCGAGGCGGTGAGCGACCGGGTGGTGGTGCTCTACTTCGGGTCGGTGGTCGAGGTCGGCAACGCGAAGACCATCTTCAATTCCCCGCGCCATCCCTATACACGGCTGCTGGCGGAAAGTGCGCCGGTCGTCGGCCGGCCCCTGACCGCGCCCGAGCAGAAGGGAACGGAA
Organism: uncultured Rhodobacterales bacterium; assembly: GCA_964397775.1. Taxonomy (GTDB): domain Bacteria; phylum Pseudomonadota; class Alphaproteobacteria; order Rhodobacterales; family Rhodobacteraceae; genus Allosediminivita. The sequence continues at coordinate 5,710 of CAYNKL010000169.1, read as the reverse complement.
CTACCCGACCCGCTCAACCCGCCGCCGGGCTGCGCCTTTGCCGGGCGGTGCCCCAAGGCCACCGACATCTGCCGCCGGGAAGATCCCGCGCTGCGCCGGATGGGAGAGGATCAGTTTGCCGCCTGTCACCACCCCATCGAAGCCTGAGCCGCGTCTCAGCCGCCCGGCGCGGGTGGCCGAGGCGATCAAGACATGGGTGGTCGAGGAGGGGTTGCGCGCGGGCGACCGGCTGCCGGGCGAGGCCGAGCTGATCCAGCGCTTCGGCATGGCCAAGGGCACGATCCGCGAGGCGATGCGCATCCTCGAGGCGCAGGGGCTCATCAAGACACGCACCGGGCCGGGCGGCGGCAGCTTCGTGCACGAGGTCAGCCGCGCGCGCGCCAAGGCGCTGCTGGGCAACTACTTCTACTTCAAGAACCTCACCATCGGCGACATCTACAAGCTGCGGCTGGCGCTCGAGCCCGAGCTGGCCGCGGATCTCGCGGGGCGGCTTTCGGAAGAGGTTCTGGCCCAGCTCGAGGCGAACATCCTGAGCTATGAGCGCCCCTCGGAAACCCTCGAGGAAGAGCGCGAGCAGCATGTCGCCTCGCTTCGGTTCCACGCGATCCTGGCCGAGCAGGCGGAAAACCCGCTGCTGGGCTTCGTGATCGACTTCATGGTGACGCTGCTGACCGACGTGACGGTCTACCGCGAGCTTTATGCGCCGCCGAACCATGAGCTCTGGCAGCGCGGACGAGACTACCAGCATCGGCTGGTCATGGCCCTGCGCGAGGGCGACGGCGGGGCGGCCCGTGCGATCATGAAGGCGCACATGGAAACCGCCTGGGCGCTCATGCGCGGTCAGGAAACGCAGATGATGCGGCGGTTCATGACCGAAGGGTAGGGCAGCCGGTCAGCGTTATTTTGTGAACCCCCTCGAAGACCTCCTCTTTTTTTGCGGGGGCCATGTTTCTCTTTTGTCACGAAAGCTCTATCCAATTGATCCGCGAATATGAATTGCGTGGCTTTGGAATAAATAACCTGCAAAGGATTTCGTTATCTCTTGGCTCCTGTTGATGGTGGAGTACGCGAATTGCGATTTCTTCTGTGTTTGGTCGTGATGACCTCCATGGTATCCGGATGCGCGACAGTGACACGCGGCACGAAGGATGTCCTCGTTGTCGAAACCGATCCTGTCGGCGCGAAGGCGCAGCTGACCAATTCTGTCGGCGCGAAGGCAGAACTGACAAACGGCATGACCTGCGAGGCGACGCCGTGTTCTTTCAAGGTGCCTCGCAAGTCCGAGTTCGACGTGATTCTCAGCAAGGATGGCTATATCCCGGCGCAGGTTCATGTGACCCACAAGGCCGGTGACGCGGGCGGTATGGCGCTGGCGGGCAATGTCCTTGTCGGGGGCATCATCGGCGCGGGTGTGGATGCCGGGACCGGTGCGATGATGGATCTGATCCCCAACCCCGTTGTTGTCGAACTTCAAAAGGCCCGCTAGTCGGAGCCTCGAATGATCAGTATCGGGCCCGATAATGGGCCCGGTACACAGGTCTTTGGCTGTCAAAATGCGGCGGGGCGATTTTGTTGTCTGGCTGGCTTCAGGTTCGGCCCGAATGACCAGAAAAATACCGTCGGTTCCGGTTTTGAGAGAATAGTCGTTTTCAGGGTCGGGAGAGTTATGGCCTGGAAAAGACGATTTACTCCGGCAGCGCTTGCGTTGCCGGAAGATCGTCCTTCAGCGCGATACCCGTGACGCCCCGTTCCAGCCCCTGCCGGGTCAGCCAGGCGATCTTGCGGGCCGCGGCCTCGTAGCTCTGGCCGCCACCGGGATGGATATTGGAGATGCAGTTGCGTTCGCTGTCGCGGCGGCCGGGTTCCGGGGCGTGGGTGATGTAGGCGCCGAGCGAATCCGCGACCGTCAGGCCGGGACGTTCGCCCACCAGCAGCACGACAAGTTTCGCGGCGAGTCGGTTGCCGATCACGTCGCCGATGGCCACGCGCGCCTGCCGGGCCAGCACGACGGGGCCCTCCGCCAGCCCGTCGAGCAGGGGCAGGGTGGCGCGAACCATAGGGGCCGCGTGAGCCTGCACCGCGTCTGCCGAGAGGCCGTCGGCCACGACGAAGAGCACGTCGCAGGGCAGGGCGGTGGCCAGCGCTGCCTCGGACGCCTCGCTCAGCCGTCGCCCGAGATCGGGGCGGCGCAGGTAGGTGGCGCGGTCGGGCGCGGCGCTGTCGAGCGTGATCGTTTCCAGCGGCGTGAGGTCCGCCGCCAGCCTTTCGAAATCCACCGCGCGGTGCACGGCATCGCGGGCCCGGGCGTGGGCGTACTGGAATTCCAGATTGGCGCGCACCGGCAGACCGGCGCCGCTGCGGCCAAGCCCGATCCGTGCCGATGTCCGCGCCCGCAGCCGCGCCCAGGGGTCGTCCACCGGCGCGCTCATGCCGCGTCTCCGGTCATCTTGGCCAGAGCCCGTGGCGGTGCGCTTCCCTCGACCAGCCGGCCGCCGTCGACCAGCCCGATGTCTTCGAGCCAGGCCTCGAATTCGGGCGCGGCGCGCAGGCCGAAGCTTTCGCGCAGGTAGGCGATGTCGTGGTAGGCGAGGCTCTGGTAATTCAGCATGATGTCGTCGGCGCCGGGCACCGCGATCAGGAAGGTCGCGCCCGCATCGGCCAGCAGTGTCATCAGCACGTCCATGTCGTCCTGATCGGCCTCGGCGTGGTTGGTGTAGCAGACGTCCACGCCCATCGGCAGGCCGAGCATCTTGCCGCAGAAATGATCCTCGAGCCCCGCGCGGATGATCTGCTTGCCGTCATAAAGGTACTCCGGCCCGATGAACCCCACGACGGTGTTCACCAGCAGCGGGCGGTAGCGGCGGGCGACGGCGTAGGCGCGTGCCTCCAGCGTCTGCTGGTCGATCCCGTGGTGGGCGTCGGCCGAAAGGGCCGCGCCCTGGCCTGTCTCGAAGTACATGACGTTGTCGCCCACGGTGCCGCGGTTCAGCGCGCGGGCGGCCTCGTGCGCTTCGTCCAGGACGGCGAGATCGACGCCGAAGCCGGTGTTGGCGGCCTGTGTTCCGGAGATCGACTGGAAGACGAGGTCCACGGGCGCGCCGCGGCCCATGATTTCGATCGCATTGGTGATGTGGGTGAGAATGCAGGACTGCACCGGCATGTCGTAACTCAGGCGGATCTCGTCCAGCATCTCCATCAGTGCGATGGCGTTGGGGATGCTGTCGGTGGCCGGGTTGATCCCGATGACCGCGTCGCCCACGCCGTACATCAGGCCGTCGACGATACTGGCGGCGATGCCCTGCATGTCGTCCGAAGGGTGGTTCGGTTGCAGGCGCGATCCAATCCGGCCGGGGAGGCCTTGAGTGTTGCGGAACGCCGTGGTCACGCGGATCTTGCGCGCCACGGCGATCAGATCGCGGTTGCGCATGAGCTTGGAGGTGGCGGCGACCATTTCGGGTGTGAGGCCGGATGCGAGCGCGGCGAGCACCTCGGGTGTGGCCTCTTCGGACAGGAGCCAGTCGCGGAACTGGCCGGTCGTCATGTGTTGGACGGGGGCAAAGGCGGCAGTGTCGTGACTGTCGAGGATGACGCGCGTGACCTCGTCCGCCTCGTAGGGGACCAGCGCCTCGGTCAGGAAATGCGCCAGCGGCAGGTCTGCCAGCACCGCCTGCGAAGCGACGCGCTGTGCGGCGCTCTCGGCGGCCACCCCGGCAAGCTGGTCGCCCGACCGCAGCGGGGTCGCGCAGGCCATGACCTGCCGCAGGCTGTCAAAGGTGAAGCGTTCGCCGCCGATGGTGGTGCGCAGGTGTGCCATGAACCGTCCTCTCGGAGCGCAGGCTATGCGCCCGGCCGCCGGGAGGGAAGGCATGTAGGAAACAAGGCGCCGGGCGCGCGACGCACGGGCCGCGTTTTTGGGCGCTGCGCCCCTTACCGCTGCGCCCCTTAGCGCTGCGCCGTCTCCCACTCCGGATGTATCCAGGCCTGTTCGTTGGCGCGGGGCAGAGGGGTGCGGCCGAGGATGTGGTCGGCGGCCTTTTCGCCCGCCATGATCGACGGCCCGTTGAGGTTGCCGTTGGTGATGCGCGGGAAGATCGAGCTGTCGGCCAGCCGCAACCCGTCGACGCCGATCACCCGGCATTCGGGATCGACCACGGATCGCGGATCGTCCGCCGCCCCCATCCGCGCGGTGCCGCAGGGGTGGTAGGCGCTTTCGGCATGCTCGCGCACGAAGGCATCAAGGTCCGCATCGCTCACCTTGTCGGCGCCGGGCAGGATCTCGTGCTTCACGTAGGGCTTGAAGGCCTCCTGCTGGAAGATCTCGCGCGTGAGCCGCAGGCAGGTGCGGAAATCGACCCAGTCCTGTTCCTCGGACATGTAGTTGAAGAAGATGCGCGGGGCCTCTTTCGGGTCGGCGCTTTTCAGCGTCACCTCACCCCGCGAATGCGCGCGCATGGGGCCGGTGTGCGCCTGGAAGCCATGGCCCTCGGAGGCGGCCTTGCCGTCGTAGCGCACGGCGATGGGCATGAAGTGGTACTGGATGTCGGGGTATTCGACGCCCGCCCGCGACCGGATGAAGGCGGCGCTTTCGAAGTTGTTCGACGCACCGAGCCCGGTCTTGGTGAAAAGCCACTGCGCCCCGATCAATGCCTTGCCCCAGAGGTTCCAGTAGCGGAACAGCGTGATCGGCTGGCTGGCCGCCATCTGGAAATAGACCTCGAGGTGGTCCTGCAGGTTCTGGCCGACGCCCGGGCGGTCGGCGACCACGTCGATGCCGTGCTCGGTCAGGTGTTTGGCCGGGCCGATCCCCGAAAGCATCAGCAGCTTGGGCGAATTGATCGAGCTTGCGGCGAGGATCACCTCGCGCCGGGCGCGGATCACCTCGACCTTGCCGCCGCGCTCGATCTCGACACCCGTCGCGCGTCCGTCCTCGATCACGACCTTGCGGGCGAGCCCGCGCACGATATCGCAGTTTTCGCGCTTGAGCGCGGGGCGCAGGTAGGCATGGGCGGCCGACCAGCGGCGGCCCTTCCAGACCGTCTGCTCCATCGGACCGAAGCCCTCCTGCTGGTAGCCGTTGTAATCGTCGGTGACCGGGTAGCCGGCTTGCTTGCCGGCCTCGACGAAGGCATGGAACAGCGGGTTGCGGCGGGGGCCACGGGTGACATGCAGCGGGCCGTCCGTGCCGCGCCATGCGGGATCGCCGCCCTGGCCGCCGTCGTGCCAGTGCTCCATCCGCTTGAAGTAGGGCAGAACGTCGGCAAAGCCCCAGCCCTGCGCGCCCTCGTCCGCCCAGTGGTCGAAATCGCGGGCGTGTCCCCGCACGTAGACCATGCCGTTGATCGAGGAGGATCCGCCGATCACCTTGCCGCGCGGCGTGGCGAGCCGGCGCCCGCCGAGGCCCGGTTCGGGTTCGGAGGTATAGCCCCAGTCGTAGCGGGACATGCTCATGGGATAGCTGAGCGCGGCGGGCATCTGGATGAAGGGGCCGACATCGGTCCCGCCGTGTTCGATGACAAGAACCGAGGCGCCCGCTTCGGACAGGCGATAGGCCATGGCGCAGCCTGCGCTGCCGGCACCGACTATGACGAAATCAGCTTCCATCGGGATCTCCTGTCCTGACGTTTAACGAACAAGGCCCGCGCGGCGATTTGGGCCGCGCGGGCCAGAGGGCCGGCCGGAGCCGGCGTGCGGCAGTCTCAGCTGCCTTGTT
>CAYNKL010000168.1:0-9558 GCA_964397775.1 uncultured Rhodobacterales bacterium | reverse complement strand
GACGCGCCCCTCATCGACACGACCAGGGCCCCGCCGGTTCGCCGCGCGGGGCCTTTTCGCGCCCGCCCTTCTTTTCGCCGAAAATACCTCGGGGGAGGCTCAAAGAGCCGGGGGCAGAGCCCCCACCCGCGCCCCCCGTGCAAATGCGCACCAAAGACGCGCAAAATTCGCCGCTGCGAGGCAGGAACGCGCGGACTATGTTGACCGGCATCACAATGGCTCAGGAGGCCCACAATGCTCACGCAGATCAACGGGCTGCACCATGTCACTGCCATGGCGGCGAATGCCCAGACCAACAATGACTTCTTCACCAAGGTGCTCGGACTGCGCCGGGTGAAGACCACGGTCAACTTCGACGCACCGGACGTCTATCACCTCTACTACGGTGACGGGGTCGGGACGCCCGGGTCGGTCATGACCTATTTCCCCTTCCCCAACGCCGCGCGGGGCCGCCCCGGCACCGGAGAGGTGGGGACCACCGTCTTTTCCGTCCCAAGCGGCGCCCTGCCCTTCTGGCAGGATCGCCTCGCGGCGCACGGGGTGACGGGTATCGAGAGCATCCCCCGCTTCGGCGAGGCGCGGCTGAGCTTCGCCGGGCCCGACGGCGACGGGCTTGCCCTGGTCGAAGCTGCGGATGATCGCGCCCCCTGGACCACCGCGGAGATCTCCGCGGAAGTCGCCATCCGCGGCTTTCATTCGGTCGACATGCGCCTGTCGACCCGCGGCGCGGAGGCCAACATCGAGCTCCTGCGCTTCATGGGTTACGAACTGGTCGCGACCGAGGACAATGTCACGCGGATGCGCGTGGCGGGCGGCAACGGCGCCGACGTCGTGGATATCACCGAGTCCGACCTGCCCTTTGCCGCGCAGGGGGCCGGCAGCGTGCACCATGTCGCCTTCTCGGTGAAGGATCGCGCGACGCAGCTGGAGGTCCGGCAGGCGCTTGTCGACGCAGGCGCACAGATCACGCCGGTGATCGATCGCGACTATTTCTGGGCGGTCTATTTCCGCAGCCCTGGCGGCGTCCTTTTCGAGATCGCAACCGACGAGCCCGGCTTTGACCGGGATGAGGATCGCGACAGCCTCGGGCAGGCCCTCAAGCTTCCCACCCAGCACGAGCACCTGCGCCCGAAACTCGAGAAAATTCTGGAGCCGATCCGTGACTGAGACATCCTACCACTTTGCCGAGACGGAAGGCGCCGAAGGCGCGCCCCTCGTCTTCACCTTTCACGGGACGGGCGGCAACGAACAGCAGTTCCACGACCTGCCCTCCCGCGTGCTTCCCGGAGCGCATGTCATCTCGCCGCGCGGGGACGTGTCCGAGCATGGGGCCCTGCGCTATTTCCGACGGCGGGCGGAAGGGCTCTACGACATGGCCGATCTCGCCACGCGGACCGAGGCCATGGCCGGGTTCATCGCGCATCACAAGGCGCGGGTGGGGGCCGAGCGCGTGATCGGCCTTGGCTATTCGAACGGGGCGAACATCCTCGCGTCGGTCGCCTTCAAACACCCGGAGCTGTTCAGCGATCTGGCCCTGCTGCATCCGCTGATTCCGTGGACACCGGATCCGCAACCGGAGCTTGCCGGCACACGTGTCCTCGTGACGGCGGGCGAACGCGATCCGATCTGCCCGGCCCCCATGACGCGGGAGCTGACAGGCTGGTTCGAATCGCAGGGCGCCGCGCTGGAGGTGACCTGGCACGCCGGCGGGCACGAGATCGCGGAAGCCGAGCTTGCCTCTCTGCTTCGCTTCCTCACCGCGTAAACGAAAATAAAAAAGCCCCTCGCAACCAAGCGAGGGGCTGAAAACCTGCGTTTTTCCGGGAACCGACCGCCCTGCGTGGGCAGGCCGTCAGTCAGCCCTAGGCGGTCCCCGAAAGTCGCGTGATCTCTTCCTTGAGCTTGAGCTTACGTCTTTTGAGTTCCGAAAGCCGTAGCGCGTCCATCCCCGGATTGCGCTGCGCCTCCTCCACCTCCTCCGAGAGGATACGGTGTTTCTTCTTCAACTCTTGCACGTGGGAAGTCAGGCTCATGAGACCCTCCAGCTGTTCGGTTGGACCTACAGTGCAGCACATTGTCATCTCTCTGTCACGCTGCACGCGCACGCATCGTGAACCGCCTGCAATAAACACAATGTTAACCGGCACAATCATGCCGGGAATTGCAGCGAACTCCCGCCTTTGACGATTGACGCAGCGGCATCCGAATAATCGTCGCGGCCCCCGCCATGCGTCGAGCCCCGGTGAATCACGAAAGGCGGATGGAATCGGAAGTCCGACCGGCCCTCCTTGCGACCGCGCAACAGGACTAGGCGCGGCGCCCTGCCCTCGCGCGCGGCGAGGGGCAAAAGCTCGAGCGCGCCCAGGCAGGCGGCCATCGCGCTCATCAGTTCCGGCAGACGTTCGGCGCGCTGTATGAAGGTCGCGATCCCGCGCGGTTTCAGCCGCCTCGCCGCGGTGCGGACCCAGTCCGAAAGCGGGGTTTCCCCGGCCAGAGCCACCTCGCGGTCGGCCGCGTCGGCGCCAGTACGCCGCGCCTTTTCGAAGTATGGGGGATTCGCGATCACGTGGTCGAAGGAGCGCGCCTTGAGCTCGGGCGGCAGCGCGGCAAGATCGCCGTTCCAGATGGTGCCGGACAGGCCGTTCAATTCGAGGTTGCGGCGGGCAAGGTCCGCGTAGCCGGGCTGGATCTCGACCCCGGCCAGATCAAGCCCCGGAACGCGCCACCCCAGGCAACAGAGCGCAGGACCTCCGCCGCAGCCGAGTTCGAGCACCGACTGGCCGGCGCGGGCGGGCACGCTGGCGGCAAGAAGGACGGGATCGAGGCCCGCGCGATAGCCTGACACGGGCTGCAGCAACCGCACGCGCCCGTCGAGCAGGCCGTTTTCGGCAAGCTCTTCCGGCGCGAAGGGCTCATCCCTCAAAGGAGACTCCGTTCTCGCGCAGGACCTGCCGCGCGCGGGGCAGATCGGCGCTGCGCACCATCAGCCGGCGCGGCAGAATGCCCAACGAGCCCTCCAGGACGCTCATGTTTACGTCCAGCTCGAAGCTGTCTATACCCTCGTCATCGAGAAGGGTTTTCGCCAGCGGGATCAGGGTGATGTCGGTGGTACGCAGCAGCTCTTCCATGGCAGCGATGTAAGGGCAGGCGCGCGGGATTGTCGAGCCTTGCCGCAGGAGTGAGATGAGCTTGGACCAGCCCCGGGCAAAGCCGCAGGAACGTCTCGCCGCCGCGCTGGCAGGCGACATGGACGCCGTGAACACGCTCATCCGCGAGCGGATGGCCTCGGAGCATGCACCGCGCATCCCCGAGGTGACGGCGCATCTTGTCGAGGCCGGGGGCAAGCGGCTGCGGCCGATGCTGACGCTCGCCTCGGCGCGGCTCTGCGGCTACGAGGGGCCCTACCACGTGCATCTCGCCGCGACGGTGGAGTTCATCCACACCGCGACGCTGCTTCACGACGATGTCGTCGACGAGAGCGAGAAGCGGCGGGGGCGGCCGACGGCGAACCTGCTGTGGGACAACAAGTCGAGCGTGCTGGTGGGCGACTACCTTTTTGCGCGGTCGTTCCAGCTGATGACCGAAACGGGCAACATGCGGGTTCTGCGGATCCTGTCGAACGCCGCCGCGACCATTGCCGAGGGCGAGGTGCTGCAGTTGACGGCGGCGCAGGATCTGGCCACCACCGAGGGCATCTACCTGCAGGTCGTGCGGGGCAAGACGGCGGCGCTGTTCTCGGCGGCGACCGAGGTGGGCGGCGTCATCGCCGAACGGCCCGAGGAAGAGGTGCAGGCGCTGCATGCCTATGGCGACGCGCTAGGGATCGCCTTCCAGATCGCGGACGATCTGCTGGACTACTGGGGCGGCGAGCAGACCGGCAAGAACCTGGGCGACGACTTCCGCGAGCGGAAGCTGACGCTGCCGGTGATCCGGGCGGTGGCCGCGGCGGACGCCGAGGAGCGGGCCTTCTGGAAACGGACCATCGAGAAGGGCGACCAGCGTGAGGGCGACCTCGAACAGGCGCTGGCCCTACTGGACCGGCACGGCGCGCTTGAGAGCACCCGGGAGACCGCGCTGGAATGGTCCGCCAAGGCCCGGGAGGCGCTTGAAAGCCTGCCGCCGCACGAGCTTCGGGATATGCTTTCGGACCTTGCCGACTACGTGGTCGCGCGGCTGGCCTGAGGGGTGTCCCGGGCCGGGACATCGGCTGGCGCTATAAGAATCAATGGCTTATGGAATCGTTTTTAACCGGGACTTAACGTCTCGGCGTCGCGCCGTCTGTCAGCGCGCCCTGCCCTGCGGCGTTTCGCCGGGGCCGGGGAACGAATGCCGGAGCGGCGCGATTTCCGTTCAGACCCGCCACGGGCACAACCCCCGGCGTGGAGTACAAGTAAGAAAGGAAGCGGTATGAAACAGGTCAGCATCAAGGCCCCTGGTGGGCTCAACAACCTCGTCACCAGCGACGTGGAGGACCCCAAGGCCCCCGGCGCCGGTGAGATCACCATCCGCATCAAGGCAAGCTCGCTCAATTTCCACGACTATATGGTCGCCAGCAAGGAGGGTGCGGCCGAGGACGGGCGCGTTCCCATGGCCGATGGCGCGGGCACCGTGGAAGCCGTGGGCGAAGGCGTCGAGGAATTTTCGCAAGGCGACAGCGTCGTGTCCTGCTTCTTTCCCCAGTGGCAGGATGGCGATGTGCGCCCTTCGGATTTCAAGCGCACGCCCGGCGACGGCATCGACGGCTATGCGCGCGAGCGCGTGACCGTGCCCGCGAGCTGGGTCACACGCGCGCCGAAAGGCTGGTCGCATGAAGAGGCCGCGACGATCACCACGGCGGGGCTGACCGCCTGGCGCGCGCTGGTCGTGGACGGCGGCATCAAGGCGGGCGATACGGTGGCGGTGCTGGGCACCGGCGGCGTGTCGATCTATGCGCTGCAACTGGCCAAGGCCATGGGCGCCACGGTCATCGCCACATCCTCGTCCGACGAGAAGCTGGAGCGCGTGAAAGAGCTCGGCGCCGATCACGTGATCAACTACCGCTCCACCCCCGAGTGGGGCAAGGAGATGCGCAATCTGACCGACGGGCGCGGCGTGGACATCGTGGTCGAGGTCGGCGGTCCCGCCACCCTGCCCCAGTCGATCACGGCCGGGCGCACCGGTGCGCACCTGGCGCTGATCGGCGTGCTGACCGGCGCCGGCGGCGAGGTGCCAACGGCGCACATGATGTCGCGCCAGCAGCGGCTTCAGGGGCTCATCGTCGGGTCGCGCACGCACCAGAAGGATTTCGTGCGCGCGCTGGACGTGTTGGGCGTGAAGCCGGTGATCGACAGCAGCTACGCGCTGGAAGACCTGGCCGAGGCCTTCCGTCACCAGGAAAGCGGCAAGCACTTCGGCAAGATCTGCGTGACGATGTGAGGGTGGGTGTCCCGGTGGGTCGATGGGCCTGCCGGGGCTTCCCCTGATGTGCATCGCAGGTGAGGTGAAGCCGCGCATTGCAGCCGCGCGCGGTGGCGATCGGAACCGCTGATCCTCTTGGTTTATCCCCGCAAGGTAAGGAAGACCTCGACACGAGGCCCCCAGCTTCACCAAATCGCCGCCGCGTATGGGCGCGGTCATGCCGGAGGCATGCTTCCAGCATGACGATGCGCGGCGGGCCTCCGGCCCTTGTTCCGCGCTGGGGGCTTCGTGCTTGTAGGTCGCCTTTTGCGTCTGCCCTATCGCAGCTCCGTCGCCACCACCCACCAGTCGGGGTGCGCCGCCGCGATCCTTTCTGCGGCGGCCTGCGCGGCCCCCGCATCGGGATAGAGCCCAAAACAGGTCGCGCCAGAGCCCGACATGCGCGCAAGCAGTGCGTCGCCCAAGGCCGAGAGCACATCGCCGATGACGGGCTGCCCGGCGCGTGCCGGGGCTTCCAGATCGTTGCGCTGAGCCGCGATCCAGTCGAGCCAGTCGCCCGAGGGCAGCGGCGCCAGACCGGGGTTGTCGCGGCGTTCCAGCCCGGAGAAGACGGCGCCCGTGGGAACCTCTACCCCGGGGTTGACCAGTACAGCCTGCAGCGCCGGCATATCGAACGGCGTGATCTCTTCGCCGATGCCCGCCATGCGCGCCGCCCGGCCCCCCATGCAGACCGGCACATCGGCGCCCAGCGTCACGGTATCGAAACCGCAGTCGCGTCCGTAAAGGTGCTCCATCCCGCGCAGCACGGCAGCCGCGTCGGATGACCCGCCGCCGATACCCGCAGCCGCGGGCAGGTGCTTTTCCAGCGTGATCGCCACGCCTTCGCCGAAGCGCGCGGCGGCCTTCCAGCACAGGTTGCTCGCGTCCTCGGGCACGCCCGCCGCACGCGGGCCCGTCACCCTCAGCGAAATCTCGTCGGCGCGGCTCAGGTGCACCACGTCGCCCACCCCGGCAAACATCACGAGCGAGTCGAGCAGGTGATAGCCGTCGGCCCGGCGGCCGGTGACATGCAGGGCGAGGTTGACCTTGGCCGGAGCGGCGCGCCTCAGCGGCTCACTCACCTTCCGCCACGCGCAGAGGCGGTGCGCCTTCCTCGGCCAGCACCTGGTCGAGCCCGACGTCGAGCTTGCGGCGGATGCGCTCGGGATCGACATCCTCGGCCGCGCCGTCCCAGCGGGCGAAGGAGAGCGCGCGCTTCCACTGGAACTCGGCCTCGAGCTTGCGGCCGACGGCCCAGTAGACGTCGCCGAGGTGATCGTTGACCACCGGGTCCACCGGCATCAGCTCGGCCGCGCGTTCCATGTGGCCCACGGCCTCGTCGTAGCGGCCGAGGCGGTAGAGCGCCCAGCCGAGCGAATCGATGATGTAGCCGGCGTCGGGCTGGGCCTCGACGGCCTGTTCGATCATGCCGAGCGCCTCGTCGAGGTTCTCTTGCTTCTCGACCATGGAATAGCCGAGGTAGTTCAGCACCTGCGGCTGGCCGGGGTTGAGTTCAAGCGCGCGGCGGAAGTCGGCCTCGGCGCCCTCCCAGTTGTCGGTGCGCTCGTACATGGTGCCGCGCACGTAGAAGAGATACCACTCGCGTTCGCCGATCTCGCCCGAGAGGTCGATGGCGCGGGTATAGGCCTCGGCGGCGTCAGCGTAGCGGTCCTGCTGGCGCAGCAGATCGCCGAGCGTGGTGTGCACCACGGGCAGGTCGCCGTTGGTTTCCTCGAGCTGATGCAGGACGCGTTCGGCGGCGTCGAGCTTGTCCTGCGCGCGCAGGGCGGCGACACGGCCCAGCTCGGCCGCGTGGTAGGCGGGATCGTCCTGCGGCACCTCGGCGTAGGTCTTCACCGCAAGCTCGTGCTGGTCCATGTCCTCGAGGATCTCGGCCGAGAGCAGGATCGCGTCGGTGAAGCCGGGGCGAATGTACTCGGCCATGCGCGAATGCAGCAGGATGAGGTCGGCGCCGTTCTCGGGGTTCATGAGGATGGCGAGGGTGTAGAAGACCTCGGCCATGCCGTCGCGGGCGGTGCGGACGTGGGTGAACTCGGGCGTGTCGCCCGCGGCAAGCGTCTCGCGCAGCTGGGCAAGCTCGGGATCGAGGGTATCGCCGAAGGCGTCGTCGATGAGCGTCACGGCCTCGGACTGGCGGTCGAGCTGGCCGAGGATCTGGGCGCGGGCGATGATGCCGCGGCGGTTCATCTGCAGGGCGCCGGCGGTTTCGGCGTCGAGCAGGGCGCCGGCGCTTTCGAAGTCGCCGACCGAGGCCATGGCCATGGCCTTGTGGTAGGTGGCGAACTCGGCGAGGCCCTGGGTCTTGGCGGCCTCGTCGAAGGCGACGATGGCGCCGCTCATGTCACCACGGCCCAGCTCGGCCCAGGCCTTGAGCACGCCGTCGGCAAGCGGGCCGATGCCGCGCTGGTTGCCGAGCGCGTTGAGAAGGGCGTCGTAGTTCTCGGCGCGGGCGTCGCGCACGAGGCGGGCCATGTCGGCAAGGCGGCTCTGGGTGAGGCCCGCGTCGATCATGCGGTCGGCCAGTTCGCCGGCGCGGTCGAAATCGGCGAGCGACATGCGCGCGATAAGCGCGTTCTCAAGCAGTTCGGCGTTTTCCGGATCGGCGCGGACGGCGCGGCCGAAGTACTTGGCCGCCGCCTCGAAATCGCCCGCGAACCTGGCCTGGCGCGCGGCCAGATAGTCCCCGGCGAGCCCCTGCGCCATGGCCGGGCCCGAGAGGGAGGTTGCCAGAAGCAGTGTCCCGATTGCCTTCGTGAATGCGCTCACGTCCGAACTCCTGATCAGTCTTGTTGCTCTTGCCTGCTTGGCGCCAAGCCTAACGGGTCGCACAACGGGTATGCAATGCCGCACAGGACGAGAGGCGCCGGCCACGGGTCACGAATGCGCGCGCGGCGGACAGTCACCATGGGCCGCCTTCCGGGCAGCACCGCGTGCAGGAGACGGCCGGAATTGGCGCCGCGAGGTTCCACATCCAACCCCTTCGCAGTTGCACGATGAAATCGTGACGACGGCAACCCATCAACGTGGACCCGGCCCGTCGCAGGCGTTCACGACTTGCTGCTCTTTGTCGGAGCGCTAGAATTCTTGGAATTCTAGCGAAAAGGAAGACCCGGTGGAGCCCGTCAGGATCCTGATAGCACAGCTCCGCGACATCGCTCTGGCGACGATCGAGCTTCTTCCCCAGATGGTCATGTCGCTCATCGTTGTCGTGCTCACCGCAGGGCTCAGCCGACTGGCCAGCCATTTGATCCGACGGTTTCTCGCGCGGACGCGGCTGCGCCAAAGCCTGAAGGAGCTTTTCACGCTTCTGGTATCCATCGCAACCTGGGTCGTCGGGCTCATGATTGCCGCGGTCGTCGTGTTTCCCGGGCTCACCCCGGCCAGCATCCTTGCCGGCCTGGGCATCGGGTCTGTCGCCATCGGCTTTGCCTTCAAGGACGTGTTCGAGAATTTCCTGGCCGGGATCATCATACTGTTTCGCCGCGAGATGCGGATCGGCGATTTCATCGAATGCGAAAGCCTCGAGGGCCAGGTCGAGCGGATCGCGATCCGCGAAAGCCATATCCGTCAGAACGACGGGCAGCTGGTCATCGTGCCGAATTCGATCCTGTTCAAGAACCCGGTGACCATCCGCACCGACCTGGACCAGCGCCGCACCACGGTGATCTGCGGCGTGGCCTACGACGTGGACGTGGACCAGGCGCGCGAGGTGATCCGGGATGCCGTCAGCGCCTGCGACACCGTGATCACCGAAGAACGCCCGGTGCAGGTTTTCGCCCTGGAGTTTGCCGACAGCGCGATCAATTTCGAGATAACATGGTGGACCGGGTCGAAACCGGTCGATGTGCGCCGCTCGCGCGACGAGGTCATCGCTGCCGTGAAACGGGCGCTCGACGACGCGGGCCTGGAGATTCCTTTCCCTTATCGCACGCTGACTTTTAAGGAACCGCTGCCGTTGCAGGGCCGTGACGCCGAGGACGATTAGCGGTATCCTTTTCCGCGATGCCTCCGCACCCCAGCGATGTCGCAACCGAAGCCACCGACCAGCGATGCCTGAGGGGCCGCGCAGCAAAAAGGCCGCTTCCGCGGCCTTTCCGATTT
>CAYNKL010000167.1:0-9572 GCA_964397775.1 uncultured Rhodobacterales bacterium | reverse complement strand
AGAGGAAGGCGATCTCGAGATCGAAGATGATGAACAGGATCGACACGAGGTAGAAGCGCACGTCGAACTTCATCCGCGCGTCGTCGAAGGCGTTGAAGCCGCATTCGTAGGCGCTCACCTTCTCCGGATCGGGGTTGCGCACCGCGACGATCACCGCGGCCAGCACGAGCACGAGGCCCAGACCGATGGCGATGGCGAGGAACACGAGGATCGGCAAATATTCCCTGAGCAGGTCTTCCAAGGGAAAGCTCCTTCTTGCGGGCCGCCCGTGGCGGCTGGCCGGAACGCCCCGGACGGGCCGGAACGGTTGCGTTGTGATCTATCTCCGCTCCACCTGCGGGTCAACCTGCGGCGGATTTATTGCCAGAGGGTAAAATACTGCGCTGACCAAGGGTTTGCGCCTATCCGGGACAGCGCGACAAAAGGATGCGCCCTGTCCCCGCACCCTGCGTGTGCCCGATATGTGATCACATCAGGGCCCCACGACCACCACATAGGCGGCCAGCGCGGTCATGATCACTGCCACCGGCCCCATCACGCGCCGCTCGTCCGCCGAGGGCGAGAGCAGGTTCAGCACGGCGGAACAGCCGGTTACGCCCAGCGCGGCCCAGGCGGTCCACCGCGGCCAGAAGCCGCCCGCAAAGCCCGTCGCCGACAGCACCGCCAGCGCGCAGAAAGCCAGAACCGGGATCGCAAGCCCCGCAAGCGCCCTGCCCCGCCACGGCAGCGGGCCCGGATACCGCCCCCCTTGGGTGAAGCTGCCAAGCGGCACGCCGGCCACCAGCGCCACCTGAAAGAAGACCAATCCGAGGCTCAGCGTCACGAAAAGATGACCGATCTGCGCCGTCATCACGCAGCGCTCACGTGGCCTCGGGCAGCGGGTAGAATTCCCGGTCGTAGAAGCTTTGCTTCCCGTCCGCCTCGCGTGCGCTGACAAAGGCCGGGCGCGACGCCAGCCGGTCCCGGTAGGCCGAAAGCTTGGGGAACTCGTCCAACTTCACGAAATAGGGCGCGGCGAAAAGGTTGAAGCTCATCATGACGTCAGCGCCCGAAAAACGGCTCAGCAGCCAGTCACCTTTCAGCCGCGCCTCCATCCCCATCAGCGTCGCGCGCAGCCGCGCCGTGGTCAGCCGGATCACCGTCGCGCTGGCCTGCGCCGGATCGCGCAGGAAGATCCGGTTGATGTTGAGCTGCTCGACAAGCGTGCCCATGGTCTCGGCGTAGTGGACCCATTGCAGGTATTCTGCCCGCTCGGGCTCGCCCGGCATCGGCGCAAGCCCGGCCTCGCGCCGCGTCTCGCAGAGGTATTCCACGATGGCCCCGGATTCGAAGAGCGTCATCCCGTCGATCTCGAGCGCGGGCACCCGCGCGGCAGGCGACATGCCCGGCAGCGCGCCCTTGCGCATCGACCCGTCGCGCAGGTCGTAATCCACGATCTGACGCTCGATCCCCAGCTCTTCCAAAAGCCAGAGCACCCGGAAGGAGCGCGAGAACGGCACGTGGTGCAACACCACCCCGCTCATGCCGCGTTTCCCGGTTTGCATGTCATCGTCTCGCTTCTCATCGCGCTCTCCCGCCCTGAAATCCCTTTGGCCCAGCCATAGCACCTCGCGAAGCCGTCCGGCCATGACCACGGCACACCTGACGCCACGGCGCCGCAGCCCGACGCTCAGATCCGCGGCGCCGTGCCGCCGATCCCCAGCGTGCCCGCAGGCCCCGGCCCCGCCTCGCGAATCAAGCCGCCCGTGCGACTGACCCAATAGGCACGGTAGAGCCCACGCCGTCCGCAGCGCACCACCAGCCAGGCCTCCTCACCCGGCATCGCGGTACAATCGCTCGGGCGCGCGCCCGGGCCGGACTGTTGCAGGTAGCGCGCGGCAAAGACCTCGATCGCGCCGCTCTCGGTCAGCGTCACGGCCTGCCGCCCCAGCCGATAGCCAAGCAGACCGGCCAGCGCCGCCAGAAGAAAGACCGGCGTCCAGATCGCCCATCGCGCCATGGCCTGCCTCACACCTCCGTCATCTGCCGCTGCCGTCATGCTGTCTTCGGAACCGGCGCGCCCGCCGCGCCGTTGCCCGTGCAGACCGATAAGGAGAGCAACATGACCAAGCTTCAAGACGCATTCTGGAAACGTATCGACGACGTGCAAGCCGGCCTGCTGATGGCCGATGGCGAGCGCCCGGTTCCGATGGCGCCGCAGGCCTACAAGGATGAAAACGCGATCTTCTTCATCACCGCTGCCGGCTCTGCCGCGGACCGTGCCGCCAAGTCCGGCGGCGAGGCCACCTTCCACGTCGCCGATCCCAAGGCGAACCTCTACGCCAACGTCTGGGGCAAGCTCGACGAATCCGGCGACAGCAAGAAGCTCGACGACATGTGGAGCGCCATGGCCGCCGCGTGGTTCCCCGAGGGCCGTGACGACAACACCGTCCGCCTCGTGAAATTCACGCCGCACGACGCCGAGGTCTGGGCAACCGAGAGCGGCGCAGGTTATCTCTACGAGATCGCCAAATCCAACGTCACCAAGGACACGCCCGACACCGGGGAACACGGCCGGGTGACATTCTGAGAAGGATCACCTGCCATGTTGCGCGCCGCTCTTGCCCTGGCACTCTGTGCCTCCCCCGCCCTGTCCGAGGAAGTGGGCGAGATCGGCGTCGACTGGGTCGGCAATGACATCAAGATCGAGGCCATTGCCGACCCCGAGGTCGAGGGTGTGACCTGTCACATTGCCTACTTCGACCGCGGGCTCATCGACCGGTTGTCCAAGGGCAACTGGTTCGAGGACCCATCCAATGCCTCCATCGCCTGCCGCCAGACCGGCCCGATCACCATCGGCGACATCGACCGGTCCGAGGGCGGCGAGGATGTTTTCCGCACCTCCCGCTCGCTGGTCTTCAAGTCGCTTCGCGTGAAGCGCATCTGGGATGAGGCGAACCAGACGCTCATCTACGTCTCGCATGCCGCCGAACTGGCCGACGGCTCGGCCAAGGTCGCGATCTCCACGGTGCCGCTTTACGGATCGGGCGGCGAAGACTGAGCAGTGCAGGGCCGCCGCGCACGTGTACCGTTCTGAATTCGACGCGCATTCAACTCTTGCGGTAACGGTTTCCTCACGTTGGTATGCTGCAAAGCGGCAATCAAGGAGCCAACGTGATGACCCTTCCCCTGTCCGGATACACGATCCTCGACCTGACGCACGTGCTTGCCGGACCCTATTGCACCATGACCTTCTCGGACATGGGGGCGAAGGTCATCAAGGTCGAGCCACCCAACGGCGGCGACGACACCCGCACCTTTCCGCCCTTCAAAGACGGCAAGTCCGCGTATTTCGCCGCCATCAATCACGGCAAGCAGAGCATCGCGCTCAACCTTAAGGACGACTCCGACCGCGCTGTTTTCGAACGGCTTCTTGCGCGCGCGGACGTGCTTGTCGAGAATTACCGGCCGGGCGTGATGGAGCGTCTCGGCTATGGCTGGAGCGATCTGCACGCCGCCTTCCCGCGTCTTGTCTATGGCGCCGTATCGGGCTTCGGACATACCGGCCCGGACAGCAAGCGCCCGGCCTACGACATGGTCGTGCAAGCCCGCGGTGGTGTCATGTCCATCACCGGCGAGAAAGGCCGAGACCCGGTCCGCGTGGGCGCCTCGATCGGCGACATCGTGGCAGGCATGTTCCTGGCGCAGGGCATACTCGCGGCGCTGCTCGACCGCGACCGCAGCGGGCGGGGCCGCAAAATCGACGTCTCCATGCTGGATTCCCAGCTGGCAATCCTCGAACACGCCGTCGCCATCAGTTCGGTCACCGGCAAGCCCCCCGGCCCCTCGGGCGCGCGCCACCCATCGATCACCCCGTTCGAGACGTTCCACGCCTCCGACGGGCTTTTCGTGATCGCCGCCGGCAACGACAAGCTCTTCGAAAAGCTCTGCATCGCGCTGCAGCTTCCCATCTCGGACGATGAACGCTTTGCCACCAACCCCAAGCGTTGCGACAACGCCCGCCTGCTCAAGCGCCTGATCGAGGCTGTCACCCTCGAGAACACCCGCAGCCACTGGATCGCCAAGCTGACCGCCGCGGGGATCCCCACCGGCCCGATCCAGACCGTGGACCAGGCCATGAAGGACCCGCAGATTGTCGCGCGCAACATGGTGGTCGATGTGCTCGACCGGAACGGGCGCGCCGCCTACAAGGCCGCCGGCAACCCGATCAAGATGACCGACGCGGTGGACCCCACCACGCGCAGCCCCGCGCCCGATCTCGACGGAAACCGCGGCGAAATCCTGCGCTGGCTGGACGAAGGCTAGGCATTCGGGCGCGCATGACGCTGCCGAACCACGTCGCGCCGCGCCTGCGCTTTTACTCCGCTCCTCAATCGCTATGGTGCCGGGACATCCGGAACAGGAGCCCTCATGTCCCAGGATCCCCTCGTCGTCTTCACCCCCTCCGGCAAACGTGGCCGCTTTCCGGCGGGCACCCCCGTGCTGACCGCCGCGCGACAGCTCGGCGTCGACCTCGACTCCGTCTGCGGCGGGCGCGGCATCTGCTCCAAGTGCCAGGTCGCGCCGGCCTACGGGCAATTCTCCAAGCACGGCGTGACGGTCGAGCAGGACGCTCTGTCCGAGTGGAACAAGGTCGAGGAGCGCTATGAACAGAAGCGCGGGCTGAAACCGGGCCGCCGCCTTGGCTGTCAGGCCACGATCCAGCGCGACGTGGTCATCGACGTGCCCCCCGAAAGCCAGGTTCACCGGCAGGTGGTCCGCAAGGCCGCCGCCGTGCGTGCCATCGAAATGGACCCCGCCACGCGCCTCTACTACATCGAGGTGCAGGAACCGGACATGCACGAACCCACGGGCGATCTGGAACGCGTCGCCCGGGCGCTCAAGGCGCAATGGGACGTGGACGAGATATCCACAGAATTCTCCACATTATCCCTATTGCAACCGATCCTGCGCAAAGGCGATTGGAAAATCACCGTCGCCTTGCACAAACCCGACGACAACGCCCGCGCCCGCCTTGTCGCGGCCTGGCCCGGATTGCACGAGACGGGCATCTTCGGACTTGCCATCGACCTTGGTTCCACCACCATCGCGGCGCACCTCACCAACCTCGACACGGGCGAGGTCGTGGCCTCGTCGGGGATCATGAACCCGCAGATCCGCTTCGGCGAGGATCTCATGTCGCGGGTCTCCTACTCCATGATGAACGAGGGTGGCGCCGCCGAGATGACAGCGGCCGTGCGCGACGCGCTCGACACGCTGACCGTCGAGATCGCCGCCGAGGCCGGGATCGAGACCTCCCAGATCCTCGAGGCGGTCTTTGTCTGCAACCCGGTGATGCACCATCTTCTTCTGGGCATCGACCCGGTGGAGCTGGGCCAGGCGCCCTTCGCCCTGGCAACCTCATCGTCGCTGCACCTGCGGTCGGTCGAGATGGGGCTGACCGCCCTACCCGGCTCGGC
Organism: uncultured Rhodobacterales bacterium; assembly: GCA_964397775.1. Taxonomy (GTDB): domain Bacteria; phylum Pseudomonadota; class Alphaproteobacteria; order Rhodobacterales; family Rhodobacteraceae; genus Allosediminivita. Next base: position 4,113 of record CAYNKL010000167.1, on the reverse strand, counting down.
CCAGATCTACATCCTGCCCTGCATCGCGGGCCACGTGGGCGCCGACGCCGCCGCCGTGGCGCTGGCCGAAGAACCCGGCAAGTCCGAGGACCTCGTCCTCGTCGTCGATGTCGGCACCAATGCCGAGATCCTGCTGGGCGATCGCAGCCGCGTACTGGCCTGTTCCTCACCCACGGGCCCTGCCTTCGAGGGTGCACAGATCAGCTCGGGCCAGCGCGCCGCCCCCGGCGCCATCGACGCCATCCGCATCGACCCCGAAACCAAAGAGTGCAAATTCCGCATCATCGGCAGCGACCTGTGGTCCGACGAGCCCGGCTTCGCCGAGGCCGCCGCCCAGACGGGCATCACCGGCATCTGCGGATCGGGCATCATCGAGGCCGTGGCCGAGATGCGCATGGCCGGCATCCTCGACCCCTCGGGCCTGATCGGCTCGGCCGAGCAGGTGGGAACCCCCCGCTGCCTGGCCGAGGGGCGAACGCACGAATACCTGATCCACGACGGCACCGCCGATGGCGGCCCACGCATCACTGTCACTCAGGGCGATATCCGCGCGATTCAATTGGCAAAATCGGCGCTCTACGCGGGCGCGAGGCTGCTTATGGACGAACGCGGCGTTGACAAGGTCGACCGCGTGGTGCTCGCCGGGGCCTTCGGGGCGCATATCTCGCCCAAGCACGCCATGGTGCTGGGCATGATCCCCGACGTGCTGCTGGAAAAGGTCACAAGCGCGGGCAACGCCGCCGGCACCGGCGCGCGCATCGCGCTTTGCAACCGCGCGGCCCGGCGCGAGATCGAGCGCGTGGTGCGCGAGATCACCAAGGTCGAAACCGCCATCGAGCCGCGATTCCAGGAGCATTTCGTGGCCGCCAACGCGATCCCGCACGCGACCGATCCCTTCCCGGAGCTGTCGCAAATCGTCCCGCTGCCCATGGTCAGCTTCAACACCGGCGGCGACGACAGGGGTGGCCGCAGACGGCGTCGCCGGGCCTGAAATGCGGTCTGTTTTGACGCTTGACGAAGGCCTGTCCCCGGCCTTATGTCAGGCGTCCACGGGCGGGTATGATGTAATGGTAGCCTGTCAGCTTCCCAAGCTGAACGCGCGGGTTCGATTCCCGCTACCCGCTCCAGGATTTCCCCGATAGTTCAGATCCTTGCAGCCAGACGTTCAATGTCTGCGCGAAGTCTGTCGCGGATCTCTCCCTCGCGCAGAGGGTCGTGCAGCGTCGTCAGCAAAGTCTCGTCCGGCCTTCCCTTGCGGGCCCAGTCAAGGCCGCGCAGAAGCGCCTGCGCCGCCGGGGGCAGCACGTCGGGCACCGCCTGCCCCGAAAGCTCGCCCCAGACCGAGGTCCAGCACCGCGCCACCGACCACGGGTTGTAGCCGCCGCCACCGGACACGATGAAGCGCGGGCTCAGCCTCCGCAGCGCGCGGACCGCCCGCCGATGGCTGTTGTTCGACAGCGCCAGCCGCGACAGCGGGTCCTCGGTCAGCGCGTCCGCCCCGCATTGCAGGAACACGGCCTCCGGCGCGAAAGCCTCGACCGCGGGCAGGATCAGCTTGTCCAGCACCAGCGCAAATTCAGTGTCGTTGAAGCCCCGCCCCACCGGCAGGTTGAAGGCCGCGCCGCCCGCGTCATCCTCCAGCAGACCGGTCCGGGGCCAACGGTTTTCCTCGTGGACCGAGATCATGCGCACGCGGCTTGACCCCGCGAAGGCCAGCTCCACCCCGTCGCCGTGGTGCGCGTCGATATCCACGTAGGCCACGCGCTCCACGCCCAGCTCCAGCAGCCGCCGGATCGTCACCACCGGTTCGTTCACGTAACAGAACCCCGAGGCCCGGTCCGGCAGCCCGTGGTGCGTGCCGCCGCCGGGATTGTAGACGGTGCCGCCCTTCAGCACCCGCTCCGCCGCAAACAACCCGCCGCCGGCCGCCGTCGCGGGGCGGCGGTACATCTCGGGAAAGACCGGGTTCGACAGGGTGCCGAGGCCATATCGCGCGCGGACCTCCTCCGTGACCTGCCCCTCGGCCTCGGCCCGTTGCAGCGCGGCCAGGTAATCGGGATCGTGGAATCCCGTGAGGGCTGCGGGCTTTGCGCGCGGACTGGTCAGGTAGCGCCCCTCGGGCAACCACCCGAGTGCGCGCGAGAGGTCGATCACGGCGGGCACACGCTCGATCGACAGCGGATGCAGCCGCCCGTAGCGCGAGCCGCGGTAGATCGTCGATCCGATGAAGACGGGGGCACTCATGAGGGCCAAGCTAAGCCGCGCCACGACCGTGCCAAGCGCAGATTGCCTCCCCCCGCGCATGGGCGTAGGACGGCGCCATGGGCCGGTTTTCCACCGCATTCCTTCTCACCACCTGCGTGATGCTCACGCTCGGCGCCACGGGCGGCGGGCTTGCGGTCTGGCTCGGCCTGCCGATGCCCTGGATGCTGGGCAGCCTCATCCTCTCGGGCGCGCTGGTGCTTTTGGTCAGGCCGCGCACGCTCGAAACCTACGTCTTTCCCGAACAGCTCCGCATGGTCTTCGTCGCGCTCATCGGCGTGATGATCGGCACGCAGGTCACGCCCGAGCTTGCCAGCCTTGCAGGCGAACTGCCGGTGACCATGGTGGGGCTCGCGCTTTTCGTGATCATGGCGCACGGCGGCAACGCCCTGATCTTCCGGCGCCTCGGCGGCTACTCCCGCGCCACCTCCTTTTACGCGGCCACGCCCGGCGGGCTGATGGAAAGCATCATGCTCGGCGAAGGGGCTGGGGCGGACGCGCGCATCCTGACCGCGCAGCAGTTCCTGCGCATCATCCTCGTCATCACCTTCCTGCCGCTGGGGCTTTCGCTCTGGGTGGGCGAACCGGTGGGCAGCGCCGCAGGTCTGCGTGCCGCCAGCAGCCAGGGCGAGGCGAGCCTCTGGAACGTGCTGCTGATCTTCGCGGCCGCCGGGGCCGGGCTGGCGGTGGCCCACCGCATCCGCCTGCCCGCGGCACATCTGACCGGGCCGCTGCTTATCGCGGCCACCTGCACGGTGACCGGCGTGGTGGATCTGCACCTGCCCGTCTGGCTGATTGCGCTGGCCCAGATGGTCATCGGCGTGACGCTGGGCCTGCGCTTTCACGGGACGGACATGGCGCTCCTGCGCCGCTGCGCCTGGCTCGCGGTGCTGTCGGTCGTCTACATGCTGCTGCTGGGCGGCAGTTTTGCGGTGATCCTGCACATGCTGACGGGAATCGCCTTCCTGCACCTCTTCATCAGCTTCGCCCCGGGCGGCGTGGCCGAAATGTCGGTGATCGCGCTCAGCCTCGCGGCCAACCCGGCGCTGGTGAGCTTCCATCACATCGCGCGGATCATCATGACCACGATCGAGGTCTCGAGCGCCGGACGCCTGCTGAAGATGCGGGACTGAGGCCTCAGGCCTCGGCCCGCTCAGCCAGCGACAGCCACTCTTCCTCGGCATCCTGAAGCGCCGTGTGCCGTTCGGTCAGGGCATCGGTGGCCTTCTGGAACTTCATCGGCTCGCGGGTGAACAGCTCGGGATCGGCCAGCAGCTCCTCGAGCTTGGCGATTTCCTTCTCGAGCCGCTCCATCACCTTGGGAAGCTCCTCCAGCCGGTGCTTCTCGGTGAAGCTCAGGCTGCCGTCGCCGTCGGAGGCCGCCTTGCCGCTGTCCTTGCTGTCCTTGCCGCCCTGCGCCTTGGGCTTGGCCTTGCCGCCCTTGGCAGGCATCGGGCCACCCTCGGCCTCGCGCTTCTGGGTCTGGTAGTCGGTCCAGCCGCCGGCATAGGCGGTCACGCGGCCGTTGCCCTCCATCGCGATGGTGGTCGAGGCGACCCGGTCGATGAAATCCCGGTCGTGGCTGACCAGCAGCACGGTGCCGTCGTATTCGCCCAGCAGGTCCTGCAGCAGGTCCAGCGTCTCGACGTCGAGGTCGTTGGTCGGTTCGTCCAGCACCAAAAGGTTCGATTCGCGGGCCATGATCTTGGCCAGCAGCAGCCGCGCCTTCTCGCCCCCCGACAGCGACCGCACGGGCGCACGCGCCTGCCGCTCGTCGAAGAGGAATTCCTTGAGATACCCCACCACGTGCTTGGGCTGGCCGCGCACCAGCACCTGGTCGGCCTTGCCCGA
>CAYNKL010000166.1:0-9584 GCA_964397775.1 uncultured Rhodobacterales bacterium | reverse complement strand
TGCGGCTCGTGCTGCCGCTTCACGGTCACGCCGGAGGCGTGCCTCCGGCACGACGAACCGCCGGCGCACCACGCCGACCTGGTTCTCGACCTGAGCCTTCTCCCAGCCGGAAGCAGGCGTGCAAGCGACCGGATCGACGAGGTAGTGCCCGCACATCTGCTGGAAGCGGCGATTGTAGGCACGATCACGGCCGACGAAGATCGTGTCCACGGCGGTCTTCGCTTGGCGGACGATCCGTCCCCCGGACGGATCGTTGATCCGCCGCGCTGTCGTAGATGCCCCGCGCGCAGGCGCCGCCGAAGAAGGCGAAGGCCTTGTCGTGCGCGTCGAAGACCATCTCCTGGCTCTCGCGCGGATAGGCCCGCACGAACAGCATCCGGCTGCAGCAGAGCCGGACATGCGCGACCTTCACCGTGGTGGTCACCCCGTCGATCAGGACGACCTCATGGCTCCAATCGAACTGGTAGGCTTCCCCCGGATCGAAGCTCAGCGGCACATAGGCGGCGGCCGAGGCCTCGCGTTCCGTTCTCGCCCACGACGCCGCATAGCGCCGGACGGCATCGTAGCCGCCTTCGTATCCGAGGGCCTGAAGCTCCTCGAAGACCCGGATGCGCGTGAGCCGATCCCGCTTCGGCTTGCGGGCGTTCTCGGCCAGCATCCTGTCGAGCTCGTCCTTCCACGGTCCGATCTTCGGTTGGGGCTGGACGCTGCGCTCGTAGCTGAACTCCGTCGCCACGGAACGGATCACCCTGCGCACGGTGTTCCGCGATACGTGCAGCTCCCGGCGGATCTGCTTGATCGGCTTCTTGTCCTGAAAATACGCCCGACGGATCTTCGCGATTGTCTCCACGGCCAACATCCCGCACCTGCTCCCGGTTGCCCCAGGAGCATCATGGCCACCGATGTAAGAGGGTCATTTTTGGACGCCGATCACCCCATTACGGGGTCACTTTTCCACGCCGGTTCACAGTCAGGTTCCGCCATGGAGCTCCGGTTCGGGCGATCCAGAAAATCCCATCGAGGACAAGGCGGTGATCAGTCGGTTTGCGTCCGTTCGGGGCGCGGACGGCCGAGACGAACGGTTCAAAGAACGCCCACTCGTCGTCCGACATCAGGTCTCGTGCCAAGCTGGCCTCCATCGCCGTTGCCAGCTTGAATCACGCCTGCCGCGCGCTGTGAATCCATTTTATCAACACGGCCCAGCGCCGTTCTGGGATGAGATCTTCACGCAGGACCCCGAACGCAAGGAGACCCGCGCCGAGGCCGAAGCGAACTGCGCCGTCATGCGGGAGACCGAACACCGCCCTCGGAAACGAAATCACCGAGTTGCCTTGTGCCGACATGACCGCCTCCCAAAATGGGTTGTTGCGATCCCACCTTGGCACGTCGATGCCGTCGGGGGACGGTCACAGCATCAGAGCCCACGGAGCTGTTCAAGCGCCTGAGATCAAAGCACCCCTAAGCCACGGAAAGTCAGAAGGCTCAGCGCGCTCACGAATTGCCGTCGGCGAGCGCCGCAGGCGAGGCATCAGGATCGCCAGGAACGCATGACTATGGACGCCTGGAGTCGTGAAGCTTCTTCTCCGCGCCCTCGAGGATCAGCTCGATGCCGAATGCAAGCTGCTCGGCGTTATAGGTGTCCACGCCCCGGGACGCTATTCGCTCCAGGTTCGGAAACTCGCGATCTGATCTCGCATGAAGAACAGACTTCAGAAGATGGCGGCGGGTTTGCGCGACCTCCTTGTTCGCCTGAGCCAGATCGCGCGCATGACCGAGACAAAGCGTGGCCAGCACCGTCATGAGACGGATTGCTTCCTCGTCAGTGAAGCCGGCGTCGTTCAAATGCCTGAACACGCTCTCAACGGGCTCCAGCGGCAGGTCTTCCATCATATCGCCGAACCAGAGGTAATCCACCAATTCGGCAAGGCCCGTCGCACTGTCAGTGAGATCGCGCGCGTAGATTCTGCAGGCCTCCTTCCATTCGGAAGCTTCTGTCACCTTGGTCTGCATGAGGCGCTGAGAAAACGTGTGGCGCGCGAGAAGCTCGAAGAGCGACTGGCGATCCTTGACGTGATAGTGCAGCGCCTTTCTGTCCACCTTCAGGACGTCGGCAAGCGATTGCATTGAAAGCTGCTCCACAGGAATCGTCTTTGCGGCCGCGATGATCTGGTCCACATCGAGACCTGCCCTCTTGCCTGGACGTCGCTTTCTGCGCCCCGCCTTCTGACTGTCTTCCCCTTCGACTGTCATGCCCGTCTCATCCGCTCGCTTTCACCGTTCGTGGGCGCGTCTATCACGCATGCCTCGCAATATCGCAAGGATGTGTGAACCGTACCCAGAGGCGCCATCTTGACAAAACTTGAGACCAGGGTCTATTTATTCCCGGACGGGAATAGGAGGAAAGCATGTCGACAAGTGATCATTCGTCCGTTGGGAACCCCAACCGGTTTGTCAGTCGGGACCGCCTGCTTGGCGATGCCAGGCGCTGGCGGCGCCATGGCGCCCCGAACGTCGCAACGAACGCCGAAGACCCGGCCGCCCGAGGTGTCTTTGGGCCCGGGTCGGTGGCGTGGGACGTGCTGCTCCACCCCGCTGTCATCGTCTTTCAGTCCCCCGCTCAGTTCATCCTGCAGCTGAGCTACAAGCCGGTCGTGGCCGGCGTTCGCGACTGGGACCCGATTTCGAAGAAGGCCCACAAGGGTGAGCTGACCCTCTTTGACGTCTTCGACCGCGGCCAGCGGAACTCGGGCATCCATGCTCCGATGTGGATGGGCGACAGCGATACCGCCAAGCGTGTTTCGCAGCACCTTGTCCGTATTCACGAAAAGGTGGCGGGAGAAACGATCGACGTCGGCCACCCCGAACTTGGCGGTTACGCCGCGAACTCTCCCAGGGACTCCATGTGGGCCGCTCTGACCGAGATGCACTCGATGCTCTGGGTGTACGAGCGGCTTGGCTTCAAAGGCCTCAAGCGTACCGGCCGGCTCTCGCCTGAACTGCGGGATCGCTACATCGAAGAGGTCAGCGAGTATTGCAAACTCTTCCCCCATGACGAGGACGAACTGCCGAAGTCGATGGCGGATCTGAGAAAGCTCTATGAAAAGTACGACGATCTCTTCGGGGTGACCAAGACGCTGGCGACCATCCCGGCGACGGGCGAGAACTTCCACGAGCTCTGGCAGAACTCGATCAAGAAGAACTATCATCCGTCCCAGCGAAAGGTGAAGGTCCAGCTCTTCTTCCAGGAAGGGCTGTTCAAGCTGCTGGCGATGGGCGCCGTATCGGGCAAGACGCGCAAGAACAGCGGTCTGACGCCCCGCAAGGAGAAGCGGGTTCTGGCTGCAAGGGTCGCGCTCATGCCGCTGGCCTGGTTGCTGCAGCAACGTCCGGTCGAAAGCTACTTCCTGCGGATGATGTGGGGACCGGACGCGGTCGAACTCGTCGCCGAGGCGCGGAAGCGCCACAAAGAGGCGAAGCAAGCTGCTGCGGTTGCGAGTTCTTGACGGGTATCGATTTTGTGAGCCGCGTTCTTTCCGGACCAGTTTACCTTGATGATGCAGGTTTCTTGCGGAGAGATGGCCGGTAGCTGACAATTTGAAAGCGGAACAGGCGTAGAATTATCTCATCTCGGCTCCAGTTATCATCGGAAGGTTTCGCCGGTCAGATCGCTTCGTCGGTCGGGCAGTTCGCTGCCTACTGACGAGCTCCGTTCAAGCCAGTCCTGCCCCACGGTCTCGAACGGGGCAGGAAATCACATGCAGATGTGTTTCCTAACCCTCAAGGAAAAGCCATGAAGATCCAGATCAACAATCAGCCCTACGATGTCACCTCGGACGGAGAAACACCGCTTTTGTGGGTGATCCGCGACGAACTCGGCCTCACCGGCACCAAATACGGATGCGGCCTTGCGCAGTGTGGTGCTTGTTCCGTGCTGGTTGATGGCCAGATCGTGCGGTCCTGCGTGACACCGCTTGATAGCGTCCAGGGACAGAACATCACCACCATCGAGGCCGTCGAAGACGATCCGGTCGGTCAGAAGGTTGTCGATGCCTGGGTCGACCATCAGGTCCCCCAGTGCGGATATTGCCAGTCCGGTCAGGTGATGGCCGCCATGGCCCTGCTCAAGGAGACGGAAAACCCGACGGAAGAGGATATTGCCGCAGCCATGGTCAATCTCTGCCGGTGCGGGACCTACAACGCAATCACCGCCGCCGTCCGCGATGTGGCTGGAATGAAGGACGAAACGCTGTGAAGGACATCATTCGCCCCCTGCACGCCGACGAGAAACTGCCAACAGGCTCGCCGGTCAATGTCTCTCGTCGCGGTTTTCTGCTCGGCTCTGCCGGCGCCCTTGTTCTGGGCTTCGGCCTTCCGGTCAAACCCGCGCGCGCCCAGGAGGACGCCCAGATGGCGCCCGGCACACGCGTGCCGGCCTTCCTGGAAATCCGGCCAGACAACACAGTCCGACTGATGAGTCCCTTTGTCGAAGGCGGCCAAGGTATCTTCACCGCCATGGCCCAGATCGTCGGCGAAGAGCTCGACATGGATCCGGCCGCCTTCGTGGTCGAAAATGCGCCGGCCGGTCCCGATTATCTGGTCATGAACGGGAAGATGCGCATCACCGGTGGCAGCTCCTCCGTTCGCAGCAGTTATGACACCATGCGCAAACTTGGCGCCTCGGCGCGCGCCATGCTGATGCAGGCTGCCGCCACGCGCCTGGATGTCGGCGTGGATGAGCTGACAACCGAGCCCGGCTTCGTTGTCCATGAGGCAGGCGACCAGCGCATCACCTATGGAGACCTCGCAAGCGACGCGCTTGATCTTCCGGTTCCCGACGGTGACACGCTCACCCTGCGCGATCCCTCGGACTTCCGCTGGATCCGCAAGCCTGTCGCCCGTCTCGACGTCTTCGACAAATCCGTTGGCAAGGCGGTCTACGCCATCGACGCCAAGGTGGACGGCATGCTGCACGCCGCCGTTCAGCACGCGCCCCGCCTGGGCATGTCGGTCGGTTCGATCCGCAACGAAGACGAGGTCGCGGCGATGCCCGGCGTTCATTCGGTGCATGTCCTGCCCGGCGCCGTGGCCGTCGTCGCCGAACGCTGGTGGAACGCCAGACGCGCCGCCGAGGCGCTGATGGTCGATTGGGCGGAAGCTGGCGATACCCCCGTGATGCCGGGCATTCGCAACATGCCTGCCGACTTTTCCACTACGGGCTTCCTCGACCAGCTGAGTTCGGAGACGGGCGAGGGCAAGGAGGCCGAAGCCGAAGGCGATGCCCGCCGCACGCTTGAAGACGCCTCCGACGTTCTGTCTTCGACCTATCACACCCAATATCTCCACCACGCCCAGCTGGAGCCGCCGTCGGCGCTTGCCCGCTTCAACGATGACGGAACGCTCGAGCTCTGGATGCCCAACCAGGCACCGGAGCAATTCCAGGGGCAGATCGCCAAGATGACGGGGCTGGATGCCAACCAGATCAAGATCCACAGCATGATCCTGGGCGGCTTCTTCGGTCGTCATTTCCTCTACCCGTCGGCAAACCCCTATCCGCAGGCGATCCAGCTCGCCAAGGAAACCGGCCGCCCGATCAAGCTGATCTGGAGCCGGGAGGAGGAGTTCCTGCGCGATCCGCTCCGCCCGATGGCCGCCGCGCGCTTCCGCGGATCTCTCGACGCGTCGGGCATGCCGGTCGCGCTCGAGGTGATCAGCGCCTGCGAGGGGCCGACAGAAGCTGTCTACGGGCACAATCCGGACAAGATTGACCCCATGGCGGTCGAGGGTCTGACCGGCAAGGCCTATGCAATTCCCAACACGCGGATCGCCCAGGTCTATGTCGAAAACCCGACGATGCTGGGTTACTGGCGTTCGGTGGGACACTCGATGAACGACTTCCTTTACGAGTCCTTCCTCGATGAACTCGCCGACAAGGGCGGCCAGGACCCGTTCGAGATGCGTCTCAAGCTGCTCGAAGGCAACGAACGCCTGACCACGCTGCTGAAGGCGGTCGGGGACCTGTCTGGCGGCTGGAAGCGCGGCCCCTTCACCGCCGAGGACGGCAGCACCCGCGCCCGCGGCGTCGCCATGGCTTCGCCCTTCGGCAGCCATACGGCGGCGATCGCGGAAGTGTCGCTCTCCAACGGCGAAGTGGTCGTGCATGACATCTGGCAGGCGATCGATCCGGGCAGCATCGTCAACCCGGCCATCATCAAGGCCCAGGTCCAGTCTGCGACGGCTCTCGGGCTGTCTCAGATCCTGCTCGAGGAAACGATCTATGAAGAGGGAGAGCCGGTTGCGCGCAACTATGACCTCTATCCGATCCTCCCGCCGCATCGCATGCCGCGCGTTCATGTGAAGGTCGTCGAAAGCGGAGCTGCGATGGGAGGCATCGGCGAGCCCGGGCTTCCCGCGGTGCCTCCGGCCGTCGCCAACGCGGTTTCGACACTGACGGGCGAACGCATCCGTCGCATGCCGTTGTCGAGCTACGCGTTCCAGAGCTGAGTGGATGTCTGCGCGGGCTCATCCTTGCCTGGCATTGGATGAGCCCCCGGACCTTGCGGCTCAATTTGCCCGGCCGGCGCGTGTCCGCTGACCGGTCACCCCGATACCCTCAGACAGGACGTTCTTCCCCGTGAGAAAACTCTGGCTTCCCATTCTCGCCATCATCGTCGTGCTTGCCGGCGCGACGATCTGGTTCACAACCCGACTTCCCTCATCACCCTTCGACGGGCAGCAAATGGCCGAGGCCCCGGCCCATGACCTTGTCGAGCAGGGTCGATATGTGGCCCGGCAGGCCGACTGTGTGGCCTGCCACAGCCTGCCGGGCGAAACGCCCTTTTCCGGTGGCCTGGAAATGGGCACGCCGCTGGGCTCGATCTTTGCTACCAACATAACCCCGGATGCCGAGCACGGGATCGGCAGCTATACGCTTGCCGATTTCGACCGGGCCGTGCGCCATGGCGTGACCCGGGATGGCCGCCGCCTCTACCCGGCCATGCCCTACCCGTCCTACGAAAAAATGACGGACGAGGACATTGAGGCGCTCTATGCCTTCTTCACGACAGCCATCGAGACAAGCGACAAGGCGAACAAGGAAAGCACCATAGACTGGCCGCTGAACATGCGGTGGCCTCTGGCGTTCTGGAACCTCGTCTTCACCGAAGGCGGCACCTACACCGTGAAGCCCGAGAAAGACGAACAGTGGAACCGCGGGGCCTATCTCGTTCAGGGCGCCGGCCACTGCGGCACCTGCCATACGCCGCGCGGGCTGGTCATGAACGAAAAGGGCTTTGACGAGAGCGATCCGCAATTCCTCACCGGCGCGCTGCTCGACGGGTGGTTTGCCCCGAGCCTGCGACAGAACCACAACACGGGACTTGGCCGCTGGAGCGAGGAAGACATCTTCGCCTTCCTCAAGGACGGTCGTAACCAGCACGCGGTGGTCTTCGGCTCGATGGCAGAGGCGTACAACAACTCGACCCAGTTCCTGAGCGACGAGGATCTCAGAGCGATGGCTCACTACCTGAAGTCGCTGCCCGCAACTTCAGGCGAGGACGAGACCCCCTGGAGCTATGAGGACAGCTCCATCCTGACGGCATCCGCGGCGAGCCAAAGCGGCGTACCGGGTGCCGAGACCTACCTGGCGAAGTGCAGTTTCTGTCACGGCGCCGATGGCAAGGGACAGAACCAGTGGATCCCGCCGCTTGCCGGATCAAGCGCATCGCTCGCCGAATTCCATCACTCGCAGGTCAACGTGACGCTGAATGGCTCGGCTCGTGTCGTCAGCAACGGTATCCCCGATACCTACCGCATGCCCGCCTATCGCAACCAGATGAGCGATCGCGAGATCGCCGACGTTCTGACCTATGTCAGGACCAGCTGGGGCAACAATGGCGGTGCCGTTACGGTCGAGGAGGTGCACGAGCTTCGCGAGGATACCGACCCCGCCAGCAGCGACCCCATAATCCTCCAGATGCGCTGATCGGCACACCCGATACCGGCGCAACGGATGGCCCGGAAGGCATCGCCTTCCGGGCCTTTCTTTTTTGGTCGGCTTGCGCGCCACGAGATGCGCGAAATCCGCGCCTCCAATGGCCCACCCCTTAGTCGATGCGCATTTGGATGCACGGCGTCGGATCGCATCAGCATGTCGCCCCCGGCAATTGAAACCGAAGCACAGCGCCGGATGCGTGTCGACTGAGCCCCACTGGGCCAGGGCACATCAACCGCCCCAATGAGTGCCAAACCCCTTTGTATTCAAAGACTTTTCACGACGACCCGAGGCTCTCTCGTCTTGACTTAATCAGCATTGCACAAATGGTCTGGCCATTATATAACTAGATTCAATGACACAAAGCTCTCTCCATACCACGTCGCGCCCCCAGCCCGTCGCCACAGCCGAAACCCGCCCGTTCTGGGAGGGTGCGGCAGAGGGCAAGCTTGTGCTGCGCCGGTGCTGCGCCTGCGGCCGACTGGCCGCACCGCTTGCACCACGTTGTGTCGAATGTCTGGGCGACTCTTTCGAACTGGCGACACTGTCTGGCCGGGCCGCACTTGACGGGCGCACCAAGCTCCACCTGCGGCCTCTGCCCGATCACGAAGGGCCACTGGTGATCGTTGAATGCGCCTTGGCAGAAGATCCGCGGATCGTCCTGATCGCGCTCGACCAGAATGGCTGTACCGAGATGGCAGCCCCGGGAACGCCTCTCCAGCTCCACTTCCCTCCCACGGAGGGCGACACGCGTTTTGCCGTCGTGCAATCGACGGAGGCGCACCCATGAGCGTGGTGGTCGCCGGGTTCGGCTCCTCGGACATCGAGAAGCGCAGCGAGCGCGGCATTGCCGCCTTCGCTCTGGATGCGGCGCTTGCAGCTCTGGCCGATGCGGGCGTGACCCGGGACGACATCGACGGCTATGTCGGTGCGCCCTACGCGACCAATGCGGGGTCACCCCATGCCGAGGGCGGCGACGAGATATCGCTGAAGACGCTGACAAAGTTGATGGGGCTGCGACTGAACTGGGGCGCAGATCTCTATCGCAGATACCCGACGGACATGGTCGCCTCGGCCGCACATGCGCTGAAGGCCCGCACCTGCCGCTTCGTGCTCGGATTGCGCGCTCTCTATGTGGCGCCGGGCCTGGCCTACGCCACAGCTGCGATTGATCGCGTCTACGGGGCAGATCAGCTCACGAAGCCCTATGGCTACACCACCGCCGGGGCGCGGTTTGCCGCCCGCGCCTGGGCCTACATGTCGAGAAACGGTGCCACCCGCGACGACCTTTTCGCCATCGTCGATCTGTCGCGCCGCAACGCCGCGCTGAATCCGCAGGCGGTCTGGCGCGACAAGCCGTTCAGCCGCACCGATTACGACAACGCCCGCATGATTGCCGAGCCGCACGGGCTGTTCGACTGCGACCTACCGGTCTGCGGAGCGCAGGCCTTCGTCATGTGCCGTGAGGATGACATCCCGCAGGGCGCATATCCCGCCCGTGTCGCCGGTTTCAGCGGTTTTGACCGTCCCGAGGCCTTGTGGACGATGAGCGATCGCTCGGCGGCCGATCTGGCGACCGTGCAGCTCTATGACG
>CAYNKL010000165.1:0-9589 GCA_964397775.1 uncultured Rhodobacterales bacterium | reverse complement strand
CTCCAACCCCTCGGCCGCCTGCTTGCGCTGCGCCTCGGCGCCCTCGGTCGCGTCGCGTGCTGTCGCCGCGGCGGCCTCAGTCTCGGTCACGGCCGTCTGCGCCGCCTGCCTTTCGGCAAGCACGCCCTGCAAGGCATCGCGGCGCGAGGTCGCGTGATCGCGGGCAAGCCCCGCGGCGGCCACCGCGCGCGCCTGCTCCTCGACCTTGCGGGCATGGCCCTGCGCCGCCTCGAAGGCCTGTTGCGCCTCGGCGAGCCTCTCCTGCCGGGCCTGCACCTCGGCCGGGTCCTCCAACTCGGCCAGCTCGCGGCGGGCGCGTCCGCGCTTGCGCAGCGCGTCATGCAGGGCGCGGGCGGTCTCGGACAGGTGGTCGCGCGCGGCGCTCAGTTCTTCGACCTTGTCTTGTGCGCCCTTCCATGGGCCGCTCTTAAGGGGTTTGCCATTGGGTGTCGTGTATTTGCGAAGCTCCTCGGTGCAGCGCGCAAGGGCCATGTCCATGCGGCGGCCGCCGGTCATGGCTTCGACTTCGCCTGTAACCGCGGACATGAGATCGCGGCGCGCTTCGAATGTCGGATCTTTCTCCGGCTTGATGCCGTGAGGGAGGCCGGCCATACCCTGACGCACCCAGACAAGGCCCGCGGGACCCGACTGACCGCCGCTCAGCAGGGTGGCGATCCAGTCCTCGGCCTCGTCCGCCTGCGCGATGAGCCGGCCGTCGCGGGTGACCTCGGCCAGCGGCTTGGACAGCCAGCGCTTGGTGATCCGGTGCAGGCCCTGTTCGGTCTCGACCTCGACGCTCACCTGCGGGGCGCCGCCCGCGTGGGGCTGAAGCTCCTTCACCTCGCGGTCGCGCGACCCGTGCGGCTTGAAGAACAGCGCCTGGATCGCGTCGAAGAGCGTGGACTTGCCGTGTTCGTTCGGCTCGCAGAGCACGTTCAGCCCGTCGCCGATGCCGTCGATGCGGGCGGGCGCGGTAAACCGGCGGACGTTTTCGAGCGTGACGGCGCGCAGCTTCATGCGCTGTCCTCCTTCACGTAGGCATAAAGCCGGGCGAGCGCCGCGCGGGCGGTGGCGCGGTCCGTCTCGGCGCGGGCCTCGTCCTCGCTCTCAAGGCGCAGGGCATCGGCGGCGATGCGGAGGGCACCCGCGCGGTCGATCTCGTCAAGGTCGGCGGTCTCGTAAAGCGTGCCAAGGGCCTGGGTGCGCAGCTCGAAATGCGCGAAATCCGGTGCGGCATCCTCGGCGGCGCGGGTGAGGGCGGTCTGATCGGGCAGGCGCGCCCAACCCGTCGCGTTGAGCCGCAGGAGGATGTCGCGCCGTCCGGTGGCGGGCAGCGCGTCGCCCAGCGCCTGCGCGGCGTCCTGGTCGGCGAGCAGCGGCAGCTCGGCCTCCTGCCAGAGGAAGCTGCCGGTCTCGACCTCCGTCACCTCCGGTGCGCCGCTGGTCAGCGTCACGGCGAGACAGGCGCCACGACGGTTGTGCTTGAAACGGTCCTGTTCCGGGCTGCCGGGGTACTGCACGCGCGGGGACACCGCCATGCGCCCGTGCCAGTCGCCGAGCGCGAGGTACTCCAGCCCCGCGCTGCGGTCGCGGTCGGGCGGGATCGCGGCGCCGTCCTCGGTGAAATCCACCACGCCGCCGTGGGCGAGGCCGAGGCGCAGGTCGCCCTCGGGCGTCGCGCTCTCGGCCATCCCGGCGGTCAGGTCGCGCCCGGTGGCGCGGTGGGTGACAGGGCAGGGCAGCAGGCTCACGCCCCCGGCGATCTGCTGCACCTCTGGCGACACCAGCGCGTGCACGTTTGCAGGCGCCGCGCGGGCGACGGTCGCCCAGAGCTCCTCTGCATCGCGCAGATTGTCGTGGTTGCCCGGCAGCAGCCACCACTGCACGCCCGCATCCTCGCCCATGGCGCTCAGCGCCTGCCGCAGCACATGCGGCGAGGGCGTGGCGGTATCAAAGCTGTCGCCCGCCACCAGCACGTGCCCCGCGCCATGGTCCCGCGCCGCCTGCGCAATCCGCCCGATGGCCGCGTGTCGCGCCTCCATCAGCCGCCCGCGGATGTTGCCGTCGACGGGCTGCGGGATATTGGCGAAGCGTCGGCCCAGGTGCAGGTCCGAGGCATGGATGAAGCGGAAGGGCGGCATGGGGGCTCCGGTCGACAGGCATGACAGTCCTGCCATATCTGGTGGCGCGAGGAAAGCGCGACGCAACCGGAGGTGTCAGGGCCAGGCGTAGGGTTCGGCGCGCGGCAGGGCGGGTGTTTCGTCCCCCGTGCGGAGCGCGGTGCGGAAGCGGCCGGGCGGCGTGCCCTCGTTGGTGCGGAAGAAACGGGTGAACTGCGGGGTGCCGGTAAAGCCCAGCAGGGCGCCGATCTGGTCGATCGAGAGAGTGGAATTCTCGAGGTAGAGGCGCGCCTCGAGATGGAGGCGTTCGCGGATGAGCAGGCCCGGCGGGCGGCCGAAGTCGCGCTGGCAGACATCGTTCAGCCGGTCGCGGGAGATGCCCAGCGCGCGGGCGTAGCGCTGCGCCGTCCAGTGGTCGCGGAAATGGGATTCCACGAGGGCCGCGAAACGGGCGCCCAGCGCGCTGCGGCCCCGCGCCTCGGTCTGCGCGGCGCGGGGCTGGCCCCGGTAGAGCAGCACCAGCAGGACGTGGAGGAGCGAGTCAATGACCGCCTGCGCGAGGGCGCCGGGGCGCTGCGTTTCGCTGAGGATCCCGGCGAGACAGGAGGCGGCGGTCTGTTCGGCGTCGGTCTCGGCGACGAGCTGCATGACGGCGGTGCGCTGCGCGATGAACCTGAGAGGGCCGGCCTCGGGGCGGTGGTGCAGGGCGCGTTCGAGCGCCGCGGGCGCGATAACGAGATGCGTGCCCTGCGCCGAGGCACCGAGATCGAGGCGCATGTCCTCGTCCCACGGAAGCCAGCCGAGGACCGGCGCTGTCAGGGGGCGTTCCTCGGGCCCGCGCAGTTGCGCGGCGCCGCGGGTCAGGTGGATGACGCGGAAGCTGCGCCCCTTGGCCGTGCCGGCCCGCCCCAGAACGCGCGTGCGAAGGCCCGCACGGAGGGGCTCGGCCCGGACGGCGAGATCCGCTTCGGCAGAGAGGTAGGGACTTGTGGGCACGCGCATTCCCCCAAACTGCAAAGAATTCCCGACAGGGTGATATTTACCGCGCGTCTGTCAAGCGGTCCAATGGGACTTGCCAAGAGGGCCGAGGCGGGAGGAGCCGGGGCTTTCCGGCGAAGACGACGTTTGGGAGGACGCCGTGTTTCATGCCGCAGAAGGGGCGAATCCCGCAAAGGGCGCGGGCTCGACCCATCGCAGGACCGAGGCCGGGGACGCCCCCATGGGCGTGCGTGAGGCAGAGCAGGCCGCCGATGCCGCGGTGCTGGCCTTCCCCGGCTGGGCCGAGCTTCCGGGCTCCGAGAGGGCGACCGCCTTGATCCGTGCGGCCGAGCGGCTGTCCCAGCATCGCTCGGAGCTTGCCGAACTGGCGGCGCAGGAGGTTGGCGCCTCGGCAGGCTGGATCGCGCTGAACCTGTCGATTGCGCAGCGGATGCTGATGCAGGCCGCGACGCTGGTCGGGGCGACCGGCGAGACGCCGGTGACGGGGGCGCCGTCGGAGATGCGCTACAGAGTCCGCCGCCACCCCGCGGGCGTGGTGCTGGGGATCGCGCCGTGGAATGCGCCGGTGACACTTGCCGTCCGTGCCGTGGCGGCGCCGCTGGCATTGGGAAACACGGTTGTTCTGAAGGGATCGGAGCTCTGTCCGCGGACCCATGCGCTGGTGGCGCGGGCGCTGCGTGAGGGCGGGCTGCCCGAAGGTGTTCTCGGCTTCGTCTCGAATGCGCCCGAGCAGGGGCACGACGTGGCCGAGGCGCTGATCGCGCACCCCGCCGTGCGGCGTGTGAACTTCACCGGCTCGACCCGCGTGGGGCGGCAGATCGCCATGAGCTGCGCGCGGCATCTCAAGCGCAGCGTGCTGGAGCTTTCGGGGAAGGGGTCCATGCTGGTTCTGGCGGATGCCGATGTCGCGGCGGCGGCGCGGGTCGCGGCGCATGCGGCTTTCCTCAACCAGGGACAGATCTGCATGTCGACGGATCGGATCATCGTGGTCGAGAGCGTCGCCGACGCCTTTGTCGAGGCCTTGGCGGCCGAGGCCGAGGCGCTGCGGGCCGGGCAGGCGGGCGCGCCACTGGGCCGGGTGATCGGCCGCGAGGCGGTTGTGCGGCTGCGGGGCCTGATTTCCGACGCGGTGACGCGTGGCGCGGTTCTGGTGACGGGCGGCGAGGCGGTGGACGACCTCGTGCAGCCGACGGTGCTGGACCATGTCAGCTTCGGGATGCGGATCTACGAGGAGGAGGTTTTCGGTCCCGTGGCCGGGATCGTGCGCGTGGGCGATGCCGATGAGGCGGTGAGCGTGGCGAACGACAGCGCCTTCGGGCTCGCGGCCGCGGTCATCGGAGGGGATGTCGCGGCCGCTCGGGCCGTGGCGCGACGGATCGAGACGGGGATCGTGCACGTGAACGGATCGACCGTCTACGACGACCCGGCCATGCCCTTCGGCGGGCTCAAGGACAGCGGCTACGGCCGCTTCGGTGGCCCGGCGGCGATCGAGGAATTCACGGAACTGCAGTGGCTTACGGAACGCGATGTGCCGCAGGCCGACCGGCTGGGGGAGGGGAGCCCCCGGCCATGACATTCACAGGGAGGAGGAGACCCATGATGAAACGCAGGACTTTCGGGGCGCTGGCCGGCGCCGCGCTTGCCGCCGGCTTCGCCGTGCCGGCACTGGCGCAGGACACGCTCACCGTGGGCGCGGTGGCGCCCAAGACCGGGCCGCTCGCCGGTGGCGCGGCGGTGACCTACTGGCCCAACGTGCAGCTCTGGGCGCATGACGTGAACGCCCGTGGCGGCCTTCAGGTCGGTGATCGGCAGTACATGGTCGAGGTCATCGAATACGACGACCAGACCAACCCGGGCGAGACCATCAAGGCCGTGCAGCGACTGGTCAGCCAGGACGAGGCCGACATCGTGCTGCCGCCCTATTCCACCGGGCTCAACCTGGCCGCGGCGCCGATCTACAACCGCTTCGGCCTGCCCATGGTGACCTCGACCGCGACCACCGACCAGGCCGACCAGCTGTCGCAGCAGTTTCCCAACGTCTTCTTCACCCTGGGCGGCGCGCAGGCCATCGTCGAAAGCACCGTCGTCGCCATGAACGCGCTGCGCGACGAGGGCGTGATCGGCAACAAGCTTGCCATGGTGAACGTGGCCGACGCCTTCGGGATCGAGCTCATGAACCAGGCGGGCCCGGCCTTCGAGGCGGCGGGCTACGACATCGTCTACGAGACCTCCTATCCGCTGGGCACGCAGGATCTGTCGCCGGTGATGAAGGGGGCCAAGGCCGCCGAACCCGACGCCTTCATCGCCTGGTCCTATCCGCCCGACACCTTCGCGCTGACCGAACAGGCCATTGTCGAGGGGCTGGATGTGGGTGCCTTCTTCACCGCCGTGGGCACGGCCTTCCCGGCCTACCAGGCCCGCTTCGGCGAGGACGCCGAGGGCGTGCTGGGCATTGGCGGGGTGAACGCCGACGGCGCGGCCTTCCAGGAATACGCGGCGCGGCATGAACAGGTCACGGGCGCCAAGCCCGACTACTGGGCCAGCGCCATGGTCTACAGCTCTTTCCAGGTGCTCGAGGAGGCCATCCGCGAGGTCGGCAGTCTCGATAACGCGGCGATCATCGAGTTCATCAAGACCCACGCCTTCGACACGGTGATCGGGGTTCTCGATTTCAACGAGAACAACAACAACACCGCCTTCTGGACCGTCGGCCAGTGGCAGGACGGCGTCTTCAAGGGTGTCGCCTCCACCGGGCGCGAGGGCGCGGTGCCGGTCATGGCCGGACCCGACTGGAACTGAGGACACTGACCCGGCGCGGGGGATGCTCGCGCCGGGCCCTTCCGGGCTGGAGAGCAAGATGGATGTGATCGTCACGGGCCTGCTGCTGGGCGGCACCTACGCGCTGATTGCGATGGGGCTGAACCTGCAATACGGGATGGCGCGGATCATGAATCTCGCCAACGGCGAGATGCTGGTGGCCGGCGCCTTTGCTGCCTTCTGGCTCTATGGTGCCGGGCAGGTCAGTCCCTTCCTCACCGTGGTTCTGGTGGCGCCGCTGGCCTTCGCGCTGAACTGGGCGATCTACATGGTCTTCCTGCGTCCGCTGGTGAAACGCGCCAAGTCCCGCGGCCAGCTCGAGGTGGACGCCATCCTGACCACCTTCGGCCTCAGCTTCGTGGCGGTGGGGATCATGCTGGCGGTCTTCGGCGGCGACTACTTCAGCTATTCCTACCTGAGCTTCCCCGTGGCCCTGCTGGGCGGCACCTACGGCGCCAACCGGCTGGCGGCCTTCGTGGCGGCCGTCGCCATCTGCGGCGCGCTCTACCTCTGGCTCAACCGCTCGCGCCCGGGCATGTCGATCCGCGCCATCGCGGTCGCGCCCGACAGCGCCCGACTGGTGGGCATCGACGTGGGCCGGTTGGCCGCACTCGCCTTCGCCCTTGGCGGGGCGGTCACCGCCACCGGCGGCGCGCTCATCTCGACCTTCCTGACGCTCGACGCCTCGACCGGCGTGCTCTTCACGCTCAAGGCGCTGGTGATCGTCATCATGGGCGGCGTCGGCGACGTGCGCGGCACGGTGGTCGCCGCCCTCATGCTGGGGCTTCTGGAGACCTTCGTGGCCAGCGTCATCGACCCCGGCCTGACGCTCGCCGCCGCCTACCTGCTTTTCGTCACCATCCTGCTCTTCCGCCCGCAGGGCCTGTTCGGGAGGAAGACCGCATGATCCGCCCCGTTGGAGAGAGGTCCCGCCCGGCGGCACGCCGGGCAGCGCCCGACCTCCCGTCGCCCCGGAGGGGCGCCAGAGATGTTCGGCGCGCCTTTGGCGCGACGGATGGCGCGCACGGGGCTCTGGCCGCTCGCTCAGAACAAACGCAGCGCCGGCGCCCTCCAGGTCGGGCGCTGCCCGGCTCCGTCTCACCCTGTAACGGAGGCACCCCATGCGCCTGACCGCCAAGGACTGGCAGGGCCTCGCCCTCACCGCCGTGCTGCTGGGCGTCGCCGCCTGCCTGCCCGTGCTCACCACGGCGTACTGGCTGACCATCGGCGTCACCATCGCCATGTACACGGTGCTTGCCACCTCATGGGCGCTGTTCTCGGGGCCCACGCATTACATCTCGCTCGCCACGGCGGCCTTCTTCGGCGTGGGCACCTACACCACCGGCCTCGGGATCGAGCATCTGCCCTACTGGGTGCTGCCGCCGCTCGCGGGCCTCATCGGTGCCGCGCTGGCGGCACTCGTCGGCCTCGCCACGCTGCGCCTGTCGGGCGTCTACTTCGTGATCTTCACGCTGGGGCTGGCCGAGTTCATCCGCCAGATCATCACATGGGGGCAGACGGTGTCGGGCACCAAGGGCATCTACGTCCTGACCTCCATCACCGAGGCGCATATCTACTGGCAGCTCCTGGGCCTTGCGGGCCTCGTCTGGCTGCTGGGCTGGCTCATCGGGCGCTCGCGGCTGGGGTTCGCCCTGCGCATCATCGGCGACGACGAGGAGGTCGCCCGCCACTCCGGCATCCATACCGCCCGCGCCAAGGTGCTGCTCTTCATGGTGCCTGGCGCCTTCGCCGCGATCACCGGCGCCGTGCTCGCCCCCCGATACGTCTATATCGAGCCGATCCTTGCCTTCACGCCGATGCTCTCCTTCCAGGTGGTCATCATGGCGCTCCTAGGCGGCACCGGCAGGCTCTGGGGGCCGGTCGTCGGCGTCATCCCCTTCACCTTCCTGTGGGAGGGCATCTCGGCCAGCGTGCCGAACCAGACGACGCTGCTGCTGGGCGTGGCCTTCCTCGTCATCGTCTACGTGCTGCCGCGCGGCTTCGTCGGCCTGATCGAGGATGCGCGCGCCCGGGTGAACCGGGCGGAGGGCTACGCATGAGGATGGTCTCGCCCGTCCTGTCCCTGCGCGGCGTCACCAAGCGCTTCGGCGGGCTGGTGGCCGTGAACGGCATGGATCTCGACGTGACCGAGCACGAGGTGCTGGGCCTGATCGGGCCGAACGGCTCGGGCAAGTCCACGACGCTCAACCTGATCTCGGGCGCGCTCATGCCCACCGAAGGCACGATCTCGCTGCGCGGCGTGCCGATCACGCATCTCGCCGCGCAGGACATCGCGCGCAAGGGCGTGGCGCGGACCTTCCAGCTGGTGCGCCTTCTGCCGTCGATGACGGTGCTGGAAAACGTCAAGGCGGGCGCCGTCTTCGGCCACCGCCGCCGCTGGGGCTCTGATGCCGACGCACAGGCGCAGGCCCTGATGGAGCAGGTGGGCCTTGCCGGGCGCGGGCACCTGCGGGTCGGGCAGCTGACCTACATCGACACCAAGCGGGTGGAGCTCGCGCGCGCGCTGGCGGGCGATCCCATGGTGCTGCTGCTCGACGAATGGCTGGCCGGGCTGAACCCGACCGAGCTGGAAGAGGGCATCGCGCTCATCCGCCGCCTGCGGGACGAGGGGCGCACCGTGATCCTCGTCGAACACGTGATGGATGCCATCCGCTCGCTCTGCGACCGCTGCGTGGTCATGGCGAGCGGCACCAAGATCGCAGAGGGCGCGGTGGCGGATGTGCTGGCCGACCCCGAGGTGATCCGCGCCTATCTGGGGGATGACGATGACTGAGGTAAGCCTGACTACGCGCACCACGCGCCAGACACTTCGCCTGGCGGCACGCCGGGCCGCGCCACAGCTGCGGTGCGAGACAGACAGGGACCCCCGCCATGCTTGACGTCACAGGCCTCTCCGTCGCCTACGGCAAGCACCCGGCGCTGAACGAGGCGGCACTGACCGTGAACCGGGGCGAGATCGTCGTGATCCTCGGCGCCAACGGCGCGGGCAAGTCCACGCTGCTCAAGGCCGTCTCCGGTATCTGCGAGGGCAGGGTGCAGGGCTCCGTCACCCTGAACGGCACCGAACTGTTGGGCCTGCCGCCGCACCGCATCGTGGACGAGGGCGTGGCGCTGGTGCCCGAGGGGCGCGGCGTCTTTCCCGACCTGACGGTGCAGGAAAACCTCACCCTCGGCGCCTATTCCGACCGGGCGCGCGAGGAAGAGGCAGCCAACCTCGAACGGGTCCTGACGCTGTTCCCCAAGCTCGGCGAACGGCGCGGCCAGGTCGTGCGCACCATGTCGGGCGGCGAACAGCAGATGGCGGCGATCGGCCGGGCGATGATGTCGAACCCGGCGCTGCTGACGCTGGACGAGCCTTCGCTCGGCCTCTCGCCGCTGCTCTGCAAGGAGCTCTTCCAGAACCTCGCGCTGGTGCGCGAGGCCGGCATCGGCATCCTGCTGGTGGAACAGAACGCCAAGCAGAGCCTCGCCATCGCAGATCGCGGCTACCTGCTGGAAAACACCCGCATCGTGCACGAGGGCCGCGCCGCGGACCTGCGCAGCGACCCGGCGGTGCAGGCGGCCTACCTCGGCGGGGGCGGCACGGCGACCGGGGCGGTGGCCGGAAAACCCGCGGCGCCCAAGGCGCCGAG
>CAYNKL010000164.1:0-9606 GCA_964397775.1 uncultured Rhodobacterales bacterium | reverse complement strand
CAAGAGGATCAGCGGTCCGGATCGCCACCGCGCGCGGCTGCCATGCGCGGCTCCAAGCCATGATCCGGCAGGTGGCTAGGTCCGCCTTGCTGCCGCTCCTGCACCGCGCGGCGAAGGTCGGATGTGAGCCTATGCGACCCCTCGAAACCGAGATATCTTTCCCTCATGATTGACCGGGCTGGGAGTGATTCATGGCTAAGAAGGCTCGTAAAGCGGGCCATCCATGCCTGTAGTCTCATCCTGCGTCATCATTGGGAATCCTACGGAAAACTCGGGAATGTGACGACTTGGCTGGTAAGCCTTGCGGTGACTGTAGCGTTCCTTCTTATCGCATTCCTGGTTTTCCACTGAACCATCGCTTTGTCGCGCGCGGCCGACCTTTGTGCTCTCCGCGTCGAAGGTCCGGTTTCCGGTCTGAAAGGCTTAGGAAGATTTCGTGTTTCGAGGCGTGACCGCCGGCTGACCCGGCCAACGCCTGCCGCTGCCCCTCCCTTTCGAGCGCGCCCCACTGTCAGCCCCCGAGCGGGCAGGCACGTGCGGTCAGCGGCGAACCCTGACAGTTTTGACTTGCCTAGCAGGGTCCGCGCCCCCTAGCCTGCGCTCCGGACCGGAACATGGGCGCACCTTTTACGCCGCCTCGAAGGTGTGTCGGGGGCGACCCCGGGAATGAAGTAAAGCGGCAGGTCAGACCACATGGATATCGACTTTCTTCTCAACGGAGAGAGTGTCACGCTTCGAGGCGTGGAGCCCACGCGCACGCTGCTCGACTGGCTGCGCGAAGAGCGCGGGCTGCGCGGCACCAAGGAAGGCTGCAACGAAGGCGACTGCGGGGCCTGCACGGTCATGGTCACCGATGATCGTGGCGCGCGGGCGCTGAACGCCTGCATCCTGTTCATGCCGCAGCTTCAGGGCAAGGCGGTGCGCACCGTCGAGGGGATCGCCGGCCCGAAGGGCGAGCTGCACCCGGTCCAGCAGGCCATGATCGACCACCACGGATCGCAATGCGGGTTCTGCACGCCGGGCTTCGTGGTCTCGATGGCGGTGGCGCATCTGAACGGCGACACCGGGCACGACGACGCGCTGGCGGGCAACCTTTGCCGGTGCACCGGCTACGCGCCCATCGTGCGCGCGGCCGAGGCGGCGGCGGATCAGCCGGTGCCCGCGTGGATGCGCGAGCTGCCCGAGGGGCTGACCGCTGATCCCCAGCACGCGCCCGAAAGCGCCGACGCGCTGGCCGCGCTTTACGAGGCGCGCCCCGACGCCACGCTGGTGGCGGGCGCCACGGACGTGGGGCTTTGGGTGACGAAGCTGATGAAAGATCTGCCGGATCTCATCTTCCTAAACCGCTGCAAGGATTTGCAGGAAATCGAGGAGACGGCGCTGGGGCTGCGCATCGGCGCGGGCGTGACCATGGACCGGGTGATGGAGGCGGTGAAGACCCGCTTCCCGAGCTATGCCGAAATGATCCGGCGCTATGGCTCGGCGCAAGTCCGCAACGCGGCGACCATCGGCGGCAACATCGCCAACGGATCGCCCATCGGGGATAACCCGCCGGCGCTGATCGCGCTCGACGCCACGCTGCACCTGCGGAAGGGCGAGACGCGGCGCGAGATGCCAATCGCGGAGTTTTTCCTCGACTACGGCAAGCAGGACCGCCAGCCCGGCGAATTCGTCGAGGCGGTGACGATCCCGGCGCAGGCGGATCGGCTGAAGGTCTACAAGCTCTCGAAACGCTTCGACCAGGACATCTCGGCCGTCTGCGGCGCGTTTAGGATCCGCATCGAGGAGGGCCGCGTCAGCGAGGCGCGCATCGCCTTCGGCGGCGTGGCGGCGGTGCCCAAGCGGGCCACCGCGGTGGAGCGCGCCATCACCGGCAAGCCCTGGACCGACGAGACGGTCATCGGCGCCTGGGATGCCTGGGAGAAGGACTTTGCGCCGCTGTCCGACATGCGGGCCAGCGCCGAATACCGGCTGGAGGCCGCGCGCAACATGCTGCAGCGCTACCTGCTGGAGGACCTTGGTGCCCCGGTGAGCGTGCTGGAGGTGATGCCATGAGCGTGGCCAAACCCCTGCCGCACGACGCGGCGAAACTGCACGTCACGGGCGCGGCCCGCTACGTGGACGACATGCCGGTGCCTGCCGACTGCCTGCACCTGGCCTTCGGGCTTTCGACCGTGGCGGCGGGGCGGATCACCGCGATCGACCTCGACCCGGTGCGCGCCTATCCCGGCGTGGTGGGGGTCTGGCGGGCGAAGGATCTGCCCGGGCCCTGCGACTGTTCGCCCTCGAACCACGACGAGCCGCTGCTGGCGGGCAACACGATCCGCTACCTCGGCCAGCCCGTCTTTCTGGTGGCGGCGACATCGCACCATGCGGCGCGCCATGCGGTCCGCGCAGTGAAGATGGAGGTGCAGAAGCGCGATGCCATCCTGACCGTGGACGAGGCCATGGCGGCCGAGAGCCGCTTCGAGGAAGGCCCCCGGATCTGGAAGCGCGGCGACGCGGGCGAGGCCATCGACGCGGCCCCGCACCGGATCGAGGGCCGCATCGAGATGGGCGGGCAGGAGCACTTCTACCTCGAGGGACAGGCGGCGCTCGCCTTCCCGCAGGAGGGTGGCGACATGGTGGTGCACAGCTCCACCCAGCACCCCAGCGAGATCCAGCACAAGGTGGCCGACGCGCTTGGCCTGCCGATGCATGCCGTCCGGGTCGAGACGCGGCGCATGGGCGGTGGTTTTGGCGGCAAGGAAAGCCAGGGCAACGCGCTGGCCATCGCCTGCGCCGTGGTGGCGCGGGCCACCGGGCGTCCGGTGAAGATGCGCTACGACCGCGACGACGACATGACCATCACCGGCAAGCGCCACGATTTCCGCATCGACTACTGCGCGGGTTTCGACGACGAGGGCCGGCTGCTGGGCGTGGAGTTCGAGCAATTCACCCGCTGCGGCTGGGCGCAGGACCTGTCGCTGCCTGTGGCCGACCGGGCCATGCTGCACGCCGACAACGCCTACTACATCCCCGCCATGCGGGTGGAGAGCCACCGGCTGAAGACCAACACCCAGAGCGCCACCGCCTTTCGCGGTTTTGGCGGCCCGCAGGGGATGCTCGGCATCGAGCGGGTGCTGGACCACGTGGCCCACACGCTGGGGCGCGATCCGCTCGAGGTCCGGCGGCTGAACTACTATGCGCCCGCGAAGGGGGGCGCTGCCCCCCGCCCGCCTGCGGCGGACTCCCCCCGGGATATTTCGGCCAAGAAGAAGGAGCTGGAGGCGCATCCGGACGAGGATCTGACCTCGCGCGGGGCGCAGGACGTGACGCCCGACAGCAGCCCCGTGCCCACTGTGCCCGAGGGCGTGCAGACCACGCATTACGGCCAGCCGGTCGAGGATTTCATCCTGCACGAGATGACCGAGCGCCTGGCCGAGAGCTGCAACTACGCCGAGCGGCGGCGCGCTGTGGCCGCCTGGAATGCCGAGAACCCGGTGCTGAAGCGCGGACTGGCGCTGACGCCGGTGAAGTTCGGGATCTCCTTCACGCTGACGCATCTCAACCAGGCGGGCGCGCTGGTGCATGTCTACCAGGACGGCTCGATCTCGATGAACCACGGCGGCACCGAGATGGGACAGGGCCTGTTCCAGAAGGTGGCGCAGGTGGCGGCGACTTCGTTCGGCGTGCCTATGGAGAGCGTGAAGATCACCGCGACCGATACCGGCAAGGTGCCCAATACCTCGGCCACGGCGGCGTCCTCGGGGTCGGATCTGAACGGCATGGCGGTGAAGGCCGCCTGCGACGAGATCCGCGAACGGATGGCCGAGCACCTGGCCAAGCTGCACCAGGACAACCCGCGCGACGTACGCTTCGAGGCGGGCATGGTGAAGGTCGGCGGCGAGCACATCCCCTTCGCCGAGGCCGCGCAGCTTTGCTACATGGGGCGGGTGAGCCTGTCGGCCACCGGCTTCTACAAGGTGCCCAAGCTGAACTGGGACCGCCTGAAGGGCCAGGGGCGGCCGTTCTTCTACTTTGCCTATGGCGCCGCCTGTTCCGAGGTGGTTGTCGACACGCTGACCGGCGAGCATCGGACGCTGGCCACGCATATCCTGCACGACTGCGGGTCGTCGCTGAACCCGGCGATCGACCGCGGCCAGGTGGAGGGCGGCTTCGTGCAGGGTGCGGGGTGGCTGACCTCGGAGGAGCTGGTCTGGGACGAGACCGGGCGGCTGCGCACGCATGCGCCCTCGACCTACAAGATCCCGGCCTGTTCGGACCGGCCCGACGTCTTCGAGGTGGAGCTCTGGGACGGGCGCAACATCGAGGAGACGATCTATCGCTCCAAGGCGGTGGGCGAGCCGCCCTTCATGCTGGGAATCTCGGTGCTGATGGCGCTGTCGGATGCCGTGGCCGCCTGCGGCAGCGGCTATCCCTCGCTTGACGCGCCGGCTACGCCCGAGCGGGTGCTGGCCGCGGTGCGGAAGGTCCGCGATGGGGTTTGACCTTGCCGCCCTGCGCGCGGCGGTCGCCGCGCATGGCCGCGTCGCCCGGGTGGTCGTGGCCGCGGTCGCAGGCTCGGCCCCGCGCGAGGTGGGCGCGGCGATGCTTGTCTGGGAGGGCGGGCAGAGCGGCACCATCGGCGGCGGCGTTCTGGAATATCGCGCGACGGAACGGGCGCTTTCGGCGCCCGGCCTGACGCGGCATCCGCTGGGGCCGGAACTGTGCCAGTGCTGCGGCGGAGCCGTGACCCTGCTGAGCGAGGTCTTCGACGCAGGCGCGCTGGCAGCGCTGGAGGGGCAAGAGGTGATCGCGCGCGGCCCGGGCGAGATGCCGCTTTCGGTGAAACGCCTGCTCGACGGCGCGCGCGCCCGGGGCGAGGCCCCTGCCCCGCAGCTGGTGGACAACTGGATGGTGGAGCCGCTCGCGCGCGCCACCCGGCCGCTCTGGATCTGGGGCGCGGGGCACGTGGGCCGCGCGCTGGTCTCGGTGCTTTCCCCCCTGCCCGAGATCGCGATCACCTGGATCGACACCGCGCCCGACCGCTTTCCCGACGCAGTGCCCGCTGGGGTCACGGTGGTGCCCGCCACCGATCCCGCGCGCCTGATGGCCCATGCCCCGCGCGAGGCCGAGCACCTGGTGTTGACCTACAGCCACGAACTTGACCTGCAGCTTTGTCACGCGGCGCTGAGCCACGGCTTCGCCTTCTGCGGGCTGATCGGGTCGGACACCAAGTGGGCGCGCTTCCGCAAACGGCTGGCGACGCTGGGTCATGGCGATGCGCAGATCGCACGCATCTGCTGTCCGATTGGGCACAAAGCGCTCGGCAAAGATCCGCAGGCCATTGCCATCGGTGTCGCGGCCCAGCTACTCAATGTCCAAAACAGGGACAGAACCGCTTGGAAAACACCCTCCTCAGCCTCCGGGGCCTGACCAAGACCTACCCGGGCGTCCTCGCCAACGACGATGTGTCCTTCGACATCGGTAAGGGCGAGATTCACGCGCTTCTGGGCGAGAACGGGGCGGGGAAATCCACGCTGGTCAAGATGACCTACGGGCTCGTGGCGCCGGACAAGGGCGAGATGACACTCGCCGGCGCGCCCTACCGGCCGGCCAAGCCCTCGGAGGCACGGCAGGCGGGCGTCGCCATGGTGTTCCAGCACTTCTCGCTCTTCGATGCGCTCGACGTGGCCGAGAACGTGGCGCTGGGGATGGAGGACCCGCCCAAGTCCCGCGATCTCGCGAAGCGTATCCGCGACGTCTCCGAGGCCTACGGGCTGCCGCTCGACCCCTCGCGCGTGGTGGGCACGCTGTCGGCGGGCGAACGCCAGCGGGTCGAGATCATCCGCTGCCTGCTGCAGGAGCCGCGGCTGCTGATCATGGACGAGCCCACCAGCGTGCTGACGCCGCAGGAAGTCGAGATCCTCTTCGAGACGCTGCGCCAGCTGAAATCCGAAGGCACCTCGATCCTCTACATCTCGCACAAGCTCGAGGAAATCCGGGCGCTCTGCGACACCGCGACGATCCTGCGGCTGGGCAAGAAGGTGGACACCACGACGCCCTCGGAAACGACGGCGCGGCAACTGGCCGAGATGATGGTGGGGTCGAGCTTTGCCGCCCCCGAGGCGCGCCACACCGAAAAGGGCGACGTGGCGCTCGAGGTGCGGGGGCTGTCGCTGCCCGCGCCCGGCGCCTTCGGCACGCCGCTGCGGGACCTGACCTTCGAGGTCCGCGCGGGCGAGGTGCTGGGCATCGGCGGCGTCGCGGGCAACGGCCAGGACGAACTCCTGGCCGCGCTTTCCGGCGAACGCACCTGCCCCGCCGGATCGGTCTTCCTCAAGGGCACGGACGTGAGCCGGCAGGGCCCCAATGCGCGCCGCGCGGCAGGCCTGCTCTCGGCGCCCGAGGAACGGCTGGGCCATGCCGCCGCCCCCAACATGAGCCTGGTGGAAAACGCCGTCCTGACGGCGGGCAAGCGCAAGGGGCTGGTGAAGAACGGCATGATCGGCTGGCCCCGCGCGCGCGCCTTCGCCGAAGAGGTCATCACCCGCTTCGACGTGCGCACCCCCGGCCCCCACGTGGCGGCGCGGGCGCTGTCGGGCGGCAACCTGCAGAAATACGTGGTCGGCCGCGAGATCCTGCAGGATCCCGAGGTGCTGATCATCAACCAGCCCACCTGGGGCGTCGACGCCGCCGCCGCCGCCGCGATCCGTCAGGCGCTGCTCGATCTCGCCGCGGGTGGCACTGCCCTTGTGGTCATCAGCCAGGACCTTGACGAACTGGTCGAGATCTCGGACCGCTTCGCTGCGCTCAACGAGGGGCGGCTGTCGCCGTCCTACCCCGTGGGCGAGCTCGACATGGAACGCATCGGTCTGATGATGGGCGGCGCCCACGACATGGAGGCCGCCCATGCGCACTGACGCCCCCGCTTCTTTTCGCCCTAAATACCTCGGGGGAGTCCCGCAGGGACGGGGGCAGAGCCCCCTCTCACGCAGCACGGGGGCCATAGCATGATCCGGCTGGAACGACGCCCCGAACCCTCCAGGCTCTGGACAGCCATCACCCCGCTCATCGCGGTGGCGCTGACCATGGTGGTGGGCGGTATCCTCTTCGCTTTCCTCGGGGCCGATCCGGTGGGCGCGATCCGGACGATCTTCTGGGATCCCCTCTTCAATCCTCAGTTCGCGGGCTTTACCCGGCCGCAGCTTCTGGTCAAGGCGGGCCCGCTGATCCTGATCGCCATCGGCCTCTCCATCGGCTTCCGGGCGGGGATCTGGAACATCGGGGCCGAGGGCCAGTACATCATGGGCGCCATCTGCGGCGCAGGTGCGGGCCTTGCCTTCTACCCCTCCGAAAGCGTCCTGATCTTCCCGCTCATGATCGTGGCGGGTGCGCTCGGCGGCTGGGCCTGGGCGATGATCCCGGCGGTGCTGAAGACCCGCTTCGGCACCAACGAGATCCTGGTCTCGCTCATGCTGGTCTACGTGGCCGAGAACATCCTCGCCTCGGTCTCCTCGGGCCTGCTGCGCAACCCCGAGGGCCGCGGCTTCCCGGGCTCGCGCAACCTGCGCCAGTGGGACGCGGCGGCAAACCTCGAGCTCATCCCCGACACCGGCATGCACTGGGGCGTGGTCTTCGCCTTCATTGCGGTGATCGGCGCCTATGTGCTGCTCACGCGCCACATCCAGGGCTTCAACATCCGCCTGACCGGCGAGGCCCCGCGCGCGGCACGCTTCGCGGGCGTCATTCCGGCGCGCATCATCGTGCTCTGCCTCGGCATCTCGGGGGCACTCGCGGGCCTCGCCGGCTTCTTCGAGGTCTCGGGCCCGGCGGGCCAGATCAGCATCGACTTCAACTCGGGCTACGGCTTCACCGCCATCATCGTGGCCTTCCTCGGACGGCTGAACCCGGTGGGCATCCTGCTCGCGGGGCTGCTCATGGCGCTGACCTACATCGGCGGCGAGCTCGCCCAGCTCATGCTGAACCTGCCCGGCGCCGCGATCCAGCTGTTCCAGGGCATGCTGCTCTTCTTCCTGCTGGCGACCGACGTCTTCACCAACTTCCGAATCCGGATCGGCACGGGAGAGCCCGCATGATGCCGCGCCGCGCCCGTGTTTCTTCTCGCCCAAAATACCTCGGGGGAGCCGCCGCAGGCGGCGGGGGCAGAGCCCCCT
Source organism: uncultured Rhodobacterales bacterium (assembly GCA_964397775.1). Classification (GTDB taxonomy): domain Bacteria; phylum Pseudomonadota; class Alphaproteobacteria; order Rhodobacterales; family Rhodobacteraceae; genus Allosediminivita. Next base: position 1,447 of record CAYNKL010000164.1, on the reverse strand, counting down.
GCACCCTATGCCAAAGAAGGGACGCCCGATGGACCTGAGCTCGATCTCCCCCACCCTTCTCGTGGCCTCGATCATGGTCTCGGCCACGCCGATCCTGCTTGCCGCCATCGGCGAGATGGTGGTCGAGAAATCCGGCGTGCTGAACCTCGGGGTCGAGGGCATGATGATCACCGGCGCCGTGGTGGGCTTTGCCGTCGCGGTCGAGACCGGCAGTCCCTCTGTGGGCTTCGTGGTGGCCGCGCTGGCCTCGGCGGTGCTCTCGATGGTCTTCGGCGTGCTGACACAGCTTTTGCTGTCAAACCAGGTGGCCACGGGTCTGGGCCTGACGCTGGCGGGGCTCGGCCTGTCGGCGCTGATCGGCAAACCCTACGAGGGCATGCGCTCGCCCACCCTGCCGCGGATCGACATTCCGGGCCTGTCGGACATTCCCTTCTTCGGGCGGGTGCTCTTCGGTCACGACCCGATGGTCTACTTCGGCCTCGCCCTCGTGCTTGCCGTCTGGGCCTTCCTGAAGTTCACCCGCGCGGGCCTGATCCTGCGCGCCACCGGCGAAAGCCACGACAGCGCGCATGCGCTTGGCTACAAGGTGGTGCGCATCCGGCTCGCCGCGATCTTCTTCGGCGGCGCCTGCGCGGGGCTCGGCGGCGCCTACCTCAGCCTCGTGCGCGTGCCGCAATGGACCGAGGGCATGACGGCGGGCGCGGGCTGGATCGCGCTGGCCATCGTCGTCTTCGCCTCGTGGCGGGCGGGGCGTATCCTGATCGGGGCCTATCTGTTCGGCGGGGTCACGGTGCTGCAGCTCAACCTGCAGGCCGCCGGCGTGCAGGTGCCCGTGGCGCTGCTCTCGGCCTCGCCCTACCTCATGACGATCCTCGTGCTTGTCATCATCTCGGCCCGCGGCCAGCACGGGGCGCCCGCCTCGCTCGGCCGCCCGTTCCACGCATCCAACTAGGGAGAAAAAGAACATGTATCGCAGAACCCTTCTCGCCTCCGCCGCGGCGCTGGCCATGGCCGCGCCCGCCTTCGCGCAGGACGAGCCGGTCACCGCCGGCTTCATCTACGTGGGCCCCGTCGGTGACGGCGGCTGGACCTACGAACACGACCAGGCCCGTCTTGCCGTGGAAGAGCACTTCGGCGACCAGGTCGAGACCATCTACCAGGAAAACGTGCCCGAGGGGGCCGACGCCGAACGCGCCATCACCCAGATGGCCCTGTCGGGCGCCGACATCATCTTCACCACCTCCTTCGGCTACATGGACCCCACCATCGCCGTGGCCGAGAAGTTCCCGGACGTGAAGTTCGAGCACGCCACCGGCTACAAGCGCGCCGACAACGTCGCGACCTATTCCTCGCGCTTCTACGAGGGCCGCGCCGAGCTGGGCGCCAGCGCGGGCGCCATGACCGAGACCAACCAGGTCGGCTACATCGGCTCCTTCCCGATCCCCGA
>CAYNKL010000163.1:0-9690 GCA_964397775.1 uncultured Rhodobacterales bacterium | reverse complement strand
GTTTTGAAACCACCGGACGCTGAATATCCCCGCGGCGCAACACCCCTTGGGTTGCGTGCATGCTGTCTGGGGATTCGTACCCCCGGGTGGAATCACTTCGCCAAGGCGGCACCAAACGCGAAAAGGGCCGTCTCCCCTCCCGGGAAGACGGCCCTCACACCACCGGTGTGTCCGGCGTGATCAGCTGAAGGCGTCGGGCATCGAGGCCTTCTTGCGCGCCACGTACTCGTTCAGCGCCCCGGCCACGCCGGGGTCCATCGCCGGTTGCTGATAGCGCTCGAGCAGCGTCTCGACCCGCGCGGCGGCCAGCGTCGCGGTATCGCGCCCGCCCTCGTCCGCCCACTGCTCATAGGGCTTGTAGTCCAGCACTTCGGACCGCCAGAAGGCGCTCTTGAAGTGTTTCTGGGTATGTGCGCAGCCCAGGTAGTGCCCGCCGGGACCGACCTCGCGGATGGCCTCCATGGCCTGCGCTTCCTCGTCCATCGGCACACCCGCTGCCAGCTTGTGCAGAGCGCCGAGCTGGTCCGCATCCGTCACGAACTTCTCGAACGAGGAGACCAGACCGCCTTCCAGCCAGCCGCAGGCGTGCAGCATGAAGTTCACGCCCGACAGCAGGCCGACGTTCAGCGTGTTCGCCGTCTCGTAGCCCGCCTGCGCATCGTGCAGCTTGGAGCCGTTGAAGGACCCCGCCGACCGGAACGGCAGGCCCAGACGCCGCGCGAGCTGCCCCGCACCATAGGTGATGTGCGCCGCCTCGGGGGTGCCGAAGGTCGGCGCGCCGGAGTTCATGTCGATCGAGGTCACGAAGGCCCCGAAGATCACCGGCGCGCCCTTCCGCACCAGCTGGGAATAGGCGATGCCCGCCATGACCTCGGCCAGCACCTGCGTCAGCGTGCCCGCGACCGAAACCGGCGCCATGGCGCCGCCCACGATGAAGGGCGAGATGATGCTCGCCTGCATGTTCTCGGCATAGACCTCCATCGCGCCCATCATCACGTCGTCGAAGGTCAGCGGCGAGTTGATGTTGATGAGCGAGGTCATGCAGGCGTTGTTGGTCGCAAATTCCTCGCCGAAGAGGATCTTGCACATGTCCACGCTGTCCTGCGCGCGGCTGGGTTCGGTCACCGACCCCATGAAGGGCTTGTCCGACAGGGTCATGTGCGCCAGCAGCATGTCCAGGTGGCGCTTGTTCACCGGGATATCGGTCGGCTCGCAGACAGTGCCGCCGGAATGGTGCAGCCACTTGGACATGTAGCCCAACTTCACGAACTTGCGGAAATCCTCGATCGTGGCATAGCGCCGCCCGCCGTCGGCATCGCGCACGAAGGGCGGGCCGTAGACAGGGGCCAGCACGAGGTTGCGCCCGCCTATCTCGACGTTGCGCTCGGGATTGCGCGCGTGCTGGGTGAACTTCGACGGCGCATGCGCGATGAGGCTCTTGGCAAGGCCCTTGGGCAGGCGCACCCGCTCGCCCTGAACGTCGGCGCCGGCCTCGCGCCAGCGCTCCAGCGCGGCGGGGTTGTTGACGAAGTTGACGCCGATCTCTTCCAGCACCGTCTCGGCGTTGGCCTCGATGATCTGCAGCGCTTCCTCGTTCAGCACCTCGAAATTGGGAATGTTGCGCTCGATGTAGCGTGCGGTCTCGACGCTGACCGCCGTCCGTTCGGCCCGGCGGGCGGCACCGCCGCCGCCCCGTGCCCGTTTGCGCGCTGCTGCTTCCGCCATGTCCTGCCCTCGCGACCAAAGGTGTGGGCCCCGTATCCAGGGTGCCGATCCTCGCACTTCTATCGGCCCGCCGGACCGCCGCATTTGCCCTTTCCGGCAATTGGCACGCGAAAGCGACATTTGACGGCATCCCGGGGACGGCCCGCAGGGAATCCTTAGCACTCCCGCCTTAACCCTTCCCCAAGACCGGTTCGCTACGGAGACTGACCATGACGATCCGCGCGACAATCGCGGCGCTTGCCCTTGCCGCAAGCGGCCTGCCCGCCTCCGCCCAGCAGTATTGCCGGGGCTTCGGCCCCCAGACGCCCCGCGACATCTCCAGCCCAATGGGCACGAACGCCCGCAGTTTCAGCCCGGCACCGCCCGCCGCGGCGCTGAATCTGTGCAACATTCACACGCACACCCAGGCCGAACACCGGGGGCCGGGCTTCTCGATCTACGCGGGCGACGGCGAACACGGCGGCTACCGCTGCAACGACACCGACACCCTGACCGCGACTGAACGCCAGGACCCGACCCACGGGCACGGCGCCTTCCACGGCGTCGCCCCCGGCGACACGATCGAGGTGCACTGGGTCCACACCTCCTGCGACATCGCCCCCGGCCCCGGCCTTGGCGCCTGCCTGTCGCCCAGCTGCGCGAATCCCCAGCTCCAGGTCGAGGCGCAGGTCTTCCTCGTGGTGAACGATCCCGGCGCGCTCGACTTCCGCGACTTCGTCTACGGAGGAGAGGTCAACGGCCTGCACCGCGCCAAGATGCTGCCCACCGGCACCGGCCGCCCCGTGGTCTTCGCGGGCTCGACCACCGGCCCCAGCTACACCGAGGAAGTCTGCTCGCCCCTGCAGGTCACATGGTCCGTCCGGCCCCAATGCGCCCGGCTCGACATCTCGTCGCTGCACGCCTGGGCCGAAGAGGGCAACATCTTCGAGGAAGAGCACAGCCACGGCGTTCGTGCGCTGGTGACCGCGCCGGAGCTTCTTGCTCCGATCGAATAACAAAGGGAAGTGGGGGCTCTGCCCCCGGCCCTGCGGGCCTCCCCCGGGATATTTCCGCCAAGAAGAAGCGGCGGGGGCGGTGAGCCGATGATGGTCGGCAAAAGGAGATGATGGTCGGCAAAAGGAAAGGGCGCCCCGACGGGACGCCCCTCCGATCAAGTGGTCGCGCGAAAGGTCTCAGGCGGCTTCGCGGTTCAGCGCGCCTTCGGCCAGCTTGGTAAGTTTGTCGTCCGCGGCCTTTTCCTGGCTCAGGTTGGCCTCGAAAAGCCCGGTCACCTTGGAATCGAGCTTCAGCGTCTTCGACCATGCGATCAGCGTGCCGTAGCGCGTCATCTCGTAGTGCTCGACGGCCTGGGCCGCCGCGATCATGCCGGCATCCCGCGCATCGGGGCTGTCCGTTTCTTCCATGATCTCCTTGCCCTCGTCGAGGATGCCGAGGATGGCGTCGCAGGTGACGCCCCGCGCCTTGATGCCGAGCAGATCGAACACCTTTTCGAGGTTCTCGATCTGCTCCTCGGTCTCCTCGCGGTGATGTTCGAAGGCTTCCTTCAGATCCTCCGAGGAGGCCTTGCGGGCCATCTTGGGCAGGGTCTTCAGGACCTGCTTCTCGGCATAATAGATGTCGCGCAGAAAGTGCGTGAAAAGCGCATCAAGCGTCTTCATGTCAGGTCTCCAGGTCTTGGTTGAGTATCTGTCTGCGGCGATCCGGATCGTCTGCCACCAGAACGATCCGCACCGGTCGGCGTTCCCGCATAACCTGTAAAAATTGGCAGGGTATCACCCCCTCCTCCCACATCTTGCGGTCGCCTTGAGCCCGCGGGCGGCGCTTGGCCGAAGGTACCGCATGGCCATCCCATTGCCGCGGGCCGAGGCGCAGATGTCCCGCGCGCAAACGCCCCGGAGGGAGACGAGATCAGCGGCCTGCACCGCGCACCGCGACTGCGTCCCGAAAGCGGTCCGCATCAACCGGGCAGCGGTTGCGCCTCGCCGCCGTGCGACTAAGGTCCGCGCGATCCCGTCAGACAGGAGCGCGTGATGATTTCCCCCCGGTCCACCGCAGGCCTCGGCGCCTGGCTCGCCTTTGCCACGGCCAGCCTTTTCTTCCTCTTCGAATTCGTCGCGCGCATCAGCCCCAGCCTCGCACCCGGCCAGATCCGCGAGTGGTTCGGCCTCTCCGGCGGCGGCTTCTCCACGCTCTCGAGCCTCTTCTTCTGGATCTACGCGCCGATGCAGATCGTCGTGGGTCTTGCCATGGACCGCTTCGGCGCAAGGCGCCTGGTGCTTCCGGCCATCGCCGCCTGCGCCTCGGGCGTCGCGCTCTTTGCGCTGACCGATCTGCCGCTGGTCGCGGGCATCGGACGGCTGCTGACAGGCTTCGGCGCCGCCTTCGCCTTTGTCGGCGCGCTCTACGTGGTCAACCACCGCTTCCCCCCGGCCCGCTTCGCGCTGCTTTCGGGTGTCGTGAACGCGCTTGCCATGATCGGCACCGCGGTCGGCGCCGTCTGGCTGAGCGGCCTTGTCACGCTCGCGGGGTGGCGGCCGGTCTTCTTTGCCATCGCCGCCGCCGGCGCGGTGATCCTCTGCCTGGCCGTGATCTTCCTGCACGACGCCGGCGACGCTCCCGAACGCATCCCCGGCGCCCACCCGCTTGCCCCGCTGCGCCCGCTGATGCGCGACGGCCGGGTCTGGCTCATCGCGCTGCTCGGCGCGCTCTACTACATGCCCGTCAACGTCTACGGCGGGCTCTGGGGCAGCGCCGAGGTCATGGCCGACCGCGGCCTGGGCGAGGCCGGAGCCGAACTCGCCGTCTCCATGATCTTCTGGGGCATGGCCGCGGGCAGCGTCGCCTCGGGCTGGATCTCGGACCGGCTCGGGCACCGCAAATGGCTGCTCTTCGTCAGCATCCTGCTCACAGCCGCGCTCTATGCTGCCGCCCTCTTCCTGCCCGGCCTGGGGCTCCGCGCCCTTGCCGCGCTGCTCTTCCTGGCAGGGCTCTTCAACGGAGCCCAGATGCTGACCTTCGCCATGGCCAAGGAGGGCCACCCGCAAGAGGTCTCGGGCACGATCATCAGCTTCGTCAACATGATCGGCATCGCCGGGGCGCTGGTCTTCCAGCCGCTGGTCGGCGTCATGATCGACCGCGCGGGCGGCGCCTTCGGGGCCGCCATGCTGACGATTCCCGTCTGCGTCCTGCTCGCCGCAGCCCTGACCCTCGGCGTGCGCGAAAAGCGGCATCCCGACCACGCCGCCTGAGGCCCGGCACGAGGTTTGCCCGCGCGCGCCGCGATCCCCTCTTGCCCGTGGCGCCGCGCTTGCCTAAAGGCAGGCCATGATCGAGCCCCAGCAGCATGACCGCCTCCTCATCATAGACTTCGGCTCCCAGGTGACGCAGCTGATCGCGCGCCGCCTGCGCGAGCTGAACGTCTATTGCGAGATCCACCCCTATCAGAACGTGACCGAGGCCTTCCTCGACGAGTTCGCGCCCAAGGCCGTGATCTTCTCGGGCGGGCCCGACACCGTCACGCGCGAGGGATCGCCGCGCCCGCCGCAGAAGGTCTACGACCTCGGCGTGCCGATCCTCGGCATCTGCTATGGCCAGCAGGTCATGATGCAGGACCTCGGCGGCCGCGTCATCGGCGGCGAGGGCACCTCGGAATTCGGCCGCGCCTGGGTCGAGCCCACCAAGGAGCGCATCGACCTGCTCAAGGGATGGTTCCTCGAGGGCACCGGCCGCGAACAGGTCTGGATGAGCCACGGCGACCACGTCGCCGAAATCGCCCCCGGCTTTGCCGTCTACGGCACCTCCACCGGCGCGCCCTTCGCCATCACCGCCGACCTCGAACGGCGCTTCTACGCCGTCCAGTTTCACCCCGAGGTGCACCACACCCCGAACGGCAAGACGCTTTACGAGAACTTCGTGCGCGACGCCGGTTTCGCCGGCGACTGGACCATGGATGCCTACCGCGACGAGGCGATCCGCAAGATCCGCGAACAGGTCGGCGACCGCAAGGTCATCTGCGGCCTCTCCGGTGGTGTCGACAGCTCGGTGGCCGCGGTTCTCATCCACGAGGCCATCGGCGACCAGCTGACCTGCGTCTTCGTGGATCACGGCCTTCTGCGCCTGAACGAGGCCGAAGAGGTCACCACCCTCTTCCGCGATCACTACAACATTCCGCTGATCCACGCCGACGAGAGCGAGCTCTTCCTGGGCGAGCTCGAGGGCGTCTCCGACCCCGAGCAGAAGCGCAAGATCATCGGCAAGCTCTTCATCGACGTCTTCCAGAAGCACGCCAACGACATCGAGGGCGCGGAATTCCTCGCCCAGGGCACGCTCTACCCCGACGTCATTGAATCGGTCAGCTTCTCCGGTGGCCCCTCGGTGACGATCAAGTCGCACCACAACGTCGGCGGGCTGCCCGAAAAGATGGGCCTGAAGCTGGTCGAGCCCCTGCGCGAGCTCTTCAAGGACGAGGTCCGCGCCCTTGGCCGCGAGCTCGGCCTGCCCGACAGCTTCATTGGCCGTCACCCGTTCCCGGGGCCGGGTCTTGCCATCCGCTGCCCGGGCGAGATCACGCGCGACAAGCTCGACATCCTGCGCAAGGCCGATGCCGTCTACATCGACCAGATCCGCAAGCACGGTCTTTATGACGAGATCTGGCAGGCCTTCGCCGCCATCCTGCCCATGCGCACCGTAGGCGTCATGGGCGACGGGCGCACCTACGACTACGCGCTCGGCCTGCGGGCGGTGACCTCGGTCGACGGCATGACGGCGGATTACTATCCCTTCAGCCACGACTTCCTGGGCGAGACCTCGACCCGCATCATCAACGAGGTGAAGGGCATCAACCGGGTCTTCTACGACTGCACCTCGAAACCGCCGGGCACCATCGAGCTGGAGTGATCCGGTATGCGCCGGTGGCCGAGCAGGCACCGGCGACACGGCAAGGATCGCGACAAGGGGGCAAGCTGAACATGCGGGCAGTCCTGCTGAACACCTTCGTCCGGCTTAAGAAAAGCCGCCTGACGCGCGACTTTTTTCACCATCCCTCGCCCCCACGCCGGGACCCGGCGGCCCTGCCCCGGCGCATCTACCTCTATTGGGACAGCGGGCTCGACAGCGCGCCCGAGCTTGTCCGCCGCTGCGTGGCGTCATGGGGCGCGCAGAACCCCGGTTGGGAGGTCGAGGTGCTCGACCAGCAGGCGGCGGACAATCACCTGCCCCGCGCGGACCTGCCCAAGACGCTCTCCACCGCCCACTACTCCGATCTGCTGCGCACCCGCATCTTGCAGGAACACGGCGGCGTCTGGGCGGACGCGACCTCGCTCTGCACCCGCCCGCTCGACGACTGGCTGCCGCAGATCTTCTGCCAATGCGGGCTCTTCCTCTTCTCCGCCCCGGCAGAGGACCGTGCGATCTCGAACTGGTTCATTGCCGCGGTTCCCTGTCACACGCTTGTCGGACGCTGGCACGAGGCACTCGTGGCCCATTGGGGCGATGCGGGGGCGCGCAAGACCTACTTCGGCAGCCACCATCTCTTCGAGGCCCTCACCCGCTACGATCCCGAATGCCGGCGTCTCTGGGCCGAAACCCCGGCGCTCTCAGCCAATCCGCCGCACCTGTTGCAACGCTGCCTGACGGGCAAACAGGCGCCGACCGAGGCCAACCTGAACATCCTGCGCGCCACGCCGCTGCACAAGCTGACCTACAAGAAGGGAATCGCGGTCGGTGAGCTGGAAGACCTGCTGAGCCGGTTCGCGACTGTGACGCTGACGCCGGAGAATAGCGGGTGAAGAAACGTGTCGCCGCCCTTCTGCTACTGGTGGTGCTGCCTCCCCTCGCGACCTCACTGGGGTCGGCATACCTTACGCCACGCTGTGACAGCCTCAGCCCATCGTCCCCTTATGACGTGGCCGTCATCCTCTCGGCAGGCCTTCGGAACGAGAATGTGGACAGCCGCCCCGGCATGATCACCGCTGCCCGGACCTCAGCCGGGATCGCGCTCTATGATGCTGGCATCGTCCACAGACTGCACATGACCGGCGACGCCTCTTACGATCCGAACATCGCCGTCGCGTGGGGCATGCGGGACATGGCAATTGCGCAGGGCGTTCCCGCCGAGGCGATCTCGATCGAAGACCGATCGCAGTCGACCTTGCAAAACGCGCTCTTCTCAAAGCCGCAACTTCAGAATGCAGACCGCATTCTGCTCGTAAGCTCCGGATACCATCTTTGGCGTGGCGCTTTCAGCATGGCATGGGCCGGTGTACCGGTCGATGAGGTATGCAAATCCTCTGCCTTCGACCCCGTCCCATTTCGAAGTCGCGCCGAAATCCTGTTGAGCGCAATCCCGAAGTGGTGGGTCAACCTGGCGCGCGCGGCCACATGGTCGGCGGCCTCGGGAATCGGCCTTCAGGACCGCCTGCCGCCCTGGTTTCTTGACTGACCGTACGGTGGTCTCCCGCGCGGGACATCCCTAGGAAACGGTTAATTCGCTTCCGCAAGTCATTGGTTTTTCATGACCGCAGAGATGTCCCGGCCCGGGACATCCTCAGTGCGCGCTGCCGCAAATGCGGGCAGACGCCGGGAATCCTCGTCGTTCATAAAGAAGTTGAGCTTTATGAATTTGCTTCAAACCTCACCCTGTGACAGACCCGACGGCACCGACAGAAAGGCACCCACATGACCGACGCGCTCTCCCGGCTCCTGCAATCCCGCGACTGGCTGCTGGCCGACGGGGCCACCGGGACGAACCTCTTCAACATGGGTCTTCAGTCCGGTGACGCCCCCGAATTCTGGAACGAGAACGAGCCCGACAAGATCCGCGCCCTCTACAGCGGTGCCGTCGACGCGGGCTCCGATCTCTTCCTCACCAACTCCTTCGGCGCCAACGCCTCGCGGCTGAAACTGCACGAGGCGCAGCACCGAGCCTACGAGCTCTCCAAGCTCGCCGCCGAACTCGGCCGCGAAGTGGCCGACAAGGCCGGCCGCGAGGTCATCGTCGCCGGCTCCGTCGGCCCCACGGGCGAGATCATGGGCGCCGCCGGCACCCTGACCCACGAAAGTGCCGTCGAGATGTTCGAGGAAACCGCCCGCGGCCTGCGCGACGGCGGCGCCGACGTACTCTGGCTCGAAACCATCTCGGCCCCCGAGGAGTACCGCGCCGCGGCCGAGGCCTTCGCCCGCGCCGAGATGCCCTGGTGCGGCACCATGAGCTTCGACACCGCCGGCCGCACCATGATGGGCCTCACCTCCGCCGACATGGTCACCATGGTCGAAGCCCTGCCCAACCCGCCACTCGCCTTCGGCGCCAACTGCGGCGTCGGCGCCTCCGACCTGCTGCGCACGGTGCAGGGCTTCGCCGCCCAGGGCACGGAGCGCCCGATCATCGCCAAGGGCAACGCGGGCATCCCCCGGTTCGAGGCGGGCCACATCCACTACGATGGCACCCCCGAACTCATGGCGAAATACGCCACCATGGCCTTCGACAGCGGCGCCACGATCATCGGCGGCTGCTGCGGCACGATGCCCGAGCACCTGCGCGCCATGCGCGAGGCGCTGGAAAATCACACGCCCGGCCCACGCCCCACGCTCGACCACATCGCCGAGGTTCTGGGCGGCTTCTCGTCTCCCTCCGACGGGACGGGCGAAGACGCGGCCAGCGCAGCAGATCGCCCCCGCCGCCGCCGCCGGCGCGCATGATCGGCTCAGAACAGCGACAACTGATCCCCGGCCCGGGGCGGAGCCGCGAAGAGATCGCAGCGCAGGGGCGGACTCTTGCGGTCCAGCCCCAGGGCGCGCGCCGCCCGCCGGAACCGGCGCTCCACCAGCTCCGCATAGGGCCCCTCGCCCCGCATCCGGGCGAACCACTTCGAGGAATAGACCTCGCCCCCGTGCATGTCACGCACATGCCCCATGATGCGCGCGGCCCGGTCCGGGTAGTGCTCGGCCAGCCAGTCCTGCCAGAGCTCC
>CAYNKL010000162.1:0-9701 GCA_964397775.1 uncultured Rhodobacterales bacterium | reverse complement strand
TGGTCCCCTGGACTGGGGCTCAGGCCGCGCGCACCGCTTCGGTCAGCGTGCCCACTTCCTCGGCCGTGGTGTTCCAGCCGCAGACCAGCCGCCCGGTCAGCATCTCGTCCTCGGGACCGCCCTCGAGCGTCCCGTCCCAGATCGAGTAGAAGGCGCCTTTTTCGTGAAGCGCCCGGTGCACGCCCCGCGGCATCCGCACGAAAAGCATGTTGCCCCAGGTCTCGTTCTCGAACTCCAGCCCCGCGCCCTTGAGGCCCTGGGCCAGCTGATCGCAGGCGCCGTTGGCGCGCTGCGCCATGTCGCGCCAGAGATCGTCCCGCAGGTAGGCGTCCATCTGCGCCGCAAGGTAGCGATGCTTGGAAAACAGATGCGCCCCCCGCTTGCGGCGACGCTCGAACTGCGTGGCATGGGCTGGATCGAAGAAGATCACCGCCTCGACACCCATGAGCCCGTTCTTGGTGCCGCCAAAGACGGCGACGTCCACACCGGCTTTCCATGTCATTTCGGCAGGCGTCAGCCCCAGCTTCACGCAGGCGTTCGAGAATCGCGCCCCGTCCATGTGCACGGGCAGGCCGAAGTCATGCGCCACGTCGCAGATGGCCGAGACATGGCCCGCGGAATAGATGTTGCCGCGCTCGGTCAGCTGCGTGATCGACACCGGCCCGCGCTCGGGTCCGTGGACCCCGCGGGCCTCTTCGGCGGCGATGGTCCAGCGCAGCGCCTCGGGGTCGATCCGGTCGCCGCCCGGCACCAGCGTGAGCTTCGCGCCGCTGGTGAAGAACTCGGGCGCGTTGCACTCGTCGGTCTGGATGTGCGCCACCGGCGAACAGAAGACCGTCGCGAAGGGCGGGCAGAGGCAGGCAAGCGCCAGCGAGTTGGCCGCCGTGCCCGTGGGCACGAGGTAGACAGCCGCCTCGGGGGCCTCGAAAAGCGCGCGGATGCGGTCGCAGACGTCGCGCGACAGGGTGTCGTCGCCGTAGCCGGGCACCGATCCCTCGTTGGCGCGGGCCAGCGCCTCGATCACCTGCGGCGGCACCGCGCCGCAATTGTCGGAGGCAAAGAACATCAGGTGGGCTCCTCTATGATGTGGTCCTCCCAGTCGTCCTCGTCGATCTCGAACTCGGGCACCGTGCGGTCGCGGATGCTCACACCCGCCTCGTGCACGCTTTCGGCCCGCCCCGAGATCAGCGGATGCCAGTCGAACAGGCGCTGCCCGTCGTAGAGTAGCCGGTAGGCGCAGGTCTCGGGCATCCAGTAGGCGTGTTCCTTCAGGTTGCCCGGCGTCAGCACGATGCACTCGGGCACGAACTGGTGGCGGATCTCGTACTGGCTGCACCGGCAGCTGCCGTCATCGAACAGCCGGCAGGCCACGTTGGTCAACGCCACTTCGCCGGTATCCGCGTCCTCGAGCTTGTTCAGGCAGCACTTTCCGCAGCCGTCGCAGAGCGCCTCCCATTCCTTGGGCGTCATCTGGTCGAGCCGCTTGCGCTCCCAGAACCGCTCGGGCAGCCCGGCCCGGTCGATGGGATCGCTCATAGCCCCTCCAGTTTCTCGCGCGCCTCGGCGCAGTCGGCGTCCATCTGCGCGATCAGCGCGTCCAGCCCGTCGAATTTCAGCTCGGGCCGCAGGAACTCCACCAGCGCCACCGACAGGTGCGTGCCGTAGAGGTCTCCCTTGAAGTCGAAGAGGAAGGTCTCGATGTTGGGCAAGTTTTCTCCGAACATGGGCCGCACCCCGACGCTCGCCGCGCCGTGGTAATGCCCCCTGTGGGGGCCGTCCGCGATATCCACGAGCACCGCGTAGACGCCGAATTTCGGCGGGTGCAGCCCGTCGATGGACATGTTGGCCGTGGGATAGCCCAGCTCGCGGCCGCGCTGCTCGCCGCCGATCACCGGACCTTCGATCCGGTGCCAGTGACCAAGCTGCGCCGCTGCGTCGCGGGGGCGGCCCTCGCTCAGGGCCGCGCGGATGTTCGACGAACTGATCCGCCCCGTGCCGCCCTTCAGGATATCCGCCACCGTCACGCCGAATCCCATCTCGCGGCCGAAACGCTCCAGATCGCCCACGTCGCCCGCGCGCCCCTTGCCGAAGCAGAAGTCCGCGCCCACCACCACGTGCCGCAGGCCAAGCCCGTCGGCGATCACCGTGCGGGCGAAGCCCTCGGGCGAAAGCTCTGCCAGTGCTGCGTTGAAGTTCAGCTGGTACAGCCGGTCAACGCCCAGCTTGGCCAGCCGCGAGGCGCGCGCCTCGGCATTGGTCAGGCGAAAGGGCGGGGCGTCGGGCTTGAAGTATTCCCGCGGGTGCGGCTCGAAGGTCACCACGCCCAGGGGCGCGTCGGGCAGGGCCGCGCGCGCCTGCGCGATCACCGCCTGGTGGCCGCGATGCACGCCGTCGAAGTTGCCGATCGCGGCGGTGGCGCCGCGATCCTCGGGCGCAAGGTACTGGTGGTCCCGGATGATCCGCATGGGCCTCGGGTTATCCGCCCCGCCCGACCTCTGCAAGCGCCTCCGCGATGCGCGCGACGCCGTTGGGGATGCGTTCCGAAGGGATCGAGCTATAGCCCAGCCGGTAGTAGTTCCGCGGCGGCTGTGGTGCCGAAAAGAAGGGCGCTCCCGGTTCGATCAGGACCGAGACCTCGCGCAGCTTCGCGGCCAGCGCGCCCGTGTCGCAGCCATCGGGCGCCCGCATCCAGACCGAGCTTCCGCCATGCGCCCCGCGCCCCGCCACGCCCAGCCCGTGCTCGGCAATCGCCCGCTCCAGCACCCGGCGCCGTTCGGCCAGCACCTTGGCCGTCCGCCGCATCAGCGCATCATAGTGGCCAAGGCGCAGGAAATGCGCGGTCGTGCGCTGGATCAGCCCCGGCGGATGGCGCAGCTGCGCCGCCCGCACCGCCCGCGCCTCGGTCACGAAGCGAGACGCGCCGACGAGGTAGCCCAGCCGCAGCCCCGGAAACAGCGATTTGGAAAAGCTGCCCACGTGGATCACCCGCCCCTCCGCGTCGAGGCTCTTCAGCGCGGGCGAGGGCGGGCGCAGGAAGGACATCTCGAACTCGTAATCGTCCTCCACCACCACTGCACCCAGCTCCGAGGCGCGCGCCAGCAGCGCCACCCGCCGCGCCTGCGGCAGCGTCGCCGATGTCGGGCACTGGTGGCTCGGCGTGCAGAAGATCACCTGCGTGCCGTCGGGAATCGTCTCGGGGCGCAATCCGTGCTCGTCCACGGGCAGGGGGGTGACCTGCGCCCCCGTGCCGGTCAGCACCGCCCGCAGGTCGGGATAGCAGGGATCCTCCACCACCACATTGCGCCCCGGCGTGAGAAGCTGCGCCGCCATCCAGAGCGCGTTCTGCGCCCCCAGCGTCACGAGGATCTCCTCGGGGGCCGCCGTGATACCCCGGCGGGGCAGGGTGTGACGGGCCAGGAAGCGCACCAGCTCCGGGTCGTCCCGATCGTACTGGTCATCCGTCATCCCGGCGAAATCGCGCGCCCCCAGCGCCTGCATCGCGCAAAGCCGCCAGTTGGCGTGATCGAAAAGCCCCGGGTCGGGCTGCCCGTAGATGAAGGGATAGCGATAGCGCGTCCAGTCGGCCGGCTTGCCCAGCCGCGCCGCCCCCGGATAGCGCGCTGCCAGCGCCGCGTCCCAGTCCACCGTGTCGGCGGCCTCCGATGGCTGGAAATCCGGCGCCTCGGGCGCGTTGTCGGAGACGTAGTACCCCGACCGCCCGCGCGAGGTGAGGTAGTCGTTGGCCAGAAGTTCGGTATAGGCCAGCGTCACCGTGATCCGGCTGACGCCCAGATGCCGCGCCAGCGCCCGGCTCGAGGGCAGCTTCTCGCCCCGCCGGAACCGACCTGACAGGATGCCCTCGGCCACGATCTGCTGGATGCGGCCCTGCTTGGTGCCCTGCTCGTTGGGGCGCAGAAAGAATGTCTCGACCGGGATCGCCATGCCGCGACGCTAGTCTGGCCCGATGGCGCGTGCAATCTGGACCGACGCGCAGGGCCCTACTCGTAGACGCGTTCGCCGAAGATCGCCGATCCCACGCGCACATGCGTCGCGCCAAAGGCGATGGCCTCCTCGAAATCGCCGCTCATGCCCATGGAGAGCCCCTCGAGCCCGTTGCGCTCGGCGATCTTGGCCAGAAGCGAGAAATGCAGCGAAGGCGTCTCCTCCACCGGCGGGATACACATGAGCCCACGGATCGGCAGGTCGAGCTTGCGGCACTCCGCGATGAACCCGTCGGCATCCGCCGGCATCACGCCCGCCTTCTGCTCTTCCTCGCCGGTGTTCACCTGCACGAATAGCTCCGGGCAATGCCCGATCTCCTGCGCAAGCCGCGCCAGCGTGTTGGCCAGCTTGGGTCGGTCGACCGAATGGATCGCGTCGAAGAACTCCATCGCCTGCCGCGCCTTGTTGCTTTGCAGCGGCCCGACAAGATGCAGCGAGATGCCCTCGAATTCCTGCTGGAAGGGCGGCCAGCGCGTCTGCGCCTCCTGCACCTTGTTTTCGCCGAAAACCCGTTGGCCTTCTTCCAGAACCGCGCGCACGCGGTCCTCGGGCTGGACCTTGCTGACCGCGATCAGTTCCACGTCCTCCGGGGCGCGGTCGGCGTCGTCACAGGCCTTCACCATGCGTTTGCGGATGTCACTCAGTCCCATGGCTCGTCTCCCCAGGCCTCGATAAAGGGTTTCAACTCGTCCTCGTGTGCGCGCCAGGCTTCGCGGCGGCCGGCGTGCACGGGCGCCCGCACCTGGGCCAGGCTCAGCGTCTTCACCATGCCCTTGCGCTTGTGGAAGTCCAGCACCGCCGGGTCCCAGTCGAGCCCCGCCGCCTGCAACAGCCTGCGCGACTCGCCCTCGGGATCGGCGGTCAGGTCCTCGTAGCGGAATTCCTCGATCACGCCGGGCAGGCGTGCCTTCCAGTGCGCCACGTTGCGGCGGAACCGCTTCATCTGCCCGGCCATGGCGGCCAGGTCGGTGGCATAGCGGTGCGAGCCGAGCACGAAATGGTTGCGGTACATGGACAGTGCCACGTCGCGCGGATCGCGGTGCACCACGATGAAGCGCGCGCCGGGCAGGGCGGCATGCAGCAGCCCGAAGATCATGTGGCAGAGAATCGACTTGTCGGTGACCACGTCGCCCGCGGGCACGTCGCGACGGACAAGGCGCAGGTATCGGTCGCGGAAAGGGGCCAGGTCGCTGTCCCCGATGGTCCGCATCTCCTCGCCCGTGCCGAACAGCCGGTAGGCGGTCTTGAGCGCGGCGCCAAGTTCGCCGCCTGCGCCCACCTGCGGATGCGCGCCGAGGATCTGTTCGAAAAGCGTGGTGCCCGATCTCGGCAGGCCGGTCACGAAGACGGGGCGGGGCGTCACGGCCTCGCCCTCGGGGCCGCCGAGTCCCTCCTGCGCCGCGATCACGACAGCATTCTCGCGCACCACCGCGCCCTCGTCGAAGGGGGCAAGCTTCTGTTGCAGGGCATTGGCGCGGTGCAGGTAGCCGAACATGCGATCCTCGCGCCCGGTGTCCTCCATGGCCTTGGCCAGCGCGAATCCGATCTGCATCCGGTCCGCCTCGCGCAGGTCGTCGCGTTTCCAAAGCTGCAGCATCTGCGCGATCATCGGATCGTTGCGGGCAAGCTTCCTGGTGGCCAGCGCGATGCGGTAAAGCTGCCCTTCGCGCGGGGCGGCCTTGATCAGCTTGGCAAATGCGGTGTTGGCGGCCTCGAACTTGCCCGCCTGCTGCTGAAGCCGCGCCTTTTCGGCGCGGGGCAGGATGGCATTGGGCTCCAGCGCGATGGCGCGGTCCCAGGCGGCAAGCGCCTCGTCCGTCATGCCGAAATGCTGGTAGCGGTCCGCGGCGTGCTGCCAGACCTTGGGATTGTCGCCCGCGGCCGCCAGCGCGCGCTCAAGCTGGGCGAGGCATTCCGCGCGGTCGCCTTCCTCGAAGGCCAGACGCGACAGCGCCACTGCGACGTCACCGGCCTGCGGATGGGCCTGTTGAAGGGGAAGAAGAAGCTTGCGCGCCTCGTCGAACGCGCCCCGCGCCTGATACGCGATGGCGGTGCGGATGATCGCGCTGCGGTCCTGCGGTGCCGGCTTGTTCATGCCTTTCAGCTACCGCCCGGCCGCACAAAAGAAAAGAGCGGGCGCAAGGCCCGCTCTCTCTTTGTCGATTGGCAGCAGTCCTCAGAAGGACATCGCCAGGCCGACCGAGTAGGTGTCGTTCGGCGTGGAGCTGTCTTCGTCGTTCATGCCATAGCCGGCCTGAGCAACGAGACCGCCGCCGAGGTCGTAGGTCATTGCAACGCCGAGACCGTCGACGTCGTTGCCGTCAACGCCGCCTTTGTCGTCGAACTCACCGTAGTTCACGCCGATTGCGAAGGCGTTGATGGTGTAGCCGAGGCCGACAGCCCAGTGGGTCGCGGTTTCTGCACCTTCGTAGTCGATCTCGGTGTAGTTCACGGCAGCTGCGAAGCCGTTCACCATTTCTGCGTCGGCGCTCACGCCCCACATTTCAGCGAAATCTTCCTGGGACTGGTAGCCGATGCCGAAGCCGAGAGCGGTCCCGGCGAACTCGGTCGCGTAGCTTGCACCGATGCCGTAGGTCTCTTCGTCAACACCTTCGTTGTTCTGCATGACCGATGCGTAGCCGGTGAATGCGTCGAAGGAGTAGGAGAAGGTGAAGACCTGGCCGTCGCTGTCCAGCTCGGAGTTGCCCGAGAAGCCGGTGTGCTCGGTTTCGTCGTCGTTGATGGAGCCGCCGACCACGTTCACTTCGGTCAGGGCTGCGTCGAGCGCGCCGTCAACGTCGCCGGCATCGAGGCGGGCACCGCCGTATGCCAGGAAGTAGCTGACGCCACCGCCGGAGGTTTCGTCGAACGCTTCGCCGTCGTCGGATTCGTCGAGGTCAACCGAGGCTCCGAAGGTCAGGCCGTTGTCGGCTTCACCGGTCATGTCGAAATCGACGTCGACGTCGGTGAAGAAGACGTCGTGCGAACCACGCCAGCTGTGGACACCGACTTCTGCCGAACCGCCGAGGCTCACCTCAGCTGCTGCAGCGCCAGCGAATGCGACCATCGCGGTGGAAGCAAGCAGGATCTTTTTCATTGTTTCCCTCATGTGTTCTAAGGCACGTACCAACCCGGGGCGTGCCCGGCTTTGATGACGTTTCTATGCGCCCCAGCCCCCGTTCTTTGCAAGCCATCCGGAAAGCACTGCCTCAACAAGCACAGGTGTGATGCGCAATTGCCACAAGGACGTGGCCGGCGGGCAAATCTCCTGCGGGAAAAGGCGAAATCCTGCGCGAGTAAGGCGGCTTGCCGATCTGGCCCCGCATCTGTATCCAGTGGCAAAACGCAGTGAATGCCGGAGCTTCCATATGCCTCTGTCGCGCCAAATCACCGGAATCGGCCTTTGCGCCGCGCTCGCCCTGCTGGCGGGATGCTCGGGCTCCGGCAATACCGACCCGGTTGATACGCCTCCGGCCGACGAGATACTGGCCGACCAGAAGTACGGTGACGGCTACCGGCCCTCTGGCACCATCTGGGATTTCTTCCGCGACCGCGGCGAGCCCGGGCAGGTGGGTGCGGTCAACCGCTACATCTGGAACGCCTCGCTCGAGACGCTGAACTTCCTCCCGATCGAGACCATTGACCCTTTCACCGGCGTCATCTCCACCGGATTCGGTACGCCCCCGGGCGGCGGACAGGCCTACCGCGCGACGATCTACGTGACCGACCCGGCGCTTGACGCCCGCTCGCTCAACATCGCGCTGATGACCCGCTCGGGCCCCGCGCCGCGCGAAACCGTGCTCGCGGTCGAGGATGCCATCCTCACCCGCGCACGCCAGCTGCGCCAGCGCGACAGCAACCTCTGATCGCCTGACCCGGCCCCGCCCGCGTCAATCGCGCGGCGGTCGGGCCGGCTGTTCCGCCAGCCGCGCCACCCAGTCGAGCTGTCGCGGCAGGCAGACCCGCTTGAGATCGTAGTGCGCCACCACATGCGCCCGCGCGTTCGCCCCCAGACGCGCTCGCTCCTCGGGATCGTCCAGCATC
This sequence comes from uncultured Rhodobacterales bacterium, assembly GCA_964397775.1. Lineage (GTDB taxonomy): Bacteria > Pseudomonadota > Alphaproteobacteria > Rhodobacterales > Rhodobacteraceae > Allosediminivita. Next base: position 1,655 of record CAYNKL010000162.1, on the reverse strand, counting down.
TCGCAAAGCCGCGCGACCATCCCGTCACGATCGAAGAAATCCACCATCCGCCCGGTCTCGCCCTCGCTCAGTGCCTCGCGCACGGGCTCGGTATCGCTTGCCAGGATGGCGCAGCCTGCGGACATGGCCTCCAGCAGCGACCAGCTCAGGACAAAGGGATAGGTCAGGTAGACGTGCACCCGGCTCACCCGGATCATCGCCAGATACCGCTCGTAGGGCACGCGGCCGAGGAAGTGCACCCGCTCCCAGTCGTCATCTGAGATCTGCCCGCGCACCTCGTCGACAAAAATCTGTTTCCAGCTCTTCCCGGCGGGCGGCTTGGCGCCGTAGCTCACCTCGTCGCCGCCGATCAGCACCACCTGCGCCTCCGGGCGCCTGCGCAGGATCTCGGGCAGGGCGCGCATGAAGACATGATAGCCCCGGTAGGGCTCCAGGTTGCGGTTTACGAAGGTCACCACCTCGTCCTCGCGCGTCACGACACTGCCGTCGGGCAGCTCCAGCCGCGCCGTCTCGTCCGGGGTGACAAGATCCGTATCGATCCCGTCATGCGCCACCGTCAGTCGGTCCTGCCATTCTTCCGGAAAGGTTGAGGCCTGGAACCGCGTCGGGCTGATCCCGGCGTCCATGATCTCTTCGTGCAGCCGGTTGTTGAGGTTCTTCAGCCTGATGCGGATCGGATCGCCACCCGGCGCCCGCGGCGGGAATTCCGGGTCGAAGTTGAGAAAGGGCTTCCGGCTCAGGTGATAGAGCTCGCAATAAAGCCCCATGCGCGCCCCGGGCCAGAGGTCCTTGAGCAGCAGGCTCTCGCCCCAGCCGTGATGGGCCAGGATCGCGTCGGGGGAAAAGCCCTCGTCACGCAGCGGCAGCGCACCCTGGTAGCACGATGTCGCCCGCACCAGCTTGGTCTCGAAGTCCGCCAGCCAGGGATGGATGCCCTTGGTGCTCGATCCCCTGATCGGGTAGGGCACCAGCCGCACGCCGTTCCAGTGGCCCGGCTCCTTGACCTTGCAGGTCAGCGCCACGACCTCGTGCCCCTGCGCCACCAGCGCCGGAGCGAGGTGCTTGTACTGGCCGGGAAAGTTCTGGTGGATGATCAGGATCTTCATCGCGGCAGCTCGTCGGGACAGGTGCCTGACGTTGTGTCACGCTTCCGCCAAGGCGCCAATACCGGCCCCCGTCCGGGCCGCAATGTCGCGCGGGCACTGGACGCCACGCCCTCGTGGGCCTATCACCCCGCCCGAACCGCCCGCCGGATGACCACATGTCGCGATACGCCCCCTCCGAGATCGAGCCGAAATGGCAGAAGGCCTGGGAAGAGGCCGGAACCTTCCGCGCCACTCGGACCGAGGACAAGCCCAAGTACTACGTGCTCGAGATGTTCCCCTATCCCTCGGGGCGCATCCATATCGGCCACGTGCGCAACTACACCATGGGCGACGTGATCGCGCGCCACAAGCGCGCTACCGGGCACAACGTGCTGCACCCCATGGGGTTTGATGCCTTCGGCATGCCGGCGGAAAACGCCGCCATGGCGTCGGGCGGGCATCCCAAGGACTGGACCTACGGCAACATCGACACGATGGTCGCCCAGATGAAGCCACTGGGCTTCGGGCTCGACTGGTCGCGCATGTTCGCCACCTGCGACCCGGAATACT
>CAYNKL010000161.1:0-9740 GCA_964397775.1 uncultured Rhodobacterales bacterium | reverse complement strand
CACGGCCCGGGCACCTGCACCTTCTACGGCACCGCCAACTCCAACCAGATGCTGATGGAGTTCATGGGCCTGCACCTGCCCGGCGCCAGCTTCATCAATCCCAACACGCCGCTGCGCGATGCGCTGACCGTGGCGGGGGCCCAGCGGGCGCTCGAGATCACCAATCTCGGCAACGACTATCGCCCGGTCTGCGACGTGCTCGACGCCAAGGCCTTCGTGAACGGCATGGTCGGTCTCATGGCCACCGGCGGCTCGACCAACCTCGTGCTGCACCTGCCCGCCATGGCCCGTGCCGCCGGCATCCAGCTCGAGCTCGAGGATTTCCATGACATCTCGACCGCCGTGCCGCTCATGGCCAAGGTCTATCCCAACGGGCTTGCCGACGTGAACCACTTCCACGCCGCGGGCGGCCTCGCCTACATGATCGGCGATCTCGTGGACCACGGGCTGCTGCACGACGACGTCTCGACCGTCGCCGGTGACGGGCTGCGCCGCTACGCGCAGGAACCCAAGCTCGACGGTGACCGGGTCGTCTGGGTCGACGGTCCGGGCGAAAGCCAGAACGACAAGATCCTGCGCCCCGCCTCCGATCCCTTCCAGCCCACGGGCGGCCTGCGCCAGCTGTATGGCAACCTCGGCCACGGCATGATGAAGACCTCCGCCGTCGAGAAGGAGCGCCACATCATCGAAGCGCCCGCCCGCGTCTTCAAGGACCAGCAAGAGGTCAAGGACGCCTTCAAGGCCGGCGAATTCACCTCCGACACGGTGATCGTCGTGCGCTTCCAGGGCCCCAGCGCCAACGGCATGCCCGAGCTGCACTCGCTGACGCCGACGCTCGCCGTGCTTCAGGACCGTGGCCTCAAGGTGGCGCTTGTCACCGACGGGCGCATGTCCGGGGCCAGCGGCAAGGTGCCCTCGGCCATCCACGTCAGCCCCGAGGCCGCAAATGGCGGACCGCTGGCGCGGGTGCGGGACGGCGACGTGATCCGTGTCGATGCCGTCTCGGGCGCCATCGAATGCCTTGCGCCCGACTTCGACACGCGCGAACCGGTCAAGGAAGACCTGCAGGGCAACGGCCACGGCGTCGGGCGCGAACTTTTCGCCGCCTTCCGCGCCAACGTCGGCCTTGCCTCCAACGGGGCCGCGGTGGTCGTATGACCGCCGCACCCCTTCCGACCCTACTGACGAAAGAAGACCGGACATGACCCCCGAAACCGCCAGCATCGAATCCGAAAAGCTCTGCCGCATGGCCCCCGTGATCCCCGTGCTGGTGATCGAGGACCCCGCCAAGGCCCGTCCGCTGGCCGAGGCGCTGGTTCGCGGCGGCCTGCCCGTGCTCGAGGTCACGCTGCGCACCCCCGCCGCGCTCGAGGTCATTCGCGAGATGAGCCAGGTCGAAGGCGGCGTCGTGGGCGCGGGCACGCTGCTCACCCCCGAGGACGTGACCAACGCCCGCACCAGCGGCGCGCGCTTCGGGGTGTCGCCAGGGGCGACGGACCGGCTGCTGCAGGCCTGCGAGGACGAGGGCCTGCCGCTGCTGCCCGGCGCGGCGACGGCGTCTGAGGCGATGGCCCTGCTGGAGCGCGGCTACCGCGTGCAGAAGTTCTTCCCGGCCGAGGCCAACGGCGGGGTGCCCGCGCTCAAGGCGATCGGCGCGCCGATCCCGCAGGTGAAGTTCTGCCCCACGGGCGGCGTCTCGCTGAAGAACGCCGAGACCTACCTCGGCCTCTCGAACACGCTCTGCGTCGGCGGCAGCTGGGTCGCGCCGAAAGATGCCGTGGACCGCGAGGACTGGGAGGAAATCGAACGGCTCGCCTCCGAAGCGGCGGCGCTAACTCGCAGCTGAGGGCCCGCATCGGCGACTAATGTACTTTTAAAACAGAATGTTGAGGGCCATTCCTCAACCTTCACACGAAGACCCTAAGGCGCCGATCACACCAACCACCCGCAAGACCTGCTTCCCTCTCCCCTCGGGGGAGAGGGCCAGGGTGAGGGGTGGCAACACAAGCCTCTAGCACCGACGATTGCAGAGATTCTCGCAGGGGATGCCGTCGTTGTCGCCGTCCCGGATGCTCTGCCCGCATTGGATCAGCTTGTAACAGGCCTCCGCACACGATCTCAGCTGCTTGCAACTGACATTCCTGCAGTCAAAGGCCTGCGCTGTCCGGAAAGCATTCAGCCGCTCTGTCGGCGTCTTCTGCTCCTCTGCAAACCCCGCTTGCGACATCAGCACCAGGATCAGAACGAGTCCCCGCATTTGCCTCCTCCTCACTTGTTAACCATTGGTTAACCTAAGGGCAGCGAGAGCGAAAAAGCAACGAGCGGAGAGACCGAAAAGTTAAGTCCCGGTGAATGCCGGAACCTAACCCATTGAAATCATTTATGCGAAGAAATGTCCCGGCCCGGGACACCTCCTCACGCCCCTTCCTTCTTCCGCTTCTTCACGGCGCCCGCCGCCTCGGCCAGATCCACGGCGATGGCGAAGGCGCCCTTGATCTTGTCGGCGTCGGATTTCCAGTCGCGGCGGACCACCACCTTGTTGTCCTTCACCTTGGCGAGGCCGTTCTGGTTCCCCACGAACTCGACCAGCCCCTCGGGGCGGGCAAACTTGTCGTTGTGGAACTGGATCGTCGCGCCCTTCGGCCCCGCATCCAGCTTGGAAATCCCGGCCTTCTTGCACATGGCCTTGATCCGGACGACCAGCATCAGGGTGTTCACCTCTTTCGGCAGCTTGCCGAAGCGGTCGATCAGCTCGGCGGCAAAGCCTTCGAGTTCCACCTTGGTGGACAGCTCCGACAGGCGGCGGTAGAGGCCCAGCCGCACGTCGAGATCGGGCACGTAATCCTCGGGGATCAGCACCGGCACGCCGAGGTTGATCTGCGGCGCCCACTGGCCGTCGTCGTCGCTCAGACCCTCGCCCTCGCCGGCCTTGATCTTGCCGATCGCCTCCTCGAGCATCTGCTGGTACAGCTCGTAGCCCACGTCGCGCATCTGGCCCGACTGTTCCTCGCCCAGCAGGTTGCCCGCGCCGCGAATGTCGAGGTCCTGGCTTGCCAGCGTGAAGCCCGCCCCGAGCGTATCGAGCGAGCCCAGCACCCGCAGGCGCTTTTCGGCCGTGGCGGTCAGCTTGGCGCGCGGCTTCGTGGTCAGGTAGGCATAGGCGCGGGTCTTGGACCGGCCCACGCGCCCCCGGATCTGGTAGAGCTGCGCCAGCCCGAACATGTCGGCCCGGTGCACGATCATCGTGTTAGCCGTGGGAATATCGAGCCCGCTTTCCACGATGGTCGTGGCCAGAAGCACGTCGTATTTCCCATCGTAGAAGGCGTTCATCTTGTCGTCGAGCTCGCCCGCCGGCATCTGGCCGTGGGCGACGACAAAGGACACTTCGGGCACCTGTTCGCGCAGGAATTCCTCGATCTCGGGCAGGTCGCTCAGGCGCGGCACCACGAAGAAGCTCTGCCCGCCGCGGTAATGCTCGCGCAGCAGCGCCTCGCGGATGGTGACGGCATCGAACTCCGACACATAGGTGCGGATCGACAGGCGGTCGATGGGCGGCGTGCCGATGATCGACAGGTCCCGGACGCCGGTGAGCGACAGCTGCAGGGTGCGCGGGATCGGGGTCGCGGTCAGCGTCAGGACGTGAATGTCCGTGCGCAGCTGCTTGAGCCGCTCCTTGTGGGCCACCCCGAAGTGCTGTTCCTCGTCGATGATGAGCAGCCCGAGGTTCTGGAACCGCGTGTTCTTGGCCAAGAGCGCATGGGTGCCGACGACGATGTCGACGGTGCCCTTGGACATGCCTTCGCGCGTGGCCTGCGCCTGCTTGGAGCTGACAAAGCGCGACAGTGGTGCGACATTGATCGGGAAGCCACGGAAGCGTTCGGCAAAGCTCTTGTAGTGCTGGCGGGCGAGCAGCGTGGTGGGCGCGATGACGGCCACCTGCACGCCCGACATGGCCGCGATGAAGGCCGCGCGCATGGCGACCTCGGTCTTCCCAAACCCCACGTCGCCGCAGATCAGCCGGTCCATGGGCTGGCCCGACATCATGTCCTCGAGCACGTCCTCGATGGCGCGCAGCTGGTCGTCGGTTTCGGTGTACGGGAAACGCGCGGCAAAGCTCTCGTAGGCGCCCGGCGGCGGGTCCATCATCGGCGCCTTGCGCAGGGCGCGTTCGGCCGCGATGCGGATCAGCCGGTCGGCCATCTCGCGGATGCGCTCCTTGAGCTTGGCCTTCTTGGCCTGCCAGGCGCCGCCACCCAGCTTGTCGAGCAGCCCTTCCTCGTGGCCGTATTTCGACAGCAGCTCGATGTTCTCCACCGGCAGGTAGAGCTTCGACCCTTCGGCGTATTCCAGCAGAAGGCACTCGTGCGCGGCACCGGCGGCGGTCACGACCTCCATGCCGATGTAACGGCCGATGCCGTGGTCCACGTGCACGACCAGATCGCCCGGCGTCAGCGCCTGCGCCTCGGTCAGGAAGTTCTCGGCCTTGCGGCGCTTGCGCGGCTGGCGGATCAGCCGGTCGCCCAGCACGTCCTGTTCCGAGATCACCGTGATCCGGCGGTCGCCCCAGGGCGCCTCGAACCCGGCCTCGAGCGACCAGACCGCAAGATGCAGGCCGCGCTTGCCGATGCGGGTGCCGTTGGCGACGGGCACGGCCTCGGCCAGACCCTCGTCCTCGATCAACCCGGTCAGGCGTTCGCGGGCGCCTTCGGAATAGGAGGCGATGAGGACCGGGCCGTCTTCGAGTTTCTTCTTAACGTGATCCGCCAGAGAGCTGAAAAGACTGACACTTTCCTGCTGACGTTCGGGGGCGAAGCTGCGCCCCAGCCGCCCGCCGGCATCCACCACGCCCGGCCCGCTGGCGTGCGGGAGCGGGTTGAACTGCACCCGGCGGTGCCGGTCCAGCGTGGCGATCCAGGTCGCCTCGTCGAGGTAGAGCTGTTCCGGCGGCACGGGCTTGTAGACCGTGTCCATGCGCCCCTTCTGGGACATGGCGAACTTGCGGCTCTCGTACTGGTCGGCGATCTGTTCCCAGCGCGACAGATGCGCGGGCATGACCTGATCGTCCAGCAGCACCGGCGCCTTCGGCAGGTAGTCGAACAGCGTTTCGAGCTTTTCGTGGAAGAAGGGCAGCCAGTGCTCGATGCCCTGGTGCTTTCGCCCGGCGCTGACGGCCTCGTAAAGCGGGTCGTCGGTGCCCGCCGCGCCGAATTCCACGCGGTAGTTCTGGCGGAAACGGGTGATGGCGCTGTCGTCGAGGATCACCTCGGAGACCGGCGCCAGTTCCACCATGTCCATCTTCTCGGTCGTGCGCTGCGACACCGGATCGAAGCGCCGCGCGCCGTCCAGAACGTCACCGAAAAGATCCATCCGCACGGGTCCGCCTTCGCCCGGCGGGAAGATATCGAAAATGCCGCCGCGGATGGCGTAGTCGCCGGGCTCGGTCACGGTTGGCGCCTGCGAAAAGCCCATGCGGACGAGGAAGTTGCGCAGCGCCTGTTCGTCGATGCGGTCGCCCACGCGTGCGGTAAAGGCCGCCTCGCGCAGGACATCGCGCGCGGGGATGCGCTGCATCGCGGCCGAGAGCGTCGTCAGCAGGACGAAATGCTTGGGCCCGCCATGCACCAGGCCCGCCAATGTCGCCATGCGCGCGGCGGAGATGTCGGCGTTGGGCGACACCCTGTCGAAGGGCAGGCAATCCCAGGCGGGAAAGCGCAGCACCGGCATGTCGGGTGCGAAAAAGGCCAGCGCGTCGGCCATGGCGGCGAGCCGCCGGTCGTCGCGGGCCACATGGACGACAGGCCCGCCGGCCTTGTCCACCTCGTCGAGGACGAGCCGCGCATCGAAGCCCTCGGGCGCGCCTCCGATCGTGATCTTGTCTGCCATGCGGGGCAAATGGCGCGCCGCCGCGCCAGCGTCAACCGTAGAACGGACCAAGCACGAGGTTCTGGTACATCCCCCAGACCGCCGTCACGAAGATCGCCACCATGCCGATCATCTGGGTGATCACGCGATGCGCCCGGATCAGCCGCAGCAGCGCCTCGCCATGCCCCTCGCCGTTGTGCACCCGCTGCGCCGCGCGCAGCTCCAGCAGACGCACCAGCAGAAGCGGAAACCCCAGCAGGAACAGCGCCTGCGCGAACTCGACCCCGTAGAGGAACCCCAGAAGCAGCGCCATGCTCAGCAGTCCCGCCACCAGCGCACTCATCCAGAGCCCGCTTTCCCGGGCCAGAAGAAGCTGTCTGTACGCGTTGATCCGGGCGAGTTCCTCGAGATCCAGCGTCGCCTGCCCGCCATAGCGCCGGGCCCGCGTCACCATGTCGATCGGCACACCCAGCACGCGATGGCTGGCCATGGCCCAGACGGCGGCCAGCACGATCCAGAACCACAGGTTCGAAAAGGATCGCATGTCGATCACTTCGAAAACCGTGCCGTACCAGTCCAATGCGCGCCCTCCCGCCTTTGCGAGGGCCTTCTATCGCGCATCGTTTCGCTTGCCCATAGCTCATGCCTGCCAGGGTTCCTGCAATTGCCGAAAACACAGCGAGGAACACGCGGCGGTAGCTCTGCGATGAAGCAGTACAACCACAATACTGCAAGTCAGGAGGACACTATGCCACTGGAATTCGGTGCGCAGAGCCAGGACACCTATCCCACGCGCAACCCCGATCAGGAGCGCTGGATCGAACGCGCGGACCCGGTTCTCTGGACCGACTGGACCGACCACGCCCCGATCTCGCAGGAGCAGGCCGGATCGTTCGAACGCGACGGCTTTCTCGTGCTCAAGGGGCTCTTCGAACCCGAAGAGGTCGAGGCCCTGATCGACAGCGCCGCCGCGCTGCGCGAGGACCTTGCCGGCGCCAAGGCCGAGGACATCGTGACCGAACCCGAGAGCGAGGCGGTGCGCACCGTCTTCCGGCTCGAACAGCACAACGCCCTGATGCAGAAGCTCAGCCGCGACAAGCGTCTGGCCGGCATCGCGCGCTTCCTGCTGGGGGACGAGGTCTACCTTCACCAGTCGCGCCTGAACTACAAGCCGGGCTTTTCCGGCAAGGAGTTCTACTGGCATTCGGACTTCGAGACCTGGCACGCGGAGGATGGCATGCCGCGCATGCGCGCGGTCTCTGCCTCGCTGCTGCTGACCGACAACCGGGCGCACAACGGCGCACTGATGCTGATGCCCGGTTCGCACAAGACCTTCATCTCGTGTCAGGGCGAAACGCCGGACGCGAACCACGAAAGCTCGCTCAAGGCGCAGGAGGTCGGCACGCCGTCGCAGCAAAGCCTGCGTGACATGGCCAAGATGTGCGGGATCGAGGATGCCGAAGGCCCGGCCGGCACGCTGGTGCTTTTCGACTGCAACACGCTGCACGGCTCGAACGGCAACATCACGCCCGATCCGCGTTCGAATGCGTTCTTCGTCTACAACGCCGTCTCGAACGCGCTGGACGAGCCCTACGCGGCCAACGCCCCGCGTCCGGATTTCCTCGCCAAGCGCGGCGAGCCTGAGCCGATCGAACTTCACGACGGCCCGCTCGCCTGAAGCGGCCCTGCCCGCTCCGGCCCTGCGCGGGCCGGGGCTGGACACGCCCTGGCTCCGGGTGCAGACCTGCCTTTAACGACAAAGATCAGGTGTATCCGCATGCTCCCCAGCCAGGCCCCCTTCCCCGCCACCCGTCACCGCCGCCTGCGCCAGAGCCCGGCGATCCGTTCGCTGGTCGGGCAGACCTCGCTCAGCCCCTCGGATTTCATCTGGCCGGTCTTCGTGCGCGATGGCGAAGGCATCTCAGAACCCGTGGCCTCCATGCCCGGGGTCAACCGGCTGTCCGTCGACAAGGTGGTCGAGGCCGCGAAGGAGGCGCACGCCCTCGGTATCCCGGCGATCTGCCTTTTTCCCTACACCGACCCCGCCCTCAAGACCCCCGACTGTGTTGAGGCCTGGAACCCCGAAAACCTGTCGAACCGCGCCACCCGCGCGATCAAGGACGCGGTGCCCGACATCGCGGTGATGACCGATGTGGCGCTCGATCCCTATAACAGCGACGGCCACGACGGCATCGTCGAGAACGGCGTGATCGTGAATGACGCCTCGGTCGAGGCGCTGGTGAAACAGGCCCTCAGCCAGGCCGCCGCAGGCGCGGACATCATCGGGCCCAGCGACATGATGGACGGGCGCATCGGTGCCATGCGCGCCGCGCTCGAGGCAGAGGGACATCAGAACGTCCTGCTGCTGAGCTATTCGGCCAAGTTCGCCAGCGCGTTTTACGGGCCGTTCCGTGATGCCGTGGGCGCCTCCGGCGCGCTCAAGGGCGACAAGAAGACCTACCAGATGGACCCGGGCAATTCCGACGAGGCCATGCGCCTGATCGAGCGCGACCTCCAGGAAGGCGCCGACATGGTCATGGTCAAGCCCGGCATGCCCTATCTCGACATCTGCCGCCGGGCCAAGGACATGTTCGGCGCGCCCACCTTCGCCTATCAGGTCTCGGGCGAATACGCGATGATCGCGGGGGCGATCGAACGCGGCTGGCTCGACGGCGACAAGGTCATGATGGAGAGTCTCTTGTCCTTCCGCCGCGCCGGCTGCGACGGGATTCTCACCTACTTCGCCCCGCAGGCCGCGCGTCTTCTGGCGGAATGATGCCATGCATCATCGGATTGTTGCCTATTGCGTGACACAGGCGCCACAGTCCGATATAAGAAAAGACAACCGGCGGAACAGCCGGGTTCGGCATCGGCAGTGAAGAGAGAGTTCCCCATGAAGATCACGCGACGCGCGTTTACCCTCGGTCTGGGCGCCGCCCTTGTGGCTGGCTGCAACAACGGGATCGGCAGCCCCGGTGCCGCACGGATCGACGCCCGCGTCGATCAGACCCTGAATTCGCTCTATTCCCAGTATCCCTCCACCCGCGACCTGGCTGAGAAATCGGTGGGCACGCTTGTCATGCCGCTGGTCAACGAGGCGGGCTTCGGCCTCGGCGGCGCCTACGGGCGCGGCGCCCTGCGTGTGGGCGGCGCCACGGTCGACTACTACTCGGTCAGCAAGGCCTCCGCCGGGCTCCAGATCGGCGCGCAGCAATATTCCCACGTGCTGTTCTTCATGACCGAGAACGCGCTGACCAGCTTCCGCCGCTCGCCGGGCTGGGCCGCGGGCGCGAACGTCGCCTACGCCACGCTGACCGAAGGACAGGCGCTCGCGGCCGAGACGACAACTTCGCTCGCGCCCGTCATCGCGGTGATCTTCGGCCAATCCGGCCTGCGCGTCGGCGCGACCCTCGAAGGCGTCAAATACACCCGCATCATTCCCTGATCGCGCCGCCGCAGGCCATCTTCCGGGACACCCCCGGCCCGCGGCAGGCGAAAGCCCCCAGCACAGGTGCGGTCATGACCGACGCCCTTATCGAGATCGGCCCTTTTGTGCCCGCCGAGGCGGACGCGCTTGGCGTGATCTTCTACAGGGCGGTGCATGAGGGTGCGGCCGGAGCCTACGACGCCTCCCAGCGGCACGCCTGGGAGTCGAAAGCCCCCACCGGCCCCGACTGGGCGGCCCGGCTTACGGCGCAGCACACGTTTGTGGCCCGTGATGTCGGGCGGCCCGTCGGCTTCATGACGCTCGACGCCGAGGGTCACATCGACCTTGCCTTCGTAGACCCCGACCACCAGCGGCGCGGCCTGGGCGGGCGGCTTTATGACCGGGTCGAGACGGTGGCCCGCGAGGCAGGGTTCGAGCGCCTGTCCTCGGA
>CAYNKL010000160.1:0-9889 GCA_964397775.1 uncultured Rhodobacterales bacterium | reverse complement strand
CGCAACCGCGTCGGGCTGCCCGACGCGCCCAACCCGCTGACCTTCCGGCTGACCGCCTACGATCTCTATTCCTCGGACCCGGCGACCAGCGAGGCCTTCGAGGAGATGTTCCGCGACTTCATCGAGGCGCGCCCGGACTGGAAGATCGAGACCCAGCTCCAGACCGGCAACATCGGCCAGGAACAGGCGAGGCTGCTTCAGCAGACCCGCGCCGGGCGCGGCCCCGACTGCGCCATGATCGACAGCAGCCAGCTTGCCACCTTCCGCGACGCGGGCGTGCTGCAGCCGATGAACGCCGTGTTCTCTGACGAGGATGTCGCCGACCTCTTTCCCTACGTCCGCGAGGCGGTGACCGATGAGGCGGGCAACGTGCTCGCCTGGTGGTGGTTCACCGATCTGCGCGTGCTCTACCGCGACACATCGGTTGTGCCCGAGGCGCCGCAGACCTGGGACGAGACGCGCGAGGCCGCACTGGCGGCCGTCGATGCGGGCAAGGAGGGCATCCTCTTCAACGGCGGCCGCTGGGAAGGCACCGCCTTCGACTGGCTCGCCAATTTCTGGGCGCAGGGCGGCCGTCTGGTCGACGACGACGGCGCCCCGGTCTTTGCCGAGGGCGAGAACCGCGCCAAATTCCTCGAGGCGGTGGCCTACTACCAGGACCTCGTCGAAAGCGGCGCCGCGCCCCAGCGCGTGACCTCGATCACCGACTACGATGCCTTCAATGCCGCGGCCGCCGCCGGCACCGCCGCCATGTTCGTGGGCGGCAACTGGCAGTACGGCCAGATGCGCAACACGCTCGACCCGGACTCCTTCGAGACCTGGGACGTCTCCGAACTGCCGGGCCCCACGGCAGACCAGCGCGCCACCGGCACCGGCGGCTGGAGCATCGCCGCCCTCTCGGACGATCCCGAAAAGGCCGAACTCTGCGGCGAGATCGTTAAGGAGATCTACGCCGGTCCCGGCAACGCCTTCCAGGGCCTGCTGCCCACCTCCGAGGCCACCTACGACGCATACGACGCCTACGACGGGCCCGAATTCGACCTCTTCGCCGAGGCGTTGCAAAACGGTGTCGCGCGCCCCGGCGCCGCGATCTACCCCGAGATCTCCAACCAGATCCAGATCCTGCTGGGCAACGTGCTTTCGGGCAACTCCACCCCCGAAGAGGCGCTTGATGCGGCCGATGCGGCGGTTCAGGCGGCCTACGACCGCCAGTGACCACGACCGTTGAGCGCGCCCCCAACGACGGGCACCCGGCCCCCTGGCTGGCGCCCGCCATCCTCGTTCTGGCGGTGTTCTACGCCGTGCCCGTCCTCGACGTGGCACGGCTCGCCTTCAGCGACGCCACCCTGATCGAACCCGCTACCGGGTTTTCGACGCAGGCGCTGCGGGCGATCCTCGGCAATCCCGCCCTGCCGCAGGTGCTGGGCACGACGGTGCTTTTCGTCGCGGTCAACGTGCTGGCCCTGCAGATTGCGGGGCTCGCCATCGCGCTGCTGATCGTGCGCGGCGAACGCCGAGAGCTGCCCGGCATGGCCGCCTTCCGGACGCTGGTGCTGGCCGCATGGGTCGTGCCGGGCATCGCCAACGGCCTGATCTGGCAAATTCTCTTCGACGAGGCGCCCTACGGCACGCTCAACAGCCTGCTGGGCTACGCGGGCCTCGGGCCGGTGGCGTGGCTGTCGGACCCGCGGATGGCGCTGGTCTCGGCGGTCATCGCCAACCTCTGGCAGGGCACGGCCTTTTCCATGATCGTCTTCTACGCCGCCCGTCGTGGCATCGACCCCACGCTCTACGAGGTGGCCGAGCTTGACGGCGCCGGCCCCGTCCGCACCTTCCGCTCGATCACGCTGCCGCTGATGCGCCGCGCGATCGCGGTCAACACGGTGCTTGTTTCGGTCCAGACGCTCAACACCTTTGACTCCATCCTCGCCCTCACCGGCGGCGGCCCCGGCCGCGCGACCGAGGTGCTGTCGCTCTTCACGTTCAACACGGTCTTCTACAACCTCGACCTCGCCGGCGGGTCGGTGTTGGCGCTGATGCTCTTCGCGCTCGGCATGGTGCTCACCCTGCTGATCGGCTGGCTCAACCGCGGCGAGGCCCGGGCATGAGCGCGGCACGCTGGGGGGATGTGGCCACCTACGCGGCGCTGGCCCTGCTCGGGGCCTTCTTCGCCCTGCCCTTCGCCTGGCTGATCAGCCTCGCAATCCGCACCCCGGCCGAGGTCTATCGCGGCGCGGCCCGCTTCATCCCGGAAAGCCCGACGCTCGACAACTTTGCCACGATCCTCTCGGACCCGGCCTTCCTGATCTACCTCTGGAACGGGCTGAAGCTCTCGGCCTCGGGCGGCGCGCTGGCCGTGGCGCTGGCGATCCCCGCCGCCTACGCTGCCTCGCGCATCGACTTTCGCGGACGGCAGGCGGTGCTGGTGGGGCTGCTGGCGGTGCAGATGATCTCGCCGCTGGTGATCCTGGTCCCACTCTATCGCTGGATGAACACGCTGGGCCTGCTGAACCAGCACATCTCGGTCATCGCCGTCTACGGCGCGCTCGGCATGCCGCTGGCGGTCTGGCTGTTGAAGGTCGCCTTCGACGCCATCCCGGTCGAGCTTGAGGAGGCCGCCGCCATCGACGGCGCCTCGCGGCCCCGGATCCTCGCGCTTATCACCCTGCCGCTGGCCCGCTCGGGCATCGCCTCGGCCTTTATCCTCGCCATGGTGATGAACTGGTCGCAGTTCCTGATCCCGTTCATCCTGCTCGAACGCGACGCGGACTGGCCGATCTCGGTGGCGATCTTCAACTTCGCGGGCTCGGTCAGCGCCTCGACCACGCAGCTTCTGGCCGCCGCCTGCCTCATCGCGGTGCTGCCGGCGGTGGTGATCTTCATCCTGCTGCAGCGCATGATCGTCTCGGCGCTGATCTCGGGCGCCGTGAAAGGCTAGTCCTCGACGCGCATCGCCTCGGTCTCGAGGATCAGGGTCACCTCGTCGCCGACAAGCCCGTTGTCCACGCCATAGGTCATGCCCCAGTCGCTGCCTTGCAGGCTGCCGCTCCGGCTGCGCACCCACGTCAAGCGTTCATGCCCGACGGCATAGACCCCGGACTTGTTCAGCGTCACGTCCAATACCAGCGGATGGGTCTCGCCCAGAAGCGTCAGCTCGCCCGGCACCTCGCCGGTGGTCTCGCCCGTGGGCGTGCCGCCCGAAACGGTGAAGACCATCTCGGGGAACTCCGACACGTTCAGGAAATCCCCCGACCGCACGTGCTCGTCCCGTGCATCGTTCATCGTCTCGAGGCTAGAGGTCTGCACGGTCACCTCGACCTCCGACAGCTCCTGCGTCTCGCGGTCATAGACGAAACCGCCCTCGACCTCGGCAAAAAGCCCCAGAGTGGCGGCATAGCCCACGTGCATCACGGTAAAGGCCACGGTGGTGTGTTCGGGGTCGAGCTCGTATCGCTCCGGCTCGGCCATGGCCAATGTCGGCCCGACGGTGAGGGCGGCGGCAATTAGGGCAGTGCGCATTGCGGATCCTCCGGCTCTTGAACCTGTCCCGGAAAACTAGCGCGCGCCTCGCCAAAGTCCCGCCTTCGGGCGCGCCAGCGGACATGCCGCGCGCGAAGATCGAGCCCCCTGGCCGAGCGTCAGCCCTCCGCCCCCGGATCGACGAGGAAACGCTCCGACAGCGGCAGCGAAGCCGACCCGAGCGACCGGGCGCGCGGCCCGATGCTGCCTTCGAGCACCTCGGGCACCGAGCTGCCCGAGAGGTCGATCCGCCGCAGGGCCTGTCGCGTCTCCACCACCAGCCGCGCCCGCACCGCCTCGGGCAGCCAGCCGTCGATGACCAGCGCCTCGAGGTCGAGCAGCGCCGCCGCCGAGGCCGTGGCATGGGCCAGCGCCCGGGCGCTCCGTTCGATCCAGTCCGAGAGGATATCCTCGTCGATCTGCCAGTCCGCGGGGCTGTCCCACATGCGCGAGGCATCCACGCCCCGCTCCAGCAGCGTGGCCTCCAGCCTGCAGAGCGAGGCGATCCGCAGGAGCTGCGTGCTCCGCCCGGTGCCGTCTGGCACCGGGATCGAGCCCAGCGCCCCCGCGTTTCCGGTCCGCCCGCGCACCAGCCGCCCGTCAAGCACCAGCCCGCCGCCCGCGAAAAACCCGATGTAGGCGTAAAGGAAATCCTGCAGCCCTCCGGGCCCCTGCCGCGTGCCGAAGACGATCTCGGCGTTGCAGGCCGCCGAGGCATCGTTTTCGACGTGAACCGGGAAGGGCAGCTCCGAAGCGATGGCCGCCCGCAGGTCAGCGTCGCGCCAGGCGGCCATGTCCTCAAGCGGCACGCCCAGCGGATCGGCCCAGTCCCACAGGTGGAACGGCAGGCCGATCCCCAGTCCGGCGATCCGCCCACGCAGGATCTCGGGCAGTTCGGCGACGAGTTCGGGGATCGCCTCGCGCACGAAGCGCAGCACCCCCTCGGGCGCCGGAAACCGGTGCGTTTTCTGACGCGTCCCGTGCACGCGCCCGACGAAATCGATCGCCACCAGCTCGACGCTCCGCCGGCCGACCTTGAGCCCCAGGAAACAGGCGCCGTTCGGGGCAAGATGCATCGGCACCGAGGGCTGGCCGATTCGGCCGCGGCGCGGCTCGCCCCGCTCGATCAGCCCGTCGGCCTCGAGTGCACGCATGATGACCGACACGGTCTGCGCCGAAAGCCCGGTCAGCCGCGCGATCTCGGCCTTGGCCAGCGATCCGTTGCGCCGCAGCAGGGTCAGCACCAGCCGTTCGTTCTGGGCCCGCATGCCGCTCTGGTTGGTCCCGCGCAGCGTTCCGGACAGGAGTCCGGGCTCGGTTTCGGTCTGTGGGCTCACGCGTCTCTCCTTGCGGCGTGCGCGCATCTTGAGCCGCGACGGAGAGCTGGTCAATTATAATTCACTCTGATTTATTTATTGACAGGACGGTACGGGAACGGGCAATTCTGTTTTCGAGGCAAGCGCGCACGCGCGCCGCGTCTCGTCGATCCAAGACACGCGGCGCCCCGGGGAGCGGGCGCCTAGGGAGGAACTACATGACACGCATTACCGCTCTTACGGGCGTCTCTGCCGTTGCGCTGGCCCTCGGCGCCGGCGCCGCGAGCGCGCAGGAAGACGTCCTTGCCTGCCTGATCACCAAGACCGACACCAACCCCTTCTTCGTCAAGATGAAGGAAGGCGCCTCTGCCGCCGCCGACGAACTCGGTGTCGAGCTCAACACTTTCGCGGGCAAGCTCGACGGCGACGTGGAAACCCAGGTGGCCGCGGTCGAAAGCTGCATCGCGGCGGGTGCTGCGGGCATCCTGATCACGCCCTCCGATGGCCGCGCGCTGGTTCCGGTGATCGAGCAGGCCAAGGAGGCCGGTATTCTCGTCATCGCGCTCGACACGCCTTTCGAACCCGCCGACACCGCCCATGCCACCTTCGCCACCGACAACTTCCGCGCGGGCGAGCTTATCGGTGAGTGGGCCGCCGCGACCGTCGAGAACCCCGAGAACGCCAAGATCGCCATGCTCGACCTCAGCGCCGCCGAGGTCTCGGTCGACTACCTGCGCGACCAGGGCTTCCTGACCGGTTTCGGCATCGACGTGAAGGACCCCACCGACATCGGCGACGAGGACGACGAACGGATCGTCGGCCACGACGTGACCCAGGGCAACGAACAGGGCGGCCGCCAGGCGATGGAGAACCTTCTCCAGGTCGATCCGGGCATCAACGTGGTCTACACCATCAACGAACCCGCCGCTGCCGGCGCCCACGAGGCGCTTTCCTCCTTCGGTCTCGCAGATCAGGCGACCATCGTGTCGGTCGACGGCGGCTGCCCGGGGGTCGAGAACGTGAAGGCCGGCGTGATCGGCGCGACCTCGATGCAGTTCCCGCTCAAGATGGCCTCGCTCGGCATCGACGCCATCGTCCAGTACGCCGAGGACGGCACCGTGCCCCAACCCACCGAAGGGCTCGACTTCTTCAACACCGGTGTGACGCTGGTCACCGATCAGCCGGTCGACGGCATCGACTCCATCACCTCGAACGAGGCCCTGGAGCAGTGCTGGGGCTGACAGGCCCTGCCGGGCGGGGCGCCGGTCGCCCCGCCCGTGACCGCCCTGTCCCGCACATGCCGCCCCTGCGGCAAAAGAGGATAAAATGACCCAAGACAGCGCCTCCCAGGACTACGAATCGAGCCTATCCGGAAGCGACAACAACGTCGCGAGCTTCGCCCGTACCCATACGCCGATCCAGACCATCCAGCACGTGTTGCACGGCAACCCGACGCTGGTGCCCGTCATCGTGCTGCTGGTCTCCATCGCGGTCTTCGGCCTCGTCGCGGGCGACAGGTTCTTCTCGGCCTTCAACCTCACGCTCATCATGCAGCAGGTGTCGATCATCGGCATCCTCGCGGCGGCGCAGACCCTGATCATCCTCTCGGCCGGGATCGACCTCTCGGTCGCGGCGATCATGGTCCTGATGGCCGTGATCGCGGGCAAGCTTTCGGTGGACCTCGGGATCCCCGCCCCCATCTCGGTGCTGATCGCACTGGCGGGCGGCGCTGCGGCGGGCCTCATGAACGGGCTGCTCGTGACCAAGGCCAAGCTGCCGCCCTTCATCACGACGCTCGGCACCTGGTCGATCTTCTACGCGCTGAACCTCTGGCTCTCGGGCGCCCAGTCGATCCGCTCCTCGGACATCGACACCGCCGCGCCCTTCCTCAAGTTCTTCGGCAACGTCATCGAGATCGGCGGCGCGCGCATCACCTTCGGCGTGATCCTCATGGTGCTCGTCTTCGTGGTGCTCTGGTACATGCTCAACAAGACCGCCTGGGGCCGCCACGTCTATGCCGTGGGCGACGACAAGGAAGCCGCCGAACTCGCCGGCATCCGCACGGACCGCATGCTGATATCGGTCTACGCTCTGGCCGGTCTGGTCTGCGCCATCGCCGCCTGGGCCTCCATCGGCCGCGTCGGCTCGATCTCGCCGCAGGCTTTCTATGAGGGCAACCTCCAGTCGATCACCGCCGTGGTGATCGGGGGCATCTCGCTCTTCGGCGGGCGGGGCTCGATCCTCGGCGCGCTCTTCGGGGCGCTGATCGTCGGCGTCTTCCAGTCGGGCCTGCGGCTCGCGGGTGTGGACGTGCTCTGGCAGGTCTTCGCCATCGGCTGGCTCATCATCATCGCGGTCGCCATCGACCAATGGATCAGAAAGGTCTCGGCATGACGCAGGACCCCATTCTCACCGGCCGCGGCCTCGTCAAGCACTACGGCCGCGTCACCGCCCTCGACAACTGCGACTTCGACCTCTACCCGGGCGAAGTGCTCGCGGTGATCGGCGACAACGGCGCGGGCAAATCCTCTCTCATCAAGGCGCTTTCCGGGGCGGTTCAGCTCGACGCGGGCGAGATCCGGCTCGAAGGCAAGCCGATCAACTTCAAGTCGCCGCTCGAGGCGCGCGACGCCGGCATCGAGACCGTCTACCAGACGCTCGCACTCTCTCCGGCCCTCTCCATCGTCGACAACATGTTCGTCGGCCGCGAGATCGTGAAACAGGGCCCCATGGGCCGCTATCTGCGCATGCTCGATCACAAGAAGATGGAAGCCCTGGCCCGCGAAAAGCTCTCGGACCTCGGGCTGATGACCATCCAGAACATCAACCAGGCGGTCGAGACGCTCTCGGGCGGTCAGCGTCAGGGCGTTGCCGTGGCCCGCGCCGCCGCCTTCGGCTCCAAGGTCATCATCATGGACGAGCCCACCGCCGCGCTCGGCGTGAAGGAAAGCCGCCGGGTGCTCGACCTGATCGCGGACGTGAAGGCCAAGGGCATGCCCATCGTGCTCATCTCGCACAACATGCCCCATGTCTTCGAGGTCGCCGACCGCATCCACGTGCACCGCCTCGGCAAGCGGCTCTGCGTGATCGACCCCAAGGCCCACAGCATGAACGACGCCGTCGCCTTCATGACCGGCGCCAAGACCCCGGGTGAGGCCGAAGCTGCCTGAGCACGCGATCATAGCGGCAGAGGCCGAGGCGCTGGTCCACCAGATCCTCGCCCTGCCCCGCACCGACGCGCGCCTGCTCGTGGCAATCGCCGGTCCACCGGCCTCGGGCAAGTCCACCGTGGCCGCCGAAGTCGCGCGCCAACTGACGCTGCAGGGCCACAAGGCCCTGCACGTCCCCATGGACGGCTTCCACCTCGACAACGCCATTCTGTCAGAGCGCGGGCTCCTGCATCGCAAGGGCGCGCCCGAGACCTTCGACGCGGCCGGGTTCATCCACGCCATGCGCCGGCTCTCCACCGAGGACGAGGTCGTGCTGCCCGCCTTCGACCGTGCCCGCGACATCGCCATCGCCGGGGTCATCCCGGTCGACAGCACGGTCAGGATCGCAGTGGTCGAAGGCAACTACCTCGCCTTCGATGAGCACCCCTGGAACACCCTCGTGGAGATCTGGGACTTCTGCACCTTCCTGAACGTGCCCGAGGAGGTCCTCTCCGAACGGCTCGTGGCCCGCTGGCGCGACCACGGCCTGGATGACGAGGCCGCCCATGCCCGCGCGTCCCAGAACGACCTGCCCAACGCGCGCCGCATCCTCGAACGCCGAAGCCCGGCCACGCGCCCCTGACATTGGGCCCGCAGGCAGCTCCGAATTGCAGGGATGTCGTGAAACGATGCTGCAACCGCAAATTGGCGGCACCCAACCTACGCTGCAGTGCACGAATAACCACTGCAGATTTTCGCGAAACTCCGGCAGCCTTTCCCGTCAGACATACTGCACGCTCGCCGGATATCCGTACGTCATCCGGCCTGCGAAAGGGATGCGGGAACTTTGCCCAGACACGACGTGACGCGACTGCGCACCGGGAAACGTCTCAAGCCAAAACGTGCACTAAAGATAGATATTTAAGACACCGCTTTACCCCACCCCGGCAAGGCCTTCGGGGGCACCTAAGCGACGTCCTGACCATTTGCAAAACACCTCAATTTCCGAAAATGAACAGCGAGAGAAAAATACTCGGCGACTTACTTTTTGAATAACTATTTTAATTACATAATACATTCGGGCAATAAACCGCATCAATGATATCGATATAGCGCGCCAGATCATTAGCCGCGCTTCAAAAAATAGACCTATATCCTCGCGCCAACGTTTTACGACGGGTTTACGCCCTCACTCAAACTGGGAAGGGAGCGCTCGGAGGACAAGTCTTCGCCTTCCCGCGGAGATCACGGAACAACCAGTACGTGCAACCCGCGCCTAGCCGATTTGTCGTGAGTATCAGTGGACGTCAGCGCACCGTTCGAACGGCGTCTTGATAGCACACCGTTCTATTCAAGTGACACAACAGGTTATGCGTTCACCCCAGCGCCATCTGCACCAGAAGGATCGCCGATCCCAGCAGCAGGATCGCTCCCGCGACGGCGATCGGTCGCACCCATAGGTTGAGTGTTGGCGTCACGTCTCCACATTTCCCGCAGAGGCGGGCTCCCGGTCGCAGCGCATGACCGCAACTCGGACATCTGACTACTCGGAAGGTCATGGCATCCGAACCTCTTCCTGACGGCACACTCGACGTCGATCAAGCAACTATGACGATGATGATACATCTCGCATAGGACGGGTTTCATGACGATATTACGCCACCCCATCAATTCGCCGAGATCGGCGCGACAAGCAGGCATAGCGCACATTTTACGCACAGACTCTCTATAGCGAATTTTGTTAGTGGCCTAATTCAGGCAAAAATGGCACGTCGAATCAGATTCAGTGCGGCAACCAGCAGCACGAACAGGGTTGCCCGGCGGAAGGCCTGCTGATCGATTCGGTCATGCACCAACCCGCCGAGCCACATCCCCAGCACCGAGGGGGGAATCAGCGCCAGCGAC
>CAYNKL010000159.1:0-9894 GCA_964397775.1 uncultured Rhodobacterales bacterium | reverse complement strand
GCGCCACGTGGCGCCGGGGTCTTCGCAAGGGGCACCACTTGGGTCCGCACTGCTGTCGGAAACGGCGCCCGTCATCCAAGGCTGTCATGCAGGCATGACGAAGGCTGCGCCGTCCCGCGCAGGCGCGCTCCCACGCGTCCTATTCCGCGCTGAACCGGATATGGGGCCGTCCGGCGTCCGCCGACCCGTCGATATGCGCCGAGACGCGGAAGACGTCTCGCAGCCGTTCCGGCGTCAGAACGTTGTGAGGCGTGCCGGAGGCGCAGAGCGTCCCTTCCTGAAGCACCACGATCCGGTCGCAGAACATGGCCGCGAGGTTGAGATCGTGCAGCGCGATGACGCTGGTCAGGTCGAGATCGCGCACCATGCGGAGGATCTCGATCTGGTGATGAATATCGAGATGGTTGGTCGGCTCGTCCAGAAACATCACCTGCGGCGCCTGCGCCAGGGCCCGGGCGATATGCACGCGCTGCCGCTCGCCCCCGGACAGCGTCTGCCAGGCCTGCTTCCTGCGCGATCTCATATCCACGCGGTCGAGCGCCTCGTTGACCGAGGCCTCGTCGGCTTCTGACCAGCCCGCAAGCGCCGAGCGGTGCGGCGTGCGTCCGAGCCGCACGACGTCGGCCACCGTGACGTTGGTGTCGGTCGCGGCGCTCTGCTGCACGAAGGCGACCTGACGCGACAACTCCTTCCGCGACACCTGCGCGATGTCCTGCCCGTTGATCTCGACACACCCCGAGACAGGACGCTTCAATCCCGCCAGAAGCCGCAACAGCGACGACTTGCCCGACCCGTTCGGACCGATCAGCCCGAGGGTTTCGCCGGGGGCGACCGTCAGGGAGACGTCCGAGACGATGGTCTTGCGCTTGACGCCCCAAGAGAGGTTCCGTGCCACGACGCTCATGTCTGCGGCCTCGCGCGGTAAAGGATGATCGCGAAGAAGGGCACGCCGACAAGTGCCGTGACGACCCCGATGGGGATGGTCTGCTGCGCCACGATCACCCGCGACACGATATCGGCGGTGACCATGAAGATCGCTCCGATGGCGGCGCAGGCCGGCAGAAGCCGCATGTGCATCGGCCCCACGACGTAGCGCGCCGCATGCGGCACGACGAGCCCCACGAAGCCGATGGCGCCAACCATGCTGACGATCGTCGCCGTCATCACCGCCGTCACCGCAAACAGCGCCAGCCGGATGCGCCCCACGGGCACACCCAGTGCTGCGGCGTCCTCGTCGCCGAAGGTGAACGCGTCGAGCGCCCGCGCCAGGTAGATGCAGACCGCCAGCCCCATCGGCACCACCACGAGCAGAAGGTGGAAGTCCGGCCAGCGCACGCCGCCGAAGCTGCCCAGAAGCCAGAACATGACGTTGCGGGCCTGCTCGGCGTTCCCCGAGGTCGTCACGATGTAGGAGGTCAGCGCGTTGAAAAGCTGCGATGCCGCGACGCCGGCCAGGATCGTGTGGTTCGGCCCGCTCGTCGCCCCGTTCGACAGCAGCGCCACCAGCCCGAAGGCGGCAAAGGCCCCCGCGAAGGCCCCCGCCGACAGCGTCAGGCTGCCCGCACCGAGGCCCAGCACGATCACGCAGACGCCCCCGGTCGAGGCGCCCGCCGAGATGCCCAGCACGAAGGGCTCGGCCAGCGGGTTGCGCAGCAGCGCCTGCAGGATCGCCCCGCACAGCGCCAGCCCCGCCCCGGCCAGCGCCGCCACCAGAGCCCGGCTGAGCCGCAGATCCCAGACCACGCTCTCCTCGATCGGCGGCAGCTCGGCCCCGGTCAGGCCCAGGCCGTTGCCGATCGCCAGGAACACGTTGCCCAGCCCGATCGTGTAGTCGCCGATGGCGGTGGCCATTCCGATGGCGAAGACCAGCACCACCGCCGAGACCAGCGCCAGAAGCGCAAGCCGCACCGCGCTGCCGTCCGCGACGCTCACGCTCATTCCGAAAGGTCGAGCGCGTCGATCTGCTCGGCCACCGTCTCGGCCCCGTAAAGCGTCTGGATGCTGGCATTCGTC
Organism: uncultured Rhodobacterales bacterium; assembly: GCA_964397775.1. Taxonomy (GTDB): domain Bacteria; phylum Pseudomonadota; class Alphaproteobacteria; order Rhodobacterales; family Rhodobacteraceae; genus Allosediminivita. Next base: position 7,881 of record CAYNKL010000159.1, on the reverse strand, counting down.
GCCGCGCCCGGCATCACCACGATGCGGCCCTTCCGCACCGCCTCCATCTGGCTGACGATGGGGTCGGACTCGAGGAACGCGATCTTGTTCTCCGCCTCGTCAAGGCTCCAGCGCTCGCGGTCGACCTGCGCCGCGACGATCACCGTCGGGTCGGCGGCCATGATGCCTTCCCACCCGAGCGTCGGCCATTCCGATTCGGCCTTGATGGCGTTCGAACCGCCCAGCAGGTCGGCGATGTAGGTCGAGGGGCCGTTGCCGCCCGCAAGGTAGGCGTCATCCTCCGGCGAGGGGCTCGAGAACCAGAACAGGAAGGTCAGGTCCTCGCGATCCTCGTAGCGGTCGCGCAGCGCCGCCTCGCGCGCCTTCAGGTCCGCGATCACCGCCTCTCCGCGATCGGCGACGTCGAAGATCCGGGCCATGTCATCAATTTCCTTGTAGAGCTGATCCATGGTCCAGAGCTCCTCGCGCGCACCGTAGATGTCGGTGGACACCTCCGTCACCGAACAGGCACTGGGCGACAGGTAGGTGGGAATGCCCAGACGCTCGAAATCCTCGCGCTTGGCGACCTTGCTGTCCGGCCCCATCAGCGTCACCAGCATCGCGGCCACGAAATCCGGCTGCTTCGACAGCACCGCTTCGAGCGTCGGGAACTCGACCGTCAAAAGCTCCACCTCGTCGTTGGCCTCGGCCAGTTCGGGCAGCACCTCGTTCGGCCAGAAGGCCGTCGCCGCCATGCGGTCCTCAAGTCCGAGCATCAGCATGATCTCGGCGCTGTTCTGACCGAGCGCCACCGCGTTCTGCGGCGCCTCTTCGAAGGTGACGGACTGACCGCAGTTTTCGATTGTCAGAGGGTAATCCGTTTGCGCCTCGGCCGCCGCGCTGAAGCAGGCCAGAACAGCAATTGCAGGTGCCAGGGTGGAATAATGCGACATGAGGAACGCTCATTGTTGAGTAGTTTTGTCGGAAACCCGCTATCGGCATCCGACAGCGAAATCAAGGCTGCTGGTCAGGATAATTTCGGGTAAAGCCAAGGCTTCGCATGCCACCGCCCTGTCTCGATCAACGGCTTGAACGCGCCTCTTCGCGATGAAAAGCCGCGACCACAGACATGCCCGCCGCGTCGAAGCGGACCGCCTCCCCCGCCGAGGCAACGAAGTTTCGGCCAAGGACCGCCCCTGTCATGAAAAAGGCGAGCCCGGCTCCACGCCGCGACTCGCCCCGTTGGCTTCAAGACATGCGTCTTCGCCGGAAAGGCGGCCCGGGCCCGAAGGCCCAGGCACGGGTTCAGTCCTCGGGCAGCGCGTAGACCGCCACCTGGTCACCGACCTGGTTCTTCAGGATCGAGTTGCCACCGGCCACGAAGGCCACGTACTGGCGCCCCTCGTGCTCGTAGACAGCAGGGTTCGACACCGAAGGCGCCTCGACCACGTCGGACCAGAGCTCGTCGCCGTTCTCGACCGAGTAGGCGCGCACCTTGGCGTCCATCGAGGCGCCGATGAAGATCACGCCACCCGCCGTCACGGCCGGACCGCCGATGGTGGGCGAGCCCATGCTCTCGGGCATGTAGAAGCCGTACTTCTGCGAGGCGCCGATGGGACGCGACCAGAGCGTGTCGCCCGTGGTCATGTCGATGGCGCGGATGTCGCCGTAGGGCGGCTCCCAGCAGGGCATGCCCAGCCAGTTCAGCGGCACGTAGAGGTTGAACCCGTAGGGCGCCCCTGTCTGAGGGTAGAAGCCCGTCTCGTTGCCCGAACTGCCGGCGACCTCGTCGTATTCCTCACGCGGGAACATCTCGATCATCTGCACCGCGCGCGAGGTGTTCACGATCGAAATCTGGTTCTCGGGATCGAAGGCGGTGCCGCCCCACTGCTGACCGCCGAAGGTGGCGGGATAGACCAGCGTGCCGGTGCCCTCGGCCGAGAGCGGCGTGTAGATGCCATCATAGCGCGCGTTGTCGAAGATGCGCGAGCACTCCCCGAGGCTCAGCATGTCCGCGATCCACCAGACGTCGGGGCGCTCGGTCAGCGACACCACCGGCTCGGGCTTCGTCACCACGGGCTGGGTCGGGCGCAGCTCGTCGCCCTCGATGTCGGTGTCGGTGGGGACCTCGATCTCTTCGATCGGCCAGACGGGTTCGCCCGTCTCGCGGTTCAGCACGAAGAGCATGCCCATCTTGGTGGACTGCATCAGCGCCGGGATTTCCTCGCCGTCGACGGTGATGTCCATCAGCGTGGGCGCGGCGTTGGTGTCATAGTCCCAAACATCGTGGTGCACGTACTGATAGGACCAGACGATCTCGCCCGTCTCGATATCCACTGCAGTGGTCGAGGTCGCCAGCGGGATATCCTCGAGCCTGTTGCCGCCCCAGTAGTTCGGCGAGGGCGAGGAGACCGGCAGGTAGACCAGACCAAGCCCCTCGTCGACGCTCATGTGCGTCCAGACGTTGGCCGTCCCGGTGCGCTGGCGGACCTCTTCGGGCAGGATCTGAAGCGCCCAGTCCCGCTCGCCGGTCTGTGCGTCGACTGCAAAGACAGATCCCGGCGGTGCCGCGGCCCATTCCCAGTCCTTGCCGGCCCAGCCGATGATCAGCTTGTCGCGCGCCACCGTGGGCGGCTGCAGCAGCGACAGGGGCCAGCGGTCGTTGGTGTCGTTCCACTGGTTCACGTCCAGGACACCGCCTTCTGCGAAATCCTCGCAAAGCTCGCCAGTGTCGGCATCCATCGCGAAAAGCTGCGCGTCCATGGTGCCGAGGTAGACGATTTTCTGGCAGGCCTCGCCCTCGACGGGCTCGTCGGCCTCCCAGTAGGAGACACCGCGGTTCTTGAGCGCGGGCTGGGTCAGCGCCTCGAGCGTGCTTTCGGTGTCGAAGCTCCAGATCTCCTCGCCGGTGGCAGGATCGAGCGCCAGCACGCGGTAGAAGGGCGTCCCGATATAGAGCATGCCGTTGGCATAGACCGGCGTGGCCGACCAGACGGTGGCAGGCAGATCGCCCGAGCCGTCGGAGACGTCGCCGGTGTGCACCTCCCAGACCTTTTCCAAATCGCCCACGTTGTCGGCTGTGATCTGGGTCAGGGGCGAATACTTCTGCGCGTTGCCCTGGCCGTGGAACCCGTCCCAGATGGCGGTTTCGGGAACCAGCGGGATGTCCATGCGGGTGCGTTCGGCGCTGGCGCCTTCGCCCTCGGTCACCGCATCGCTGCCCTCGGTGGCCTCCGCGTCGGTATCGGACGTAGCTGCGTCGCCGCCCGCCGCGGCATCGTCCGCGCCGCTTTCCGTAGCGGTCGCGTCGCTGTCTTCAGCCTCGGTCGCCTCTTGCGTGCCGGTCGCTTCGGTGTCTTCAGCCTCCGTCGCCTCTTCCGTGGCGGTGCTGTCCTCAGCATCGGTCGGCTCGGCGTCCGGCGCTTCGGTCTCCGCCTCTCCGGCCTCGTCCCCGGTCTCGCCGGACGTGTCCTCGATTCCGCCGTCGGTGGCTTCCTCGGGTGCTTCTTCGCTGTCGGTGTTGGTCGAGGTGCCGGGATCCTGCGACTGTTCGGTCGTGGTATCGGGCGTGCCGGTCGCACCCACGTCCTGCGCGTAGGCCGGCGCCGATGCGGCCAGCGCCAGGGCCAGCACGGTGTGGCTGACGGGTCGGATGTTGCGGATCATGCCGTGGCTCCCTTGCCTGCGGAACGGGTGGTGGAGACGTCGAGCACGACGCCGACAAGCACGATGACCATGGCGACGATCAGCCACCATTCATGCAGGAAATACGCGGCGAGCCCGGTGCCGATGGCGCCGAGCACAACCAGCGTCCGCAGCAGCGAGCGCCAGCCGCCGGGCTGCGACAGCTGGATCAGGACACCTGCGATGATGAGAAGGATGCTCGACGCGATGACGATCAGCGCCCCGAGGCTGCCAGTCACCCCCGTCAGCGGAGTAAGATAGTTGTAGACCGCAACCGCAGCGCCCGCGAGCGCCCCGGCCAGGATCAGGATCGTGCGTGGCCGCACGGACGAGGGCGAAGATGCCATGCGTCGCTCCTTGGAAAGGGTTACAAATTCGATCTGCCAAGGCGACGCCGAAGCGCCGTGCCGGAAACCCGACAGACCCGGGTCTCCCTTCGGTTTCCCTGCGGAAGCCGGGCCCGGCACCCCTTGAGGCGACGCAATGACTTGGCAGGAAACTGCCGAGGCGCGCGCAGGGTTCCGCCCCGGTCAACTTTACGTAGCGTTATACTCGGAACTTTTTCCGGTGAGTGCTCGCGCGGCGGCTCGCGGTCCCTCCGGCGGTGCAGGCCGGAAGGATTCGCCCCTGGCCCCGCGCCTGGGTCCGAAACGGCCATCAACCGGCCCATCGCACGCTAAGCGCGCCCGCAGGACCCTTGTGGTGCGACAAATTTCCTTGATCTGCGTCAAATCCCTCCATTGCCCGAGCGCAGCCTGCAATCTAGAACGAAGCTCGATCACGGACGTGGGGGGACTCCCTTCTGCGGCCGCGCAAGGAACAGCAGGAGGCACAAAGATGGCTGACGCCGCCATTCACGGCCACGAGCATGAAGACGAGCGGGGCTTCTTTACCCGCTGGTTCATGTCGACGAACCACAAGGACATCGGTATCCTCTACCTGGTGACCGCGGCGCTCGTCGGCTTCATCTCGGTGGCCTTCACCGTCTACATGCGGCTCGAACTCATGGAGCCCGGGGTTCAGTTCATGTGTATGGAAGGGGCGCGCCTCTTCCCGACCGCGACCGAAAACTGCACCCCCAACGGCCACCTCTGGAACGTCATGATCACCGGCCACGGTGTGCTGATGATGTTCTTCGTGGTCATTCCCGCCCTCTTCGGCGGGTTCGGCAACTACCTGATGCCGCTGCAGATCGGCGCGCCGGACATGGCCTTCCCGCGCCTCAACAACCTGTCCTACTGGCTCTTCGTGGCCGGCTCGACGCTGGCGGTCTGCTCGGTCTTCTCGCCCGGCGGCAACGGCCAGCTCGGTGCAGGCGTGGGCTGGGTGCTCTATCCGCCGCTGTCGACCTCCGAAGGCGGCATCGCGATGGACCTCGCCATCTTCGCCGTGCACGTCTCGGGCGCGTCGTCGATCCTGGGCGCGATCAACATCATCACCACCTTCCTGAACATGCGCGCACCGGGCATGACGCTCTTCAAGGTGCCGCTCTTCGCCTGGTCCGTCTTCATCACCGCATGGCTCATCCTGCTGGCCCTGCCGGTGCTCGCCGGCGCGATCACCATGCTGCTGACCGACCGCAACTTCGGCACCACCTTCTTCCAGCCCTCTGGCGGCGGTGACCCGATCCTCTACCAGCACATCCTGTGGTTCTTCGGCCACCCGGAAGTGTACATCGTGATCCTGCCCGGCTTCGGCATCATCAGCCACGTCATCGCGACCTTCTCGCGCAAGCCGATCTTCGGCTACCTGCCGATGGTCTGGGCACTGATCGCCATCGGCGTGCTGGGCTTCGTCGTCTGGGCGCACCACATGTACACCGTCGGCATGAGCCTCTCGCAGCAGAGCTACTTCATGCTGGCCACCATGGTCATCGCGGTGCCAACGGGCGTGAAGGTGTTCAGCTGGATCGCGACCATGTGGGGCGGCTCGATCGAGTTCAAGACGCCCATGCTCTGGGCCTTCGGCTTCCTGATCCTCTTCACCATGGGCGGCGTGACCGGCGTGGTGCTGAGCCAGGCAGGCGTCGACCGCGCCTACCACGACACCTACTACGTCGTGGCGCACTTCCACTACGTGATGAGCCTCGGTGCCGTGTTCGCGATCTTCGCGGGGATCTACTTCTACTTCCCCAAGATGACCGGGCGCATGATCCCCGAGACCGCCGGCAAGATCCACTTCTGGATGATGTTCATCGGTGCCAACCTGACCTTCTTCCCCCAGCACTTCCTGGGCCGTCAGGGCATGCCCCGCCGCTACATCGACTACCCCGAGGCCTTCGGCTTCTGGAACCACGTCTCGAGCTGGGGGGCGCTGCTTTCCTTCGCCTCGTTCGTGTTCTTCATCGGGCTGGTGTTCTACACCCTGCGCAAGGGCGCCGTCTCGCACGCCGCCAACCCGTGGAACGAATACGCGGACACGCTGGAATGGACCCTGCCCTCGCCGCCGCCGGAGCACACCTTCGAGCAGCTGCCGAAGCAGGAGGACTGGGACAAGCAGCACGCGCACTGAGCGCCACGCTGATACCGACACGGACCCGAAGGCCCCGGAGCACGCTCCGGGGCCTTCTGCTTTGGCGCCCCCTTGCTCTGACGTGCCCTGAAAACCGCCTGCCATCCGGGCGCCGGCCAGTCGCCTTGCGACCGTCGCCGCCAGTCACCGCGGTGCCCCTCGCCATAGCTGCAGAGCTGCGGCATCTTTCTTGTCGACCGACGCGTGGGAGGTGTTAGATTTCGCGCGTCATGCCGTATCGCTGGGAACAGACCGAGACACCGTCCGACCGGGCAGAGCTGCATCTCTGGCCGCACCAGTCGCTGTCGGCCGAGGGCTTCTCGATCTTCATCCTCAGCTCCTTCCTGCTGGCGCTGATCCCGTTTTTCGGGCTGATCGGCACGGTGCTGCTCTGGGGCCTGCTGCTCTTCATGCTGCTGGCGGTGGGCGGCATCTGGGTCGCGATCCGGCGCAACAACCGCGACCGGCAGATCCTCGAGGTCCTCACCATCGACCACGAGACCCTGCGACTCGTGCGGCACAATCCGCGCGGCCCCGATCAGGACTGGGAGGGCAACCCCTACTGGGTCAAGGTCGCGATGCATGAGCATGGCGGCCCGGTGCCCTATTACGTCACGCTGCAGGGCAGCGGTCGGGAGGTTGAGATCGGCGCGTTTCTGAGCGAAGACGAACGCAAGACCCTCTTCGCCGAGTTGAGCGACCGGGTGCGCGTGCTCGCCTGCCCCTGACGCCGCCACGGCCCCCGCAAGGATTCTCCATGGCCCAGGCCCCTGCCACGCCCAAGCTGAAACGCGCCGCCCTGCTGGCGGCGGCGGCGATCGCCCCGTCGCTGGCCGCGCAGCTCTCGCCCGCCCCGTCAGAGCAGGCGGCGCTGGCGCTGCGGGCCTCGGCACGCGGCAAGGCACAGCCCAGGGCGCAGAAGGTGATCTTCCTCGTGCCGCTGGTCGGCCCGCAGGACGTGGGCGACTGGCAGGCGGTGACCGCGCGTCTGGAGCAGACCGTCGAGAGCTTTCGCCGGCAGGACGGCGCGTGGGAGGCGGTGATCTGCTGCCAGCAGCGCCCGCCCCTGCCCGACGACCCCCGGCTCAGCTGGCTGCCCTTCGATGATCCGACGCCCGGCAACGACAAGTGGCGCAAGCTGGCGGCGCTTTGCGATCACCTCGCCGCCGAGTCGCGCGCCGCCGCCTATGTCATGAGCTTCGATGCCGACGACCTGCTACGCGACGGCACGGTCTTTGAGATGCTGGAGCGGCAGGAGGCGGGATACCTTGTCGAGACCGGCTATGTCATGGATCACGCCACCGGCGATGTGGCGCTGGCCGGTCCGCGCAGCCTGGCGGATCCGCTGCGCAAGCCGTTCTGGAAGCTCTGCGGATCGTGCTGCGCGCTGCTGCACGATCCCGATTTGCCGCAAAGCGACGCGGCCCTGCGCGAGATGACCGCGCATGAGCATCGCATGTTTCCGTACCTGGCACGGCTCGCCGGGCGCGGCCTGTCGGCGCTGCGCCGCCCGGCGGTGCTCTACGTGCTCAATCACGGTGAGAATTTCGGCGCGCGGCGCGGACGGGTCGGCTTCAAGACCCGCTTCGTAAAGCGCTTTCCCGTCGATCCACAGGACTGGAAAGCGGCCCGGGAGCAATTTCCCGAGCCCTGAGCGGCGATCCCGCCGGCTCCTCTCGTTTCTGACAAGCCCCCTGGGCCTCAGCT
>CAYNKL010000158.1:0-9920 GCA_964397775.1 uncultured Rhodobacterales bacterium | reverse complement strand
TTGGCGATCTCGAAGACGGCGGTGGCATAGCGTTCAGCGATGCCGGAGGAGATCGAAGCTGAGTCAGACACGTCCACCCTTCCGTTATTCGACCCCCGTGACGTGACCACGCGTGGCACATCCGAGGGCTCCGGTTCTTGCCTTGTCCCAGCACAAGGCACTCAAAATCGCGGCGGATGTAGCAGAGCCTCACCCACCCCGCAACATGCAAGCAGTCATTTACCTTTTGGTGCAAGCCCCTTGTTTTATGGGGGTTTGCGCTAACTGCGGCTTTCTGCTCACATTAAAAATGATTTTGTTAGGGGAATTTGCAAACTTTTGTGCCGGAGGAAGCATCACATTGGTCGCCGAAGGCCGCGCCGCGGGCTTGCGCGGCGGCGCCCCGTGATTACCTTTTCGGAACAACACAGCCACCGGAGACCCTCTGACATGGACAATTCGCTCGCCGCCCTCACCCATCCGGTTCCGCTGCGAGAAGACCTGTCCCATGCCCGCCTCCGTTTCCCTGTCCCACCTGTCGTGGTCCACGCCTGACGGCACGCCCCTCCTCTCCGACCTGACCCTGGCCCTCGGGCCCGAACGCACCGGCCTCGTCGGCCGCAACGGCTGCGGCAAGACCACCCTGCTGCGCCTCATCGCGAGCGATCTGGCCCCCGCCGCGGGCGAAGTGCACGTCGCCGGACGCTGCGCGACCCTGCGGCAGGACGTGACCCCGCGCCCCGGCGCCAGTCTCGCCGACCTCTTCGGCGTCACCGACGCGCTCGACCTGCTCGACCGGGCCGAGGCCGGGCGCGCCGGCATGGACGACCTCGCCCGCGCCGACTGGACCCTGCCCGCACGCATCGAGGCGGCGCTGGCACGCTGCGGCCTCTCCGCCGATCCGCGCACGCCGCTCGCCGCGCTCTCGGGCGGCCAGCGCACCCGCGCGGGCCTTGCCGCGCTGATCTTCGACGCCCCTGACGTGCTCCTGCTCGACGAGCCGACCAACAACCTCGACCGCGAAGGCCGCACCTCCGTCATCGACCTGCTGCGCGGCTGGCGGGCCTGCGCCGTGGTGGTCAGCCACGACCGCGAACTGCTCGAGGAAATGGACGCCATCGTCGAGCTGTCGCCGCAGGGTGCCACCCGCTTCGGCGGGCCATACAGCGCCTACCGCGCCCGCAAGGAGATCGAACGCGCCGCCGCCGAACGCGACCTTGCCGATGCCGAAAAGGAAACCGACCTGCTGCGTCAACGCGCCCGGCAGGCCGAGGAACGCAAGGCGCGCACCGACCGGATGGGGCGCAAGGCCCGCGCCCGCGGCGACCAGCCCAAGATCCTCATGGATGCGGCCAAGGAACGCTCCGAATCCTCGGGCGGCGCCAATGCCCGCCTGCGCGCGGCGCGGGCTCAGGCGGCGGACGAGCACCTGAACGCCGCACGTGACCGGATCGAGGTGGTCCAGCCGCTGCGCATGGAGGTGCCCTCCACCGGCCTGCCGCGCGGGCGCACCGTGCTCGAACTGCGCGACCTGACCGGCGGGTACGATCCGCAGACGCCTGTCATCCGGAATCTGTCGCTCACCGTCACCGGGCCGGAACGTATTGCCATCACCGGCCCGAACGGCTGCGGCAAGTCCACGCTGATCGCGCTGATCACCGGGGCGCTCGCCCCGCTCTCGGGCACGGTCGACCTTTCCGTGCCTTTCGCGCTCATGGACCAGTCGCTTGGCCTGCTCGATCCGTCCCTGACGCTGCGCGAGAACTTCCGCGCCCTGAACCCGGACACTGATGAAACCGCCTGCCGCGCGGCGCTGGCCCGGTTCCGCTTCCGCGCCGACGACGCCCTGCGCACGGCGGGCAGCCTCAGCGGCGGCGAACGCCTGCGGGCGGGGCTTGCCTGCACCATGGGCCGCGCGCAGCCGCCGCAACTGCTGATCCTGGACGAGCCCACCAACCACCTCGATCTCGACGGGCTGGAGGCTTTGGAGGGCGCGTTGGCCGCCTACGACGGCGCGCTGCTGGTGGTCAGCCACGACGCGGCCTTCCTCGACCGCATCGCGCTCACCAGGCGGCTGGAGCTGTCCGCCTGAGGGCGCCTCAGACCGTCTTGGGTTCCTTCACCGGCCGCGGGCTCAGCACGTCGAGCGGATTTGGCACGCGCACCGCCCCGTCCACGCCGCGCTGCGTCGGCGGATAGCGCTTGGAGGCCACCACCATCACCACGCCCCCGGCCATGATCGCGGGGATCGCGCGGCCCATGCGCTCCCAGATCGGCCCCGTGCGCATCCAGAACCGCCGCGTCGAGGGCGGCTGGTAGAGCACCGAGATATGTTTCTCGGGCACGAAATCGTGGCGCTTGAGCTGGTCTTCGAGCTGCGACAGCGAATAGGGCCGCCCGAAGCCGAAGGGCGTCCGGTCCGACCGCGCCCAGAGCCCCGAGCGGTTCGGCACGATGAACAGCGCCTGCCCCCCCGGCCCCAGCACGCGGTAGGCCTCGTCCAGCACGTCGCCCTGCCGTTCCGACGTCTCGAGCCCGTGCATCAGGATCAGCCGGTCGACGTGCCCCGTCTCCAGCGGCCAGGCGGCTTCCTCGCTCAGCACCGACACGTTGGGCATGCCCCCGGGCCAGCGCATCACCCCCTGCGGCGCGGGCATCAGCCCCACGACGCGGCGGGCGCCCGCCAGGTAGGGCCTCAGCAGCGGCACGGCGAAACCGTAGCCCACCACCGTCTGCCGGTCGCATTCCGGCCAGAAACGGACCACCTCCCGACGGAGAATGCCCTGCGCCGCACGCCCCAGGGCGCTGCGGTAGTAGAAGTCGCGGAGCGTTCCCACATCCAGATGCATTGCAGAGAGGCTTCACCTGCGATTGACTGACCCGCAGTTTGGCAAAGGCTGGAAGGAAACACCATGCCCCTCGAGATCGTCACCATCCCCTGCCGGAGTGACAACTATGCCTACCTCATCCACGGCGACGCCGGCACCTACCTGGTCGACGCCCCCGAAGCCGCCCCGATCATCGCCGCGCTGGAGGGCCGCGACTGGGGGCTCGACGCGATTCTGATCACCCACCACCACGCCGACCACGTCGACGGGCTCTCCGAACTGCGCGAGAAATATTCCCCCCGCGTCCTCGGGCCCCGCAAGGAAGAGGCCAAGCTGCCGCCCCTGACCGACCCGCTCGAGGAAGGCGATCATGACGGCACCGGCAACATGGAGTTCGAGGTGATCGAGGTCCCGGGCCACACGCTCGGCCACATCGCCTTCCACTTCCCCAAGGCCAAGGCCGCCTTCACCGCCGACAGCCTCATGGCGCTCGGCTGCGGCCGGGTGTTCGAGGGCACCCCCGAAATGATGTGGGAAAGCCTGTCGAAGCTCGCCGCGCTCCCGCCCGAAACGGTCATCTACTCGGGCCACGAATACACCTCGGCCAACGCCCGCTTCGCCCTGACTATTGAACCCGAGAACGAAGAGCTTAAATCTCGTGCAGAGGCGATCGCCCAGGCGCGCGCCGATGACCGCCCGACCGCCCAGGTTCCCCTTTCCGAGGAACTTTCCACCAACCCCTTCCTGCGTGCGTCCGATCCGGCCGTGAAACGGGCCGTCGGCATGCAAGACGCGACAGACTCTCAGGTGTTTGCCGAGGTACGCGCGCGCAAGGATCGGTTCTGACGCAAACCGCATCACGACGGCATCCGCCACATTTCGTGACCGGCCTAAACCAAGAAAAAACTTGAAGCACGTCGGTAATCGACCAAACTTTAATACTGAGAGGCAATGCTGATCCCGACACCGGGACCAGCGCAGACAAGAGGAGCACGCCCGTGCCTTCATTCTCGAACACACTTGAGCAGGCAATCCACTCGGCACTGGCGCTCGCGAATTCGCGCAGCCACGAATTCGCCACGCTGGAGCATCTCCTGCTTGCGCTGATCGACGAACCCGATGCCTCGCGCGTGATGAAGGCCTGCTCGGTCGAGACCGAGGAGCTGCGCACCACGCTGGTGGAGTTCATCGACGACGACCTGTCCAACCTCGTGACCGACATCGAAGGGTCCGAGGCTGTGCCAACCGCAGCCTTCCAGCGCGTGATCCAGCGCGCCGCCATCCACGTCCAAAGCTCCGGCCGGACCGAGGTGACGGGCGCGAACGTTCTCGTAGCCATCTTTGCCGAGCGCGAATCGAATGCGGCCTACTTCCTGCAGGAGCAGGACATGACCCGCTACGACGCGGTGAACTTCATCGCGCACGGCGTGGCCAAGAACCCCGCCTACGGCGAATCCCGCCCCGTCCAGGGCGCGACCGAGGCCGAGGAAGAGGCCCAGCAGACCGAAACGCCTTCGGGTGGTGGCTCCGACAAGGAATCGGCGCTCGCCAAGTACTGCGTCGACCTGAACGCCAAGGCGCGCGAAGGCGACGTCGACCCGCTCATCGGCCGCGACTCCGAGGTCGAGCGCTGCATCCAGGTGCTCTGCCGCCGCCGCAAGAACAACCCGCTTCTCGTGGGCGATCCCGGCGTGGGCAAGACCGCCATCGCCGAGGGTCTCGCCCGCAAGATCGTCGCCGGCGAAACGCCCGAGGTGCTCAAGAACACCACGATCTTCAGCCTCGACATGGGCGCCCTGCTCGCGGGCACCCGCTACCGCGGCGATTTCGAGGAACGCCTCAAGGCGGTCGTGAACGAGCTGGAGGAGCATCCCGACGGCGTTCTCTTCATCGACGAGATCCACACCGTGATCGGTGCCGGCGCCACCTCGGGCGGTGCCATGGACGCCTCCAACCTCCTGAAGCCCGCGCTTCAGGGCGGCAAGCTGCGCACCATGGGCTCCACCACGTATAAAGAGTTCCGCCAGCACTTCGAAAAGGACCGCGCGCTCAGCCGCCGGTTCCAGAAGATCGACGTGAACGAACCCACGGTCGATGACGCCGTGAAGATCCTCAAGGGCCTCAAGCCCTACTTCGAGGAGCATCACAGCGTGAAATACACGCAGGACGCCATCAAGACCGCGGTGGAACTCTCGGCGCGCTACATCAACGACCGCAAGCTGCCCGACAAGGCCATCGACGTCATCGACGAGGCCGGCGCCGCGCAGCATCTGCTGGCCGCCTCCAAGCGCCGCAAGTCCATCGGTGCCAAGGAGATCGAGGCCGTGGTCGCCAAGATCGCGCGCATCCCGCCGAAGAGCGTCTCCAAGGACGATGCCGAGGTGCTCAAGGATCTCGAAGGCACGCTCAAGCGCGTGGTCTTCGGCCAGGATCCGGCAATCGAGGCGCTGTCTTCCGCGATCAAGCTGGCCCGGGCCGGCCTGCGCGAACCGGAAAAGCCCATCGGCAACTACCTCTTCGCCGGCCCCACCGGTGTCGGCAAGACCGAGGTGGCCAAGCAGCTCGCCGATTCGCTCGGCGTCGAGATGCTGCGCTTCGACATGTCCGAGTACATGGAGAAGCACGCGGTCTCGCGCCTGATCGGTGCGCCTCCGGGCTACGTGGGCTTCGACCAGGGCGGCCTGCTGACCGACGGCGTGGACCAGAACCCGCACTGCGTTCTCCTGCTCGACGAGATCGAGAAGGCGCACCCGGATGTCTACAACATCCTGCTGCAGGTCATGGACCACGGCCAGCTGACCGACCACAACGGCCGGACCACGGACTTCCGGAACGTGATCCTCATCATGACCTCCAACGCGGGGGCCGAGGAGCAGGCCAAGTCGGCCATCGGCTTCGCCCGTGACCGGCGCGAGGGCGAGGATACCGCCGCCATCGAACGGACCTTCACGCCGGAATTCCGCAACCGTCTGGACGCGGTCATCAGCTTCCGCCCGCTGCCCAAGTCGGTGATCCTGCAGGTGGTGGAAAAGTTCGTGCTGCAGCTCGAGGCCCAGCTCATGGACCGCAACGTCAGCATCGAGCTTACCAAGCCCGCCGCCGAATGGCTGGCCGACCGTGGCTACGACGACAAGATGGGCGCGCGCCCGCTGGGCCGCGTGATCCAGGAGAACATCAAGAAGCCGCTGGCCGAGGAACTGCTCTTCGGCAAGCTGACCAAGGGCGGCCTCGTCCAAGTCTCGGTCAAGGACGGCGAACTGGTGCTGGACATGTCGGGCCCGGAAAACCCGCGCCTCGGCTCCAAGAAGCCGCCGCTTCTGACCGCCGAGTAAGGCCGGGGGCATCCGAAAGACGAGGAACCGCCGCGGGCCAACCCCGCGGCGGTTTTTCTTTGTGCCACCCGTGTCCTTGGAAATATGCGCCCCCCCCCTCGGCGGCGTGAAGCCGGGTCGCATGCTCACGATCCGCAGCCCCTTCGTCACGCCTCGAGGGTGATCGCCTTGCTCATCCAAAGCGGGTTCGAGGCGCTTTCGGCGGTGTATCCTCTGGACAGGTAGAACCGCTGCGCCGTGCGCGTACTCTCGAGGCGCGTGCAGCGGGCGCCGCGTTCATAGGCGTCTCGTTCCATCGCGTGGAGAAGCGCCGCGCTGATGCCGCAGAAACGCGACGCGGGCGATACGTAATTCAGCAGGATTTCCCCATCCCTCCGCACGAGGCCAACCCCGCAGACGGTGCCGCCCCGCTCCGCGACCATGAGGGGCATGTTGGGGTTCTCCAGCCAAAGCGCCCAGCTTTCGACCGTCTTGTTGCTCAGCCATGACGACAGCTCACCGGGATGATCGTGGTGGTCATCGCGGCACAGCTGCGCGATGGAGGACCGCAGCACATCGACCGCAATCGCAGCATCCGCGCCGCAGGCGTGGCGTATCTGAACAGGCATGCGCTCTCGTCTTTCCGGCAACGTGGTTGTGATATCGGTCCTTGACCGCTCGACCGCTTCGGGTGACCGATCCGATGCGCCTGATCGGCCCCCAAAAACGAAGACGCCGAAACGCCCTCCGTGCGGGACATTCCTAAGAATATCCTAACGCGAGAGGCCAACCCATTGATTTTCCAAGCCCCGCAAGATGTCCCGGCCCGGGACACGCCGGGTGTCCCGCGTCCCGGCCCCGCTCAGCGCTCGGTCAGCTTCAGCTCGATCCGGCGGTTCTGGGCCCGCGCCTCGGGCGTGTCGGCGGGGTTGATCGGCTGGTACTGCCCGAACCCGTTGGCCGCCAGCCGGTCAGGCGGGATGCCCAGCTCGTCCACCATGTAGCGCACCACAGAAAGCGCCCGCTGCTGGCTGAGCTCCCAGTTGTCCTCGAACCGCCCCGTGGCCCGCACGGGGATGTCGTCGGTGTGCCCATCCACCCGGATGATCCAGTCGATCCCCTCGGGGATCTCGTCGGCGATGGTCTGCAGGATAGCCGCCACCTTGGAGATCTCCTGTTCGCCGGCGGGCGAAAGCTCGGCTGAACCCAGCCCGAACAGCACCTCGGAGGAGAACACGAAGCGGTCGCCCTCGACCCGGATGCCATCGGTCTCTCCGATGATCTCGCGCATCCGCCCGAAGAACTCCGAACGGTAGTTGGCAAGATCGCGCGCCTCTTCCTCCAGCCGCTCGCGCTCCGCCTGCTCCAGCTGGCGCCGCCGCCGTTCCTCGGCCGCGACCCGCGCCAGCGCGGCGTTCAGCTCCGATCCGAGGTTCTGAAGCTGCACCTGCGCCTGCGCGTCGCTTGCCCGGGACTCGTCCAGCAGCGCCTGCAACTGCCCCAGCTGCTCGCGCAGGGCCGAGACCTGCCGGTTGAGCAGCTCCGTCTGCTTCTCGGCCGTCGTCGCCCGCTCACGGCTCTCGGCCAGTTCCTCGCGCGCCTCGCCCAGCAGGGCCATGCGCTGCTCGGCCTCGGTCATCCGCGTCTCGGCCCGGCTTTCGGCCGCGCGCTTGGCCGCCAGGGCCTCGGTCAGGCGCCGCCGTGTTTCCTCGACGCTGCTTTCGGCGTCGAGCCGCGCCGCCAGCGCCGCCGCCAGCCGTTCTTCGAGGTTTTCCGCGTCGTCCACCCGCTCGGCAGCCCGCGCCTCGGCCTCGGCGAGCGCCTGCCGGAGGTTCGCGATGACGGCGTCCCGCCGGCTGTCCTGCGACCGCGCGGCCTCAAGCTCGGCCGAAAGCCGGTCGTTCTGTTCGCGCAGCGTCTCGAGCGCCGCGGTCTCGCCCGAGGCCTCCGACAGCTGCTGCGAGAGGGCGGCGTTCTCGCTCTGAAGCGCCGCCACCGCCGTCGCACGTTCCTCGGCCCGCGCCTGTGCCGCCTGAAGCTGCGACTCAAGGTTGGCCGCCCGCCCCTGCAACGCCTCGAGCTCGCCGGTCTGGGCGCTCTCGCGATCCGTGGCCGCTGCCAGTTCCTCGGCCAGCCCGTCGGCGCGCGACCGCGCCTCCGAAAGTGCCGCCTGCGCTTCCTGTGCCGCGCCGCGCGCCGCGGCGAGGTCGTCCTGAAGCTCGGCCTGACGCGCTTCGAGGCCCGACACCCGCGTCGCGCGATCCTCGGCCTGGCCCTGCGCCGCCGAGAGGTCGGAGACCAACGCCGTGTTCCGCTCGCGCAGCGCGGCCAGTTCGGTCTGCAGCGACTCCGCCTCGGCCACCCGCGCCAACGCCTGCGCCAGCCGCGCCGAGAGGTCCGAGAGCCGCGATTCCGCCGCCTGCGTCGCGCCCTGCGCCTCGCTCAGCGCGCGCTCGGTCTCGGCGGTCTGCTGCTCCTGATCCTCGAGCGCCCGCTCCGCCGCGACGCGGGCATCGCGCTCCTCGGCAAGCTCGTCACGGACCGCGGCCAGCCGCTCGTCCGCTTCCGAGCCCTGCGATTGGGCATCCGCCAGTTGCGCGCGAAGCTGGCTCACTTCCGCGTCCAGATCGTCGATGCGCGCCTGCAGCCCGCTTGCCTCTTCCTCGCCTTCCAGCAGGGCCGCCGCCAGCCGCGCGTTGAGGTCCTTTTCCGCCTCGCGCGCTGCGGCCAGAAGCGTCAGCGTTTCCTCGGCCCGCGCGCGTTCCTCGTCGAGCGCCATCTGCATGGCCGTCAGCTCGGCATCCGCATCTTCGAGCCTCGCGCGCAGCGCCCGCGCCGCCTCGGATTCCGCCAGCCGCTGCGCCTCTTCCTCGGTCAGCGCCTGTTCCAGATCGTCGACGCTGGCGCTCAGGCTGCCGATGCGATCCTGCGCCTCGGCATTCTGCGCCCGCAAATCCTCGACCAGGGCTTCCAGCGCCTCGCGCCGCGCGGCGGCCAGGCGCGCCGCCTCGGCCTGCGCATCCACCTCGTCGCGGGTCTGGGCGAGCGCGAGGTTCAGCGCGTCGCGCTCGGAGACCAGCTGATCCCGCGCCGCTTCCAGCTCGTCCCGGCTTGCGCGCAGGGCCTCGGCCGTGCCTTCGAGATCCGTCACCCGCTCGCGTGCCGCGTCGCGCTGAGACAGAAGCGAAGCCACCCGATCCTCGAAGGAGGCGATCCGCGTGCGCGCCTCTTCCAGCGCCGCCGCCTGGCTGTCGCGCGTCGAGGTCAGGCTCGCGATCAGGGCGTCCTGTTCCTCGAGCGCGGCATCGCGGGTCGACAGGGTCGACTCCAGTTCGCCCACCTCGACGGTCAGATCCTCGTTGCGGCGCTCGGCAAGACCCAGCGCGCGCGACAGCTCAGCCACCTGGCTGGTCAGACTCGACAGCTCGCTTTCCTGGTTGGATAGCTGGTCTTCCTGGCCGGTGATCGTCTCGCGCAAGACGAACTGCACCACCATGAAGATCGACAGTACGAAGGTCAGCACCAGCAGTAGCCCCGTCATCGCGTCGACGAAGCCGGGCCAGATGTTGGCCTGGAAACGCGATCCGGTGCGGCGGCTCAGCGCCATGTCAGCTCTCCTGACCGCCGCGCGCGGCCGGTGCCGGACGCGCGGCGCCCGCACCGCGCAGCGCACGGGTCAGCGCGGCCAGATCGGTGCGCAGCTCGGCCATGCTCTCCTGCCGGCCGGCGGCGATTTCCTCGAGGATGCGCAGCATCTGCACGTCGATCGACCGCAGGCGCATCCGGCTTTCGGCGTCGAGCC
>CAYNKL010000157.1:0-9963 GCA_964397775.1 uncultured Rhodobacterales bacterium | reverse complement strand
CATTTTTGGACGCCGATCACCCCGCTACGGGGTCAATTTTGCATGCCGGTTCACACCTTGATGTCCGCAAGCTCGAAGAACTTCCGTCGAGCATGGCTCCAGCAGAGAGCGCTCAGCACGGGACCGGGATCACGCCCACCACGGTAGAGGTCGTTGTAGCCGCCATAGGCGTCGGCTTGGAGAACGCCCTGCCACCCTGCAAGATGCCGGTTCGGATGGGCCATTTCCCTGTCGCGCGAGAAGTAGAACAGCGCGGCCGGCGGCGCCCCGCCAGCAAAGGGCCGGTCATCTCTGACATAGGTCCAGAGCCGTGCTGTCTGCGTCCCTCCCTTCGCCAGGAGGGGGACCGTGGTGTCGTCGCCGTGCAGGCGCTCGGCCGCCAGAACATGGGTCCGGATCAGAGCATGGATTGGCTCAAGCGCGGCGGCACAGGCCCCGACCTGATCAGCCAGCGTCGAGAGGCTGAGATCGACGCCCTCCTTGGCATAGCGCTCGGCCTGGCGGTTGAGCGGTTGGTGCTGCCCGAACTTCTCGAACAGAACCATCGCCAGAAGGTTCGGCCCAGCCCATCCCCGCGGCGTCGGATGGAATGGGGCGGGCGGCTGACTGATCTTATCGCAGATCCTGCAGGTGAACTTCTCGCGGACGGTCTGGATGACCTTCCACTGCCGGGGGATGACCTCGAGCGTCTCGGTGATGTCTTCGCCCATCTTCACGATGCGGTCCGACCCGCAACAGGAGCAGGTGGTGGGCGCTTCGATGACTATGCGCTCGCGCGGTAGATGGTCCGGGAAAGGCTTGCGCGTCGGGCGGCGGCGTTCGAAGCCGGCGACGGCCGAGGTCTTCGCCACGTTCAGGGCTTCAATCTCGTCTTCGGTGGCGGCCGCCTCGAGCTCTTCGAGCTGCAGCTCCATCTGGTCGATCAGCCGGGCTCGGCGTTCCGAGCTGTGGCCATAGTGCTCTCGCCTGAGTTTGGCGATCTCCAGCTTCAGATGCTTGATCATCGCTTCCGAGGTCGAGACCACCGCCCGGGTCTGCGCCAGCTCGCTCTCGGCAGCCTCGGCGCGGGCTTCCGAAGCGGCAAGCGCAGCGCGCAGTCTGGCGATCTCGGAACTGGTATCTGGCATGGCCAAAGCTTACCATGTGGGCGCGCATACACCCAACAAAATAAGGGCTTAGAGGCGGCCTATCCGGCTTTTGTCGGGCGCTGCGTCCAGCGCGGATTGCGCCAATCTATCCCCTCCAGGAGATAGCCGAGCTGGGCCGCAGAGATCTGCACCGCTTCGCCGGCTCCGCTGGACGGCCAGATAAACTTCCCCGCCTCGAGCCGCTTCGTATAGAGCGACATGCCGACACCATCGTGCCAGAGCAATTTGACCAGGTCGCCCTTGCGGCCGCGGAAGCAGAAGATCTCGCCCGCATGCGGATCGCGTCCAAGCCCCTGCTGAACCGTCAGAGCCAAGGTGTTCATCCCCCGCCGCATGTCGGTCACCCCACCTGCGATCCAGACGCGCACCCCCGCCGGGAACGCGATCATCGTCCTTCCAGCACGGGCAAGAGGCGGGCCAGGGCATCGGGATCAACGGCCGAGGACACAAGCAAACGCCGCCCGTTCCTGAGCACGATCTCCAACTGGACATTCTTGGCGGCAGCACGTGGCGGCGGATCGGAGGCCTCGGGGGCGAGAGTAAGCGGCTCAAATGCCGGAACCTCCTCTCGGATCAACTCACCGTTCCGATACTGACGCCGCCAAGTCGTCAGAAGGGACCGCGAGATCCCATGCCGGCGCGCCGTCGCCGTGACCTGGCGGTGTCCCAGATAGCTTTCCTTCACGACTTGGAGCTTATCCGCATCGTTCCAGTGTCGGCGGCGCGGAACATCCCCGGCTGCCAGGACCTCGATCTCGGGTGTGAACTTTAGGTCGACCATAAGGTCGGACTTAGCATCACTCCCAAATCCCCGTCAGACGGCCCTCGCCGGAGGCGTACCGAGTTGCTGGGCTGGCATCTGTCGAAGTCCGGCAAAGCCACGACCGCCAGCGCCGCCCTCGAGCACGCCCTGATCGCCAGGTTCGGCACTTTGGGCAAGGTCGAGAAAGAGTTCCTAATGCGGTCGGACAACGGTCTGGTCTTCACCAGCCACCACTTCACCAAGATCGCCCGCAGCTACGGTCTGAAGCAGGAGTTCATCACCCCACACTGTCCCCAGCAGAACGGCATGGTCGAACGCTTCATCCGGACGCTGAAGGAGCAATGCGTGCATCGCCACCGTTTTGAGACCATCCAGCACGCGATGCGCGTCATCGGTGACTGGATCAGCTTCTACAACAACCGCCGCCCTCATCAGGCCCTTGCCATGCGCACGCCTGCCGAGGCATTCACATTAGCGGCTTAACCTGAGCAGATTCAGCTGGGTCGATACACGCACTCCAATAAGGGGTCAATATTCGGTTCCGGTTGGCACACGACCGAAGGAAATCACAGTTTTTCAACCGGGTATCGGGAGGCATCTATTCCGGATTTCCGGTCGTGATGGATCGCAACATGATCCCGAGCGGCCGGGGGTCTGCGTTGATACCAAGTGTCTGCGGGGACATCAGGGAAGACAGGGTAAGCGCGATTTCGACGTCTTGTCCGAGCTTCCAGGTGTCTGGCAGCGGGCAGTTCCAGGGCCCGGTCGCGCCGTGTTCAAGGGTCCAAGTTGTCGTGGGCCGGCCATTGACCGCCACCATGATTTCCAGCGGATCGACGTCTTTGGGGCGAGGCAGGGCATCAAAGCCAAATTCCAGATCCGTCCCGGAAAAGGGCAGAAAACCGGGCAGAACAATTTTGGCCGATGGGCCAATAGACCAGATACCGGTGCTCTCCGTCACGGTCCATCCATGTGGCAAGCACACGTCGCACAGCGAGGGCTGGTTGAACTGCAACGGAAACATCAACCCTTCGGGCGCGACAGAGAGGTCTTGGATCAACATCCCCAGAAGCCGCTCGTCGGCTGACTGGCCCAGTTTGTACGGGCTCTCCATGCGATCGATCGTGAACGTAATCGGCGTTGCCGGCGCGCCTGGACGATGTCGGGGAGTGAACAGAGTGACGCTATGATCCGAGACGTCCGCCACCGTAACAACGACGGGATCGTGCCCCGGGCTGTCAATCCTCAGGGTCTTGGGGGTGCTAGGCGTGGCATTGAAGACCGAAAACTTCAGGATCAATAGAGTCGGCTCGGGATAGGCGCTCGCCTCGACGATCAACTGACTTGTCAATTCGCGCGACCAGACGCTTTTGGACGCGAGATGCCACCCGCTGGCATAGCCAATCCCCGTGATCAGGCGCTGATCGGCAGTCATGGTATCGAAAATGCTCCGTAGGGCAACACTCATGCTTCAGGCCTCCTTCGGTGTCAGACTGAGGGCGATCAGACCCAGACCGCCAATATCTTCGGAAACGCCAAGATCCAGATCCCGCGCCGTGAGGAGGCTGTCCGTTTCCACAGAGAGCACAGACGGACCCGAACGCGCCAAGAGAATGGCAGGCAAACACACGTTCAATGTTTCAAAAGCGTCATTGGTCCAGGTATCGCGTCTGATTTCCTGGCCATTCCACATGATCTTCGATGTGACTGGTGCGTTCGGTGTCGCAACCGGGCGTATTGTCATAGATAGATCCTGGTCGCACACACCCGGCACGATGGGCACAAGCAGATCGAACTGCCCCATGTCGCTCCCCATACCCCAGGCCGGATGGAAGCTAAGATGCGGCGCAACGATGCTGCGATGGTCGGGTCTGGAGAGATCCACTTGGGTTGCGCTTTGTCCATCGCTCCAGTTTTGCGATTTATGAAGGTATTGTAACGGGTTGCTATGCTCCGCGTCGAGCAGACTGACGGATACAAGGCCCAGGCCGAGCGAACGCTCGGAAATGCCGTCTCGCGCTTTCTCGGGTGACACCGGGTGGATAACGTCCACCGTCAAGAGGCCGTCGGAGGCAACCGCCTCGCAGGGCACGGTCAAGATCACGTCTTTCAGTTTGGAACGCCGGCTGACGCGGCTACTGAACAAGGTCTGCCCGCCAGCTCGCAGAGCAAAGGTGTAAGGCGCATCGTCTGCTCTATAGAAGTCCAGCTTCAACAAGAGGCGCAGATGATCCTGGCCCGGACGCAAAACACGGGCCGCATTCACCGAGAAGCTGGCGCTCGGCGCGGAGGTCCAGCGTCCCCAGCTTTCCGCAGGATGCCACCCGGCACCGAACCCGATCTTGAGCGGTGCGCCGCCATTGCCGGCTTGGGCGATATCGGCCGCGAGAAGCCCCTCCAGCCCGCGAACCACCCGCGGTTCCTTCACGGCCTCCAGCAGCAGACTCGCCGTCCGAGTCCAAGGCACTGGCGTATAGCCGGCTCGTATTGCGTCTTCCTTAGCCTGTCGCGCAGAGGCGCTCGAGGCAAAGAAGCTGATCTTACTGTGCCAGGTTGTGAAATCTTCCGGGTCGATATGCTCGACGAAATCCGGCGCGATTTCCGGAACCGAACTTGCCGAAGTGGCAAGGGGAAGCTTGCCATGCACGAGACTTTCCGCTACCGGCAGGCCCCAGCCTTCGTAATGCGAAGGAAAGACGGTAAACAGGCAGTTTTCGTAAAGCCATCCCAAGTCTTCGTCCTCGATGCCACTCAGAATATGGATATTGCGGTTGACCCGACGATCCCCCGCGATCCGGTCGGCCAAGGGCTTTCCGTTCCAGGCGGCGCCCCCGACGATCACCAAGTGCAGATCACGATGCTTGCCTTCATCGGCGAAACGCGCCCAGACCCGGTAGAGCATGTCATAGTTCTTACGGGTGTGAATGGCCCCCACAGCCAGAACGAATTTCTTGTCTGCCAGGCGCTCCTCCACTGGGGTCGGAGACATGTCCTCATTCTCGGTCTGGGATGTTGTCAGTACCGGGTCGCCAAAGCGTATGCTATCAACCGGCGGCACGGGATGACCCGCAGCCACAAGCACCTGCCTGACATCTGCGCCGGTACAGTCGGAATTCGTCAGGATCCGGTCGCTGATTGCCGCCAGACGGTAAAAATTGTCCTCAAAGACAGGCGAGTATGCTTTTTCAAACCAGAACGGGAACTTGAAGGGGATCAGGTCGTGGATCACCGAGATCAAGCTGCAGCCCGACCGGGTCTTGAGTGTCTCGAGCCCGCGCACGTAACGGCCGTTTTGCATCCAGGCGCTGCCCGGAACGACAATCGTGCAATCTTCCGGCAAATCGACGGTTGGTGTGTCCCGGCGTTTGTCCCACTGCGAGCGGTAGCGGAATGCATGCCGCATACGGGCGAACTTTTCAGGGACTTCGACAAACCGGCGAATGGAGTCGTTCCAGCATATGAACATGGGGTCCGCACCGGCATTCTGGAACGCTTGGCTGAGCATGTTCTCCACCCGGCTGATCCCGGTGACACGACCCTGATGATGGGCCAGGGTGGTGACGTCGAACACCAGTTTCGGGGCATGTCGCGGTATGGCGCGTGAAATATCCGGAACACTCTTGGAAGTCGTGGCCATACAGCGGGCATAGGCCTCGGCGGTCTCGCGGGCATAATGCTCCCAGCTGTTCTTTTCGCGGACCAAGGCGCGCAGCTTTTCGGCGCGGGCCTGCCGATCCTCGACAGCCAGCGCGGCCATGATCGCCGCACGCAGGCTTTCAAGATCGCCGGGGTCGCAGTACTGCGCCAGGTCGCCGAAATATTCCCGTTCCGAAGACCGGTCGCTCAACACCAGGTTCGCCCCGACCGCCGCAGCCTCGAGCGCGGCCAGGGAGGCACCCTCGGCCCAACTGGGCAACACGAAGGCACCGGCACCTGCCAGTGCGGAGCGCAGCAGATCGCCACCATGATCGAGTCGCCCGGTCATCAGGATCTGATCGCCGCCGATTTCGCGCACCTTTGCGGCATAAGAAGGATCGCCCTCGTGCCCGATCAGCACAAGCTTGACAGGTAGGTCACGCACCGCGCGCGCAAGCATCAACTGGTTCTTGCGGGTTTCCAGCCGCCCGATACACACGATGTAATCCGCGTCCCCCAACCCTTGCTCGCGGTAGGTTTCACGAAAAAGGCCCGGATCGGCTTCTTGCCACAAGGTCGTATCGACGGGATTGTGTACGAGACTGGCCCGCTCGTCTTCCACCACCGCTCCGATCTTTTCGAGAGCTGCGCGTTCAACTTGGCTGAGGAATACGACATGGTCGGCAAGCTGCAGCATCTCGCGTACTCGGGCATGATACCCGGGCATGGCTTCGGCCAAACGCCCCCGACCTGCCTGGTGCGCCCGGGCCTCGGCATAGCGCTGTGCCAGAAACCCGGGATCGTCCTGCATGATCAGATCGGGCAGATCGTTCTGCCAGAAATCGCGCTCGCTCAGATCGAGGTAGATCGGCGAAAAGACAATTTTCTTGCCGGCTTCCTTGAGATGGCGCATTGCCGCGGAGCCGGTATGCGGGTTCCATACATTGAACAAATGGACAATCCCTTCCGGGATCTCGGCGGCAGGCGTAAAGACCCCGGCTTGCGCCGGAACCCCCAACGAACGAAGCGCTTCGGCCGTGCGTGGCACGCGTACCGATGGCCCCCCCAGTGTCGTTGCTTCGTTTCCATGCAACAAGAGCCGAACGGCCTGGGAAAACGGCGGGCGGACCGGAGATGCCCCGCGCGATTTAGGTGCCTTATCCGCCGATACCATCAGCTCCCGGAAGGCGCGATCGTGCGCCTCGGCATAGTTGTCCCAAGTAAAACTCTCTGTCGAGGCGTGCAGTTTTTTCTTGACGTCAAGCTGCTCGGCCAGCACCCGACGCAGGTCTTCGGCATCGCCGTTCCTGAAGGGGATGTGCGGAAACTCCGGTACCCAGCCTACGTCTGAGGCGATTACCGGGGTTCCCACCGCCAAGGCTTCGGGCACGCACATCGGCCCGCCTTCGTAAAGTGCGGGCACAAGAATAAAATCCATCGAACGATAGAAATCGGGAAGTTCGTCCTCGGGGATGAACTTTCCCGGTTTCGGCCAGCCGGTACCGGTGAAATGCCAGTCGACGCCTTCCATGTCCATCAGCTGAGACACCAGCCCTTCGCCCTTGCGCCCGGTGTGATAGGCCCGGCCAACGACCCCAATGCGCAGCTTGGGCACGAAGCGGTCCAGATCGACGCCCGGCGGGATCGCGATAGCGTGCTTGCACCCGGCCTTGTGCAGCAGGTCACGATACAGCTTGCTGTGAGTAACCGGTAGATCGATCTCGCGCGCCGTTTGATAAAACAGCTCCTGCAGATGTGGAGCTTGTTCCATATGTGCGAACCAGCCCATCTCGAGTGTCGGGACCGGAGCCTTGCGACATGCAAAGGTGATGTAGTAGTTGATATCCGCCGAAGGATCGGCCGCATCGTTCAGATCGATGCCTTCGAGCCTTGATTGCAATTCCTTGCCCAACCGCTCGAGGATCCAATTTCGATCCGACAAGACAATCGAAACTCGCGGCCCGCTAACAGTCATTCGAAGTCACTCTTCCGCATTTTGAATTTTCACAGGATATGTAAGGTCATGCGGTAAGTGATCACCGCGCCGAAACCCGTCTTCAGTCGGTGACGGGTTTGGAACATATTTCGACAAGAGGTCAAGGGGGCTTGGACCTCAGGTGATATTACTGAAAGTTGGCGATGGCCTGATGATGGCCCGGCAATCCCATCACCGATAACGCGCATTGCGTGTTGGAGGCTTTCGAAGCAATGGCGATACACGCACCGCTCCTTTAGCGACCAGATGAAGCGCTCGACCATGCCGTTCTGCCGCAGGCAGTGCGGGGTGACGAACTCCTGCAGGCCCCGGAGCTGCTTCTCGTATCGCCGCCGGATGTCGAGCGGGTCGGCGCGCAGGGAATTCTCCGTACCCCGCTTGGCGTCTTCAATTCAGCCCTCGATCTCGGAGGGCGTCAGGTCAAAGGACCGGCTCGCCTTCGACACGGTCGGTTTTGCCCTGGATGATCTCGATCACAAGGATTGTCTTCTGTTTCGCGGTCCAACGCTTGATGCTGTCCTCCATCGATATACTCATCGCTACGTCCTCCCTTGTAGCATGGCAGGTTTTCCCTGATGGTGTGGATGCCCTCCGGCGTCGTCGAAATGACGGAAGCTCGACGGCGCAAACCGCTTGCCAGAGATCATTCGGGGGATTGCCTTCGAAGAAGGTATCAAGCAATTTCCAACCGCCACCTGATCACGCCGCCACCAACTTTCGGGCGTAGCTCGTTCGGAAACGCTGCATCGCCTCTGGCAGGCTGTTTGGGGTTGGATTAGGGTGCGCGAGACTGGAATTCTAAGGCGGTAGGCACGCAGCGTAGTCTAGCGTGTCGACTGAGAAATCGGAGATTTATGCAGACCATTACCCCCGTCATTCTCTGTGGTGGTTCCGGCACACGCCTCTGGCCGGTGTCACGGAAGAGCTTTCCGAAGCAGTTTACCAGCCTTCTCGAGGAAGAGAGCCTGTTTCAGAAGACCGCGATACGGTTGAGCGGGGCGGCCTGCTTCGACAAGCCCATCGCCGTGACCAACTCGGATTTCCGCTTCATCGTCACCGAGCAGCTCGCCGCCGTCGGTATTGATCCGGGCGCAATTTTGATCGAGCCCGAGGGGCGCAACACGGCGCCGGCGGTGCTTGCGACGGCGCTCTACCTGCATGCTAAGGATCCCGACGCCGCGATGCTGGTCGCCCCGGCAGATCACGAGGTCGCTGATACCGCGGCCTTCCGCGCCGCGGTCGAAACCGGGCTGAACGCGCTCGAGACGGGCAAGCTGGTGCTGTTCGGTATCCGCCCCGACCGACCCGAGACCGGCTATGGCTATCTCGAGCTCGATGGTGCCGGCGAGGGCACCGTGCCGCTCAAGCGCTTTGTCGAGAAACCGGATGCCGCGACGGCGGCGGAGATGCTCGCCAGCGGTGGATTCCTCTGGAATGCCGGCATCTTCCTGTTCCGGGTCAAGGACATCCTCGCCGCCTTCGATACCCATGCCAGCCAGCTCGTCGCGCCGGTGACCGCGGCGGTCAACGAGGCACAGGTCGATCTGGGCTTCCTGCGGCTCGCGGCGGAGCCGTGGTCGCGGGCCGAGGACATCTCGATCGACTACGCGGTGATGGAGAAGGCCGCAGGCCTCGAGGTCGTGCCCTTCGATGCCGGCTGGTCGGATCTTGGCGGCTGGGACGCGATCTGGCGCGAGGCCGGGCCGGACGAGAGCGGCAACGTGACCCACGGCACCGCCACCGCGATCGACTGCGCGGGCTCGCTGCTGCGGTCCGACAGCGAGACCGTGGAGCTGGTCGGCATCGGGCTGAAGGACATCGTCGCGGTGGCGATGAACGACGCGGTGCTCGTGGCCCCCAAGGATCGCGCGCAGGACGTCAAGCTTGCAGTCAACGCGCTGAAGAAGAAGGGCGCAAAGCAGGCGGTGGAGTTCCCCAAGGACCGCCGTCCCTGGGGCTGGTTCGAGAGCCTCGTGGTGGGCTCGCGCTTCCAGGTGAAGCGCATCGTGGTGCATCCCGGCGCCTCGCTGTCGCTGCAGAGCCACTTCCACCGCTCCGAGCACTGGATCGTGGTCGAGGGCACCGCCAAGGTGACCTGCGACGACACCGTCAGGCTGGTGACCGAGAACGAGTCGATCTACATCCCGCTGGGCGCGAAGCACCGGATGGAGAACCCCGGCAAGGTGCCGATGGTGCTGATCGAGGTGCAAACCGGCTCCTACGTAGGCGAGGACGACATCGTGCGCTACGAGGATGTCTATTCGCGGGGGCAGGGGGCGAAGGGCTGAGCGCCCTTCTTCCCCGCGCAACGGACTGAGGGACCAGAGATCATGGCACCGAAATTCGGCACCAGCGGCCTGCGCGGCCTGGTGACAGAGCTGACGCCCGCGCTGGTCGCAGACCACGTGCGGGCCTTCATC
>CAYNKL010000156.1:0-10073 GCA_964397775.1 uncultured Rhodobacterales bacterium | reverse complement strand
CCCTTCCTCGCCGTGCTCTTCGTCTCCCTGATCATGGTGACCTACCTCCCGGTGCTACCGACCCGGCTGCCGACCACCTTCATGGGCCCGGAACTGATCACCAGATGAACACCCGCCCGGGATGTCCCGGGCAGTGACATTCTTCTGGCCCTTTTAATTCAATAGGTTAGCTCCGAGGGTTAACCCTTTAGCAGGAAATCGGGGCCTTTCCGGAGCGAGCCGCTCTTTCCCGCCTCCTCCCTAGCCCTCCCCCCGACAGGGGGAGGGAAGCGCCTTGCGGACAGGGGCGCGCCGGGATCTCAGCGGATGGTCAGGCGGAGGGTGTAGTCCTCGCCGAGCGTGCGGAAGAGCGCGCTGACGTTGACCTGATAGGTGCCGGCGCGGGTGACGAAACTGAAATCCTCCTGACAGTCCACGACACCGATAATGGCAAAGCAGGTGTTATCGCTGCCGAAGAGCTGCAGGCGCGCGGTCTGGCCACTGCCGGTGCCGAAGGTATAGCAATCGACATCCTCCTGGGTGACGTGGCCCGAGATATCGCCGGAGTAGGCGCCGGGTGCGAAGCGGATCTGGGGGCAGCTCTGGGCCGAAGCGGCGCTGGCGGCGCAGGCAGCAAGGGCCGCAAGAAAAAATCGGGTCATGGCAGGCATTTTCCGGAAAAGGAACGGGATCAATGCCTGAGAGGGTGACGTTGCGTGATCCCTACGTCAAGTGAGCGCACGCGCCCCCTTCTTCTTGGGGGAAATATCCCGGGGAGCGCGAGGGGCTGGCCCCTCGCTTCCACATCCGGATCACTCGGCGGCGTTCAGCGCCTCGATGATCGGCCCGAAATCCTCGGCCTTGAGCGAGGCACCGCCCACGAGCGCGCCGTCGACGTTCGAGACGGCAAAGATCTCGGCCGCGTTCTTGGCCTTGACCGAGCCGCCATAGAGCAGGCGGACCGAGCGACCGACGCCTTCGCCGAAGCGGCGCTCGAGCCGGGCGCGGATGAAGTCGTGCACTTCGCCGATCTGGTCGGTGGTGGGGACCTTGCCGGTGCCGATGGCCCAGACGGGTTCGTAGGCGACAACGAGGCTGTGGCCCGTGGCGCCGTCGGGGATGGAGCCTGCGAGCTGGCCGCCGATGATGTCGAGCGTGTTGTTGGCCTCGCGCTGCTCCAGCGTTTCGCCGACGCAGACGATGGCCTTGAGGCCTGCCTCCCAGGCGGCGAGCGTCTTGGTGCGCACCTCCTCGTCGTGTTCGTCGTGGTCGGCGCGGCGCTCGGAGTGGCCGAGGATGACATAGGTGGCGCCGGCATCGGCGAGCATCGCGGCGGCGACGTCGCCGGTATGGGCGCCCGAGGCTTCGGCATGGCAGTCCTGACCGCCCACGGCGACGCCCTCGACCCGACCGGCGGCTTCGGAGATGAGCGTGGCGGGCGGGCAGATCAGCACCTCGGAGGGGCCTTTCGCGGGCTCCGCCAGTGCGTCGAGCTCGGCCAGCGCGGCACGGCTGCCGTTCATCTTCCAGTTGCCTGCGGCGAGTTTGGTTCTCATGCGGCTCTCCTCTGCCTGTCGTGTCTTCGGTTGCCGCCAATCACAGGGACCGGGCGGGGGAAGTCAAGGGCTGCGTCTTACAGGTGGGCGAGGGCGCGGCGGGCAAGATCGGAGGCCGCTTCGGGATCGTCCTGCGCCTCGGGCGGGAGTGTCCAAAAGGGCATGGCGGCCTGTGTTCCGGTCTTGCGGGTGTAGGTCCAGCGGGTGCAGCCCATCTCTTCCAGCGCCTCGGCGAAGGGGCCCGCGCCCTTGATCAGGAGTTCGCCGTCGGAGCGCAGGATGGCAAAGACCGTGCCCTCGCAATAGAGCGCGATGCCGCCGAACATGCGGCGCGTGGTGATATGACCCGCGCCGGAAAAGAGGTCGGTGGCGAAAGCGATCTCTTCGGGCGTCACGCTCATCTCAGGCGCGCGGCAAGCTTGAGGTGCAGGAGTTGTGCCCCGAGAAGTGCCAGCGCGATCACCGCGGCGGCCCTGCCGGAGGCTAGTCCCGTGGCAAGGGCCGGAATCACTATCAGCGCGGCGAGGCCCGGCATGAAGGCAAGCGCCAAGTGGCGCGGGGCGCGCCAGCCAGGATGGCCGTCCATGCCGATGTTCATGGGAAGCATCTCGCGGTCTGAGAGACGCCGGTTCGCGCGGAACGCGATGAGGCCCATGGCGGCGAGCAGGAGCAGCGCCGCCACTGTGGCCATGTCAGCCCTGTTGCCGTTCGGCCTGCAGTTCCTCGACATCCTTGAAGGTGATCGATTCACCGCAGCCGCAGGCATCGGCCACGTTGGGATTGCGGAACCGGAAGCTCGATTCGAGGAGCGAGACTTCGTAGTCGATCTCGGTCCCGAAGAGGAACATCTGGGCCATGGGGGCGATCAGCACGCGGGCGCCGTCCTGTTCCACGACCTCGTCGTTGGGATCGGCCTCGTCCACATAGTCCATGGTGTATTCCATGCCCGCGCAGCCGCCCTTCTTCACGCCGATGCGCAGGCCGTGGTGGCCCTTGCTCTGCATGAGCTTGCGGATCTGCGTGATGGCGGCGGGGGTCATGGTGACCGCCTGTTTGCCGGGGATGCCGAACATGGACGCACCTTCCTTTCGTTCCCTTAGAAACTAGGGGTTTGCGGCGACAATCTCAAGGGATGCGGTGAGGGCCGTGACGCACAGGGCAGTGAGGAGCGCCCAGCCGATCGATGCAAGCGTGCCGATGATGACGTATTCGGCCACGTGGCGGTCGTCCTTGGTGGCGTTGAAACGCAGGATGGACTTGGCCGCGATCAGGAAGGCGACGCCCGAGGGCAGGCCGGAAAGTACCAGCAGGTAGGTGAGCCCGCGTTCGAGTTGCCCGATCATTCGTCCGGCGTCCTTCAGGCCGCCGCCGAGGATGCGGCGGCGGGTCCAGAAAGCGTGGTAGGGGGCCATGAGCTTGGCCACGGCGTGGCCGCCGGCGGCGACGGCGGCGATGAAGCCCGCGAGCCAGAGCATGGCTGTGGTGACCGGCGCGCTGTCGGGCAGCGTCGTCCAGAGGCTGTCGGCCCAGAGCGTCGGGGCGACGAAGGCGATCGCGGCGATGGTGAGGAGGTGCGCGGCCTGGTCGATCAGGTAGGGGCGCAGCGTGTCGCCGAAGTGCAGCTTGATGCGGTCGATGACGGCGTGGGTTACGGTGAGAATGGCAAGGGCGATGGCGCCTTGTTGGGTGGTCGGCGCGAGCAGGAGAGCGGCGGTCAGCAGGACCAGCCCCGCGTGCAGTGCCAGCGTTGCGGGCCGGGTCTTGCGTTCGATCATCCGGTCGGACTGCAGCAGGAAATCGGCGATCACATGGGCGAGCAGGAGGGGGGCTGCGGTCTGGATAACTTCGGGCAGGGCAGGCATCAGGGCTTGCCTTTCGCAAATGCAGGTAAATTCGCTTGCGTCATTCGGTCTCCAGTGCGGTCAGGGCCGCTTCCAACGCCGGAAAGCCCGCAGCGTGCAGGGCTTGGTCGACGGCCTGGCGGGAGATGCCCAGCCGGCTGGCGGCGGCGCTGCGGGGGCCAGGATCGGGGGGGAGCATCTCGCAGAGCGCGCGGGCCTGGGCCTGCGTCCAGCCGGCGGCGATGCGGTCGGCAAGGATCCAGGTGGCATCGTGTGCGCCGCCGGAGGCGTGGGCCATGTGGACCGGGTCGGACAGGGTTTCGAGCAGGCGGCCCGAGGCTGTGAAGGCGGGGCCGTGGGCCTCGTTAGGGTTGCTTAGCGCGCTTTCGGTAAGCGCGCCGTCGCCCTTCGCCATGGCGATACGCGTGGTGCGGTCGCCGTCGAGACGGCGCAGGCTGGCCCGGATGAGCAGCGCGGCGCGCAGGCTGTGGCGGGGATCGGTGAGCACGGACTGCCATGCGTCGCCAGCGCGACGGGCAAAGCCGGTGGGGCCGGTCCAGGCGGTCATGTCCGAGAGAGTGTCGCGGATGGCATCCAGCGTCGCGTCGAGCTCTGCCCCGGTCAGGGCAGAGGAGTCGACGATGTCACCTGTGAGGACCGCGTGCATATGCAAGTCCTAGGGCTTGCATATGCGAAAAGCAAGTGGTTTCGCTTGCGTGACTTACATGAAGCCGAGTTCGAGGCGGGCCTCGTCGCTCATCATGTCCATGCCCCAGGGCGGATCCCAGGTGATCTCGACATCGACCTGCTTCACGCCGGGCAGGGGCTCGATGGCCTCGGCCACCCAGCCGGGCATTTCACCGGCGACGGGGCAGCCCGGCGCGGTGAGGGTCATGATGATGCGGACCTCGTTCTCGGCGCTGATCTCGATGGTGTAGAT
This sequence comes from uncultured Rhodobacterales bacterium, assembly GCA_964397775.1. Lineage (GTDB taxonomy): Bacteria > Pseudomonadota > Alphaproteobacteria > Rhodobacterales > Rhodobacteraceae > Allosediminivita. Next base: position 5,757 of record CAYNKL010000156.1, on the reverse strand, counting down.
CAGCCCGAGGTCGAAGATGTTCACCGGGATCTCGGGGTCGTAGACGGTCCGGCAGGCCTCGACCACCTGCTCGTGCAGGGGGTGATCGGTGCTGGAGGGCGCGATGAGGGGCGCACCTTCCATCTGGGGGCTGGCTTCGTTCATGACCGGTCCTTCCACGTCTTTCCTGACCAAAGGATATAGGTAATACGGGCCAGCCGGTAAAGGGCGTGTCTCGAATGCTACGGGCGCAGCGTGGCGTCGCCCAGCAGGTCGGCAAGGCAATCGAGCGCCGCGCGCACCGGCGGGTCGTGGCGGCCGTCATGGTGCGAGACCAGCCATTCGTCGTGAGTGAGCGTGTCGATGACCGGACCGATCTGCACGAGGTCGCATTCGGCTCCGGCGAAGGTCGGCAGCACCACGCGGCCCAGGCCCGAGGCGGCCAGTTCCCGCGCGAAGGCCATGTCCGAGGCGGTGGTGACGATCTCGCTTTCGTGGTGGGCGCGCAGCCAGCGGCCCGAGGGCGTGTCTGCGGCGCCACGGGGCAGGGCGATGTAACCGGTGACGTCGGGGCTCCTGGCGAAGACGGCGTAGCGGATGGGGATGGTGCGGCGGGCGGCCATCCAGGGCTGGTCCGGGCGACGGTTGCGCACGCCGATGTCGGCCTCGCGCCGGGCGATGTCGATGGTGGCGTTCGAGGCGAGGATCTCGGGCACCCATGTGGCATCTGGCGGCCGGGTCGTGCCGAGATGGCGCGCGATGAACCGCGAGGTCCAAAGACCCGCGGTGATGCGCACGCGAGGCAGGGTGGGCGAGGACATGCGGCGGGCCAGGCGGGCCTGAACCTGCCGGAGGCCTGCGACATCCTCGGCCAGCGACCGCCCCGCGGCGGTGAGCGCGTAGCCGCGCGGGCCCCGTTCGAAGAGCCGCTCGTTCAGGGCGCGTTCCAGGGTGGCCATGCGGCGCGACAGTGTCGGCGCGGAGGTGCCCGTCGCCCGCGCAGCTCCGCCGAGCCCGCCCGCGTCGGCCACGGCGAGGAACAGGCGGAGATCGTCGAGGTCAGGCTCTTTCATTTCTGAAAGTCCGGCTGCGGAAACATGGGCTGCTGCGGCGACTGCGGCCTTGCCATGTTGGGTGCAGGTTTTCGGAAATGCAATGGAGGCAGAGATAATGATCCATGTGACTGTCGAGAGGCTGCCAGAGGCGAGACGTGATACCGGTCATGTGCGCGAGCGTGCGCTTTGGGGGCGGCGGCTGGCGCGGAGGCGGGCGAACCGTTGGCGCAGGCTGGGTCTGCGGGGTCTTCGGTGGACGCGGGCCCTGCGCGGCCTAGCTGGCCGCTTCTGGGCAGTACGGGGACGAGTATGGCGGAGCGGAACGACCAGAGCATCTACGACGATGCCGCGGAACAGTGGTGGTCGGACGAGCTCCGCTGGGTCCGGACCCTGAAAAACATGGTGCCCGCGCGGATGCGCTGGTTCTCGCGCCACACGAAGTGGACTGGCAAGCGGGTGCTCGACGTGGGCTGCGCGGGCGGCTTCATGGCCGAGGCGCTGGCAGGTGCCGGGGCGGAGGTGACGGGCATCGACCCGGCCGCGGAGGCGATCGAGGCTGCACGTGCCCATGCAGCGCAGAACGGCCTGTCGATTTCCTATGACTGCGGCAAGGGCGAGGCCTTGCCCTACGCGGACGGGGCCTTCGACGCGGTGGTCTGCGTGGACGTGCTGGAACACGTCGACGACCCGGGGCGGGTGCTGGCCGAGGCGGCGCGGGTGCTGCGGCCTGGCGGGCGGTTCCTCTATGACACGATCAACCGCAATGTCGTCGCGCGACTGCTGGCCGTGGGCATGGCCGAGAACGTGCTGGGCCTGCTGCCCAAGGGGGCACATGATCCGGAGATGTTTCTGAAGCCCGCGGAGCTGGAACAGACGCTGCGGCAGGTGGGACTGGAGCCCGCGGCCCGCACCGGACTGGGCCCGCGCGGGGTGAACCGTCGCGGGGATCTTGTGTTCGGACGGATCCCGGGGAGTGCCGTGCAGTACATGGGCGTGGCACGGAAGCTGGCTTGAGTCCTTTCCGCCCGGCGGGCCTGCGGCCCTTGTGCCGGGCGGGGTCGTGGATCGGCCTAGCTGTCCGTCAGGTTGCGGCGCGAGCGCACCGGCGTGGGGCGCACCTTGCCTTCGATGTGCTCGTAAAGCCGCTCGGCGATGTTCTTCTTGGTCGCCGTCTCGATCCCCTCGAGCCCCGGCGAGGAGTTCACCTCAAGCACCTTAGGCCCGCTCTCCGAGCGCAGCAGGTCCACGCCCGCGAGGTTCAGCTTGAAGGCCTTGGCGGCGCGCACTGCGGTCTCACGCTCTTCCTTGGTGATGCGGACCACCTTGGCCGAGCCGCCGCGGTGCAGGTTGGAGCGGAAGTCGCCTTCGGCCCCTGTGCGCTTCATCGAGGCGACCACGCGGCCGCCCACGACGAGGCAGCGAATGTCCTCGCCCGCGGCTTCCTTGACGAAGTCCTGCACGAGGAAGTTGGCCTTGAGCCCGCGGAAGGCGTCGATGACGGACTGCGCGGCCTTCTTGGTCTCGGCCAGCACGACGCCCTTGCCCTGTGTGCTTTCCAGCAGCTTGACGATCAGGGGCGCGGTGCCCACCAGCCGCATGAGGCTGTCGGTGTCCTTGGGCGAGGCCGCGAAGGCGGTGTTGGGCATGCCGATGCGGTGGCGCGCCATGAGCTGGTGCGCATAGAGCTTGTCGCGGCTGGCGGTGATGCCCTCGGAGCCGTTCACGCAGAAGGTGCCGATGGTCTCGAACTGGCGGATGACGGCGGTGCCGTAGCTGGTCACGCTGGCGCCGATGCGGGGGATGACCGCGTCGTAGCGGGGCAGGCGCTTGCCGTCGTAATGCACCTCGGGGGCCATGGCATTGATGGCCATGTAGCAGCGGGTGGTGTCGATGACCTCGACCGTATGGCCGCGCTTTTCACCCTCTTCGACAAGGCGCCGGGTGGAATAGTTGTCCTCGCGCGACATGACCGCGATGCGCAGCGCGCGGTTGGGCGCGGCGCGGCGGACGTGGCTTGTGGTGTAGACGTCGTAGCTGAGCTGGGGCAGGAGGAAGCGGTCGGTGGCCACGATGGTGATGTGGTCCTTGAGCGCCTCGCGCCCCAGCAGCATGCGCGAGGCCATGCTGGAGCGGTCGGTGAGCGTGAGCTCGATCCGCCAGCTTTCCTCGCCCACGCGCAGGGTTGAGGCGATGACGTAGCGCAGCTCGCTTTCGCCGTTGGACGAGGTGACCGTGCGCCGGTCCACGATCTTGGCCGAGCAGGGGATCACCAGGTCGTCGCGCCCGGGGACCGGGTGCACGGTGAAGCGGACGCGCGGCGCGCTGCTGGGACCAAAGGTCTCGATGTCGAAGGCGTGCAGCGCGGAGGTGCGGGCTCCGGTATCGACCTTGGCGCGCATGGCGGGCAAGCCGAGATCGGGCAGGGCCACCCATTCCTCCCATCCGAAGCGGATCAGGTTCTGCGCGGGATCTGGGGTATCGTCCATGGGGCGGTTCCTCCTGCCGGATGGGGTTTAAGGGTTACCAACCGGGGAGGCGGGCTGCAAGCGCGGGCGGACCCTGGGGTCAGGCCGAGGTCTGGGCGTCGAGCCATTCGCGCACGGCGGGGAGGCGGGCGCGGGCGACGGGGATCTGTCGCCCGTCGTGCAGGACGAGCACCGGGCGACCGTTGTCCTGCACGAGGCTGCACGCCGCGCCACTTGCCACCCACCACGACCGGTGCGGCTGGACGCCGTCGTCGGGGCCTGTCTGGGCGACAATGTCGCCGAGGCGCGCACGTTGGGTGAGGGTGCGGCCATCGAGCGTGACATGCACGTGGTGTTCCTGGGCCTCGATCACGCGGAGCTTGTCGAGAGGCACGGGCTCGGCCCCGATCAGGATGCGGCGTTCCTCGGCGCCGGGATTGGGCGCGGGGCTCTGTGCGCGCTCGCGCCCGATGAACATCGGGCGCACGTAGTGCATGAAGAGGAATGTGAAGACTTCGGTGAAGATCCAGATCGCGGTGAAATCCGGTGGACCGAACGCGCCGGGGCGGCCGTTGGACAGCAGATGGGCCAGCGCCTTGCAGAAGCCGACGGTCGGGATGACGGCCAGCAAGGTGAGTGGGGGGAGCGGAACGCGCGGCAGGGCGAGACGACGCTGCAGGTGTGCCGCCGCCACGAGCAAGGCGCCGAGCACGAGCAGGAAAAAGACGAGGGAGAGCCCCGAGACCACCACCAGCTCCGGGCCGCTGAGCCGGGGCAGGACCTGCGGGGGCTTGAAGACAACGAGCGACAAAAGAACGACACCAAGGAACAGAAGTCCCTGACGCGAACAGAGCAGCCGCCGCAGATCGCACACGGAGAGAGAAAACCTCGCTCCGACCAGATCCGCCAAGGATACCGGATGTTCAAGGCGCATTTCGGCTGTTTTCTTTAATTCAGCGTGAGATTGGCAGGTCGGGCGTTAACCATTCGTTAACCATCAAGTGGCTTTCTCGCAACTGTCATTCCTGCCACCCGGGCCGGCCCGAAAACGACGGGACGGGTGCTCGGAAATGAGGATCAACCAGGATCAGCGGCGCCGCCGCTGACCGTACTTGAGGTGCGACAACCTCCGACACTGGAAACCCGGAAGTCTGTCACGCAAACGCGTGACTGCCTCTGGTTCGAGGCAGGCTCTAAAAGGGCCGCAGGCTATCACTTCTACTTCAGGTTGAGCGAATGAACGCCCGTACACGAGACCTTTTCAAGACCGACCCGGAGGTTTCGGAGGAAGTCGACCGGCTCATGACCCGCGTCCGAGAGCACCGGAGCGACGAGGCGATCTGCCAGTCGCTCAGGGCCGCGTCGCTTCTCATCGAGAACGCAGCCTTCGAGATGGCGCGGCACGACAACGCCAAGGAAGTCTCGCGGCTGATCCTCACGGCGGCCGAGCTTGACCGGATGGTGACCGAGATGGAGCATGAGGAATAGGGGCGCTTTGCCCCTACTCGTTCACCGCGACCCGTCGGAAGTTCCGTGATTGCCAGAGCGGCCATCCCACCATCTGCGAGATCGTCCCGAACTGAAGCCCGCGCGCGGCGAGCCCGTCGAAGGTCTGCGGCATGGCGGAGACCGTGCCGGACTGGATGTCGTGACTGAGGATGATCGCTCCGGGCCGTGAGTGCGACAGGATCCGGCGGGCGACGACGCCGGCGCCGGGGCGGCGCCAGTCCTCGGGATCTACGGACCAGAGCACGGTCGGAAGCCTTCGGGATTCGTAAAGCATGTTGCGCTGGCGCCGCGTGAAGGCGCCGTAGGGCGGGCGGAAGGTCACCGGCGGGCGGCCGGTGATCCGGAAGATCGCGTCGCTGGTGCGGTCGATCTCGGACAGCACCGAGCCGTCATTGCGCCGCGAGAGGTCGGGATGCGACCAGCTGTGGTTGCCGATCTCATGCCCCTCGTCGCTGATCCGGCGCACGATGTCGGGCCATGTCACGCAGCGGTTGCCGATCAGGTAGAAAGTGGCCCGCAGGCCGCGGGCCTTGAGCAGATCGAGCAGGCGCGGCGTCAGGTTCGGATGCGGGCCGTCGTCGAAGGTCATGGCAACCACGGGCGAGGCGGTGCGGATTCCGGTGATGGTGGCCGCATCGCGGACCAGATCGTCTGGCAGGGCGATGCGGGGCGCGGCATGGGCCAGCCCGGGAACCCCCAGGGCAATGGCCGAAAGGCCGCCGGACAAAATAGTCCGTCGCGTGATGAAA
>CAYNKL010000155.1:851-10084 GCA_964397775.1 uncultured Rhodobacterales bacterium | reverse complement strand
TCGACGCCGGGGCGGGCCGCCTGCCCTTCTTCTCGCTCCAGATACCTCCGCCGGAGGCTGCGCCGCAGGCGCAATCGCCCCGCAGGGGCGGCCCCGACAGATGCCAGGCTCAGAGCCTGCTCAGCTGTCCGCCTCCTGCCAGCATCGAGACGCCGGTCGTGCCGGGGGCAGAGGTCGGCCAGCCGCGCGCCACGCGCACCGCGAGGAAGGCGAAAGCCTGCGCTTCGAGCATGTCGCCGTCGAGCCCCGCGTCCTCGACCGGGATCACCGGACAGGCAAGTTCGCCCTCCAGCATCCGCATCATCACCGGGTTTTTCCGGCCCCCGCCGGTGACCAGCACACGCTCGGGTTCCGAGGGGCAGTGCGCCATCCCTCGTGCGACCGCAGCCACTGCCATCGCCGTGATCGTCGCCGCTGCATCCGCATCCGAAAGCCCCGCCACGAGCCCGCGCATCCCGGGAAAGTCATCCCGGTCCAGCGACTTCGGCGGCATTCGCCTGAAATACGCATCGTCGAGGAAGGCTTCGAGCGCAGCCCCATCGACCCGCCCCGCCTTTGCAAGCGCCCCGCCCTCGTCAAAGCTCAGCCCCCGCCGTTCCCAGAGAAGATCGTTGAGCGGCGCATTGGCGGGACCGGTGTCAAAAGCTAGCAGCGCACCCGGCTCCTCGGGCGAGCCGGCAGCCGGATCCACCCAGGTGACGTTCCCGACACCGCCAAGGTTGAGGAACGCGACCGGGCGTACAGCCCCGATCCACTTGGCGCAGGCGAAATGGAAGAAGGGCGCCAGCGGCGCGCCTTCGCCCCCGAGCGCCACGTCGGAGGACCTGAAATCCCAGGCCACCGGCACGCCCAGCCGGTCCGCAAGCCAGCCCCCGTCGCCAAGCTGGTGCGTCCCACGCCCCCGCGGCTCGTGCGCCAGCGTCTGGCCGTGAAATCCCACCAGCTCCGCATCGCCAAAGTGCGACAGGACCTCGGCATGCGCCTCGTGCAGAACCTCGGTCGCCGGCTCCAGCCCCTCGCCGGGCCACCGCCCCAATGCCGCCCGAAGCACCGCGCGCTCGGCCTCCGTGTAGGGGCGGTAGGCGACCTTTCCGAACTCAAGGATCCGCGTCCCGTCAGTCACGATCTCGGCCGCGTCCACCCCGTCGAGCGAGGTTCCCGACATCGCGCCGACGACACGCACTGGCCCGTCCTTCAACTTGCCCTTCACCTTCGGCCTGCCCCTCAGTATAGCTGCGCGCGCACTATAGAGAGGTGGCCACATGACCTACCATCCCAAATCGGACTTCATGCACGTCATGATGGAGCGCGGCTTCCTGGCCGACTGCACCGACTACCAGGGTCTCGACGAGGCTCTGAGCAAGGGGGTGGTGACCGCCTACATCGGCTATGACGCCACGGCGAAGTCGCTGCACGTGGGGCATCTGCTCAACATTATGATGCTGCGCTGGCTGCAGAAGACCGGCCACCAGCCGATCACGCTCATGGGCGGCGGCACCACCAAGGTGGGCGATCCCTCGTTCCGCGCCGACGAACGGCCGCTGCTTGGCCCCGAGCAGATCGCCGAGAACATCGACGGCATGAAGCAGGTCTTCGCCAAGTACCTGACCTACGACACGGGCGCGACCGGTGCGATGATGCTCGACAATGCCGAATGGCTCGACGGGCTGAACTACCTCGAATTCCTGCGCGACATCGGGCGGCATTTCAGCGTGAACCGCATGCTGAGCTTCGAGTCGGTCAAGTCGCGGCTCGACCTCGAGCAGTCGCTGAGCTTCCTCGAGTTCAACTACATGATCCTGCAGGCCTACGATTTCCTCGAGCTGAACCGCCGCTACGGCTGTGTCCTGCAGATGGGCGGCTCCGACCAGTGGGGCAACATCGTCAACGGCATCGACCTGACGCGCCGCGTGCTCGATCACGAGATTTACGGCCTGACCTCGCCGCTACTGACCACCAGCGACGGGCGCAAGATGGGCAAGAGCCAGGGCGGCGCGATATGGCTCAACGCCGACATGCTGAGCCCCTACGAGTTCTGGCAGTTCTGGCGCAACACGACCGATGCGGACGTGGGCCGCTTCCTGCGGCTCTACACCGAGATGCCGGTCGAGGAATGCAACCGGCTCGGCGCGCTTGGCGGGGCCGAGATCAACGAGGCCAAGGTGGTGCTGGCCAACGCCGTCACGACGCTCTGCCACGGGGCGGAGGCGGCGGCCGCGGCCGAGGCCACGGCGCGCGAGGTCTTCGAGAAGGGCGGCGCGGGCGACGACCTGCCGACGCTGGAACTTTCCGCCGCCGAGCTTGGTGATGGCATCTCGATCGTGCAGCTCATCGTGCGGTCCGGCCTCGCCAAGTCCGGCAAGGACGCCAAGCGCCTGATCTCCGAGAACGGCGCACGGCTCGACGATGCGCCGGTGTCGGACCCCGGCCTGATGCTCGACGCGGCGGCGCTGACATCGCCGGTCAAACTCAGCGCGGGCAAGAAGCGCCACGCGCTGGTTCGCCTCGCGGACTGACCGCCGCGAGAGCAAAGATCACGAGGCCGGGCCAAGCGCCCGGCCTTTTTCGTATGCGCCTCAGAACACCGCTTGCACGAAGCTCAGCGCCGCGAGGGGCAGCGAGAGCAGCGTCGCCAGCAGCAGTGCCGCGGCGGCGGTGGGACGGGGCCGGGAAATCACCCGGGCATCGGAGCGGGGCGCAAGATGGCGAGTCGGCGGTTTCATGGCGCCAATTAACGGCGGTGAAACTTGTCATCGGGTTAATGTGTCCGCATGGATACTTTGCCCCTGCCCCTGCCCCAGTCGCCGGAGTTCGCCCGGGCCTGCACCGCGATGGGCCTGCCCGTGCGCGTCTGCAAGCGCGCTCGCGACAGCGCGGTCACCCTCTGGTGGCAGGTGCAATCGCGCCGCTTCGGCCCGCTGGGCCGCGTCGATCTCGTTTCGCGCGGACCGGTGGCACGCGACGCGACCGAAGCGGGTGACTGGCTCGATGGCTGGCGGCGCTGGCACGGGTCGGCACCCTTGCTGCTCAATGCCACCGACCTGCCCGCCGAGGCGCTGCGCGCCCACGGCTTCTGGCCGCTCATGACCCCCGCCACGATTGCCCTGCTACCGCTTGCCGACCGCTCCACTATGCGCGCGGCGATGCACCAGAAGTGGCGCAACCGGCTCAACCGCGCCGAAACCCATGGCCTCCGGATCCTTCGCCGCCCGCTGGACCCCGCCCATTGGCTGCTCTCGGCCGAGGCGGAGCAGGCCCGCAGCCGCGGCTATCGCGGGCTGCCGCCGGCCCTTTCCGCCGCCTTCGCCGCCGTAAATCCGTCGGGGGCCTGGGTCTTCGAGGCACGGCATGCAGGCGCGCCCGTGGCGGCCATCCTCATCCTGCGCCATGGCCCGATGGCCACCTGGCAGATCGGGGTCGCACGTGCCGAGGGCCGCCGCCTCAACGCCATGAACCTGCTCCTGTGGGAGGCCATGGGCTGGCTCGCGGACGAAGGGCACGAAACCCTCGACCTCGGCACGCTCAACACGCAGGACGCGCCAGGGCTTGCCCGTTTCAAGCTTGGCACCGGGGCCGAGGCGCAGCGCCAGGGCGGCACTTGGCTGCATGCCGGGCCTCTGGCGCCTTTGGCACGCCGACTGCCCCTGCGATTGGCCGCGTAAGGAAATGCCGACCGCGGCACCGCCCGTAGCATCTCAAGGAAGCCCTCTGGCTCAGGCCTCCACCGGCTCCGCAGCGCCTTCGCGGTAGTGCAGCGACACGCCATCGGCGAACAGGTGTACCTTGTCGCTTTCCGTGGTCAGGCGCACGGTCTTGCCGCGCATCTCGGAATGCACACCGGGCAGCTTGGCGATCACCGGCTCATGGCCCATTTCGGCCTCGAAGTAGAGCAGCGTCACCTCGCCGAGCGCCTCGGTGATGTCCACCTTGCCCTCGTAGAAGTAGGTGTCCCCTTCGTCAGCGAGGCGGCAATCCTCGGGGCGCACGCCCACCTTGACCTCCAACCCGAGATCCGCCTCGGTCGTGGGATAGTCCGAATAGGCCACCCCGTCGTTTTCCAGATGCACGCGGGTCTGCGCCCCGGTGCCCACGACCTCGCCCTTCATCAAGTTCATCGACGGCGAGCCGATGAACTGCGCCACGAATTCGCTGTTGGGACGGGAATAAAGCTCCAGCGGCGTGCCCACCTGGGCCACGCCCTTGTTAGCCAGCACGACGATGCGCGTGGCGAGCGTCATCGCCTCCACCTGGTCGTGGGTCACGTAGATCATCGTCCGCTCGGGCATCTTTTCCTTGAGCTGCGAGATCTCGATCCGGGTCGCCACGCGCAGCGCGGCGTCGAGGTTGGAAAGCGGCTCGTCGAAAAGATAGACCTTGGGGTCGCGCACGATCGACCGGCCGATGGCCACCCGCTGCCGCTGACCGCCCGAAAGCGCCTTGGGCAGCCGGTCGAGGTAATCCTCAAGCTGAAGCATCTTGGCCGCGCGGTCCACCGCGGCCTCGATCTCTTCCTTGGACTGCTTGGCGATCTTCAGTGCAAAGGACATGTTCTCGCGCACGGTCATGTGCGGGTAAAGCGCGTAGGACTGGAAGACCATGGCAATCCCCCGCTGCGCGGGCGGCACGTCGTTCACGACCTCGCCGTCGATCTCCAGCGTGCCGGCGCTGATCTTCTCAAGCCCCGCGATCATGCGCAGCAGCGTGGACTTGCCGCAGCCCGAGGGGCCGACGAAGACGATCAGCTCGCCCTGCTGGATATCGAGATCGATGTGCTTGAGCACCTCGACGGTCCCGCCGTAGGTCTTGCCGACATCGGTGAGCTTCAGATTGGCCATGGTCCTCTTCCCTGTTCTGCTCTCCGGCCGCGCTCAGTGCGCCTGCAAGGCAAGCGCAGGCTGCCACGGGCCGAGATGAAGTTTGCCGTCAGGTGCGGCGAATCCGCTGCCCAGTTCGATCCCGATCTGGCGCCAGTTGCCCTCGGGCATCGGCATCACCTCGGGGTCCCCGCTCAGGTTGAAGGCACAGAAGACCGTCTGGCCCTCGTGCTCGCGCTTGAAGTGCAGGATCGTGTTCTCGGACCCCAGCTCGGTCAGCGTCCCCTTCCGAAGTGCCGGATAGGCGTGCCGGAAGGCGATCGCGCGCCGGTAATGATGCAGGATCGCGGCCGGGTCCTGCTCCTGCGCCGAGGCGTTGCGGTGCAGGTGATCGTGGAACACCGGCAGCCAAGGGTGCCCGGAAGTGAACCCGCCGTTCTGGTTGGAGGCTTCCCAGACCATCGGTGTCCGGCATCCGTCGCGCCCCTTGAAGGCGGGCCAGAACCGGATGCCGTAGGGGTCCTGAAGGTCCTCGAAAGGTACGTCGGCCTCGGGCAGACCAAGCTCTTCGCCCTGATAGATGCAGGCCGATCCGCGCAGGCACATCATGAAGGTGGTGAACAGCCGCGCCGCCTGATCGGTCAGCTCCCAGCGCGAGGCGTGCCGCGGCACGTCGTGGTTGGAAAAGGCCCAGCAGGCCCAGCCCTCGGGCGCGGCACGGTCCAGGTTTTCCATCGTCTGGCGCACGTAGTCCGGCGTCGGCGGCTTGGTGGACAGGAGCTCGAAGGCGTAGCTCATGTGCATCTTGTCCCCGCCCGAGGTGTATTCCCCCAGGATCTCGAGCCCGCGCTGGTCGTCACCGATCTCGCCCACGGCGGCGGCGTTGTAGTTGTTCAGAAGCGCGCGCAACTTCTTGAGAAACTCCAGATTCTCGGGGCGGTTCTTGTCGTAGAGGTGGTTCTGCCAGGTGTAGGGGTTCACCGCCGGCGCGATGATCGGATTGCGGTCCTCGGGCGCCAGCGCAGGATTGTCGCGCAGCTCCTTGTCGTGGACGTAGAAGTTGATGGTGTCGAGCCGGAACCCGTTCACCCCTCGTGCCAGCCAGAAATCCGCCACCTTGAGCAGCGCCTCCTGCACCTGCGGCTCATGGAAGTTCAGGTCCGGCTGCTCGTGCAGGAAGTTGTGCATGTAGTACTGGCAGCGCGTCGTGTCCCAGGCCCAGGAGGACCCGCCGAAGATCGACATCCAGTTGTTGGGCGGCGTCCCGTCGGGCTTGGCATCGGCCCAGACGTACCAGTTCGCCTTCGCATTGTCGTGCGAGGACCGGCTTTCCTTGAACCAGGGATGCTCTTCCGAAGTATGGCTCAGAACCAGGTCGATCAGCACCTTCAACCCAAGCCGGTGCGCGGTCGAGATCAGGATATCGAAATCGGCCAGCGTCCCGAACATCGGATCGACGTCGCAGTAATCGCTCACGTCGTAGCCGAAATCCTTCATCGGCGACTTGAAGAAGGGCGAGATCCAGATCGCATCAACGCCAAGCGAGGCGACGTGCGGCAACCGCTGGGCAATCCCAAGCAGGTCGCCGATCCCGTCGTCGTTGCTGTCCTGGAAGCTGCGGGGGTAGATCTGGTAGATCACCGCACCGCGCCACCAATCCGGATCATCCACGGCGGCATTCATCGACATGCCCGTCTGTTCGTTCATGGCAACTCTTTCTATTTCACGGAGCCGGCCAGCAGACCACGCACCAAGTATTTCTGCATCGCGAAGAACATCCCTAGCGGCACGGCAATCGAGACGAAAGCCGCTGCGGCAAGGATGCCCCAATCTCCGCCGCGCGAGCCGAGAAGATCGTCGGCGATCTTCACGGTCATCACCCAGCTCTCCGAATTGGAAGGCAGAAACACCTTGGCCACAAGCAGGTCATTCCATGTCCACAGAAACTGGAAGATGGCAAAGCTGGCAAGTGCCGGAAAAGAAAGCGGCAACACGATTTTCGTGAACACCTGGAAGTCGGTCGCCCCATCGACCTTCGCGGATTCGATGATGTCACGCGGCAGGCCGACCATGTAGTTGCGCAACAGATAGACCGCCAAGGGCAGCCCGAAGCCCGTATGCGCCATCCAGATACCGAGGAAACTCTGCCCCACGCCGATCTCGTTGTGCAGCGTCAGCATCGGCACCAGCGCCAGCTGCAGCGGCACCACCAGCAGGCCCACGACCCCCGCGACCAGCCAGCTGCGTCCCGGGAAATCCATCCAGGCCAGCGCATAGGCGGCAAAGGCCGCGATCAGGATCGGGATCACCGTCGCGGGCACCGTCACGGTCAGCGTATTGATGAAGGCCCGGTCCATGTTGTCCGAGGCCATGATGGTCTCGTAGTTGCCCAGCCCGAAATCCGGCGGCGCCATGGCCAGCACGTAGATCGACGGCGACCGGCTGATCTCGCCCGAATCCTCCCAGCGGAAATCGCCCTCCCGCGTCACACTCAGCGACCGGTCGAAGACCTCGGTGCCGGGGATGATGCGGTTGCCGTCCTCGTCGGTCTCGGGAAAGCTTGGCCCCTCCTCGGTCGGGAAGACGATCTCGATGCGGGTATCGTCGATCTCGCCGTCGTCCTCCTCGACGTCGACGCTGTAGCGCGCCACCGTCTCGCCGGGCGATCCCTGCCCCGGATCGCGCGAGGTGATGCCAAAGCCCGAGACCGAGGACCCGTCGAATTCATCGGCAAGGTTGCCCTCGAGGACCCAGCGGTCGCCCTCCTGCCGCGCGCCGTCCACGTCCGGGTTGACGCGATAGGCCTGCTCGACCGGAAAGGGCGCCAGCCACCAGCCGGTTTCCTGGATCTGCTCGCGGTCGCGAAAGGACGACACGAACAGCCCCACCGTCGGGATCAGCCAGATGATGACCAGGAACAGGACGGCCAGGTGGGTAACAATCGTCAGTGCGCTGCGCTTGCCGGCAATGTTGTCCATCTCAGGCCTCCCTCTGCGCCTGGCGGATGTTCCAGATCATCACCGGCATGACGATCAGCATGATGACGAAGGCCACCGCCGTGGCCCGCCCGTCGTCGCGGAACATGTAATCCATCATGTAGCTGGGCAGGATCTCGGTATCGAAGTTGCCGCCCGTCATCGTGTAGACGATGTCGAAGATCTTAAGCGTCAGGAAGGTGATCGTGGTCCAGACCACGATGATCGTGTTGCGCACCTGCGGCACCTTGATGCGGAAGAAGATCTGAAAGGGGTTCGCCCCGTCGAGGATCGAGGCCTCGACCGTTTCCTCGGGGATGCCGCGCAGGGCCGCCGAGAGGATCACCATGGCAAAGCCCGTCTGCATCCAGACCATGATGATCATGATGAAGAAGTTGTTCCAGAACGGGATCTGCAACACGTCGACCGGTGACAACCCCATGATCTCGCGCACCGCGTTGATGATGCCGATGTCGGGATCGTTGGCGTAGACGAACTTCCAGATCAGCGAGGCGCCCACGAAGCTGATCGCCATGGGCATGAAAATCAGCGACTTGGCCAGGTTGCCCCAGCTCAGCCTGTCGGTCATTTCCGCGATGATCAGACCGAAGAAGGTCGCCGCCGCCGGCACGAAGAGGATCCAGAGAAAGTTGTTGAAGACCGCGACGCGGAATCCGTCCTCGGCGAACAGGTAGTAGTAGTTGCCAAGGCCGATGAACTCCTCGCCCGAGCGGTTGAAGAGCGAGCGGTAGAAGCTGCCCACCACCGGATAGACGAGGTAAAGCCCCAGCGCGAAGATCGCCGGGAACAGGAACAGCCAGGGCCGGACCATCGTGGCCCGGTTTATGTTGCGCCCCCGGTCGTCCTTGCGGGCCGGGAAGATCAGGTGATCGAGCACCCAGTTCGAGGCATAGAAGTAGGTTATGCATCCCCCGACCCCGATGATGATGGTCAGGATGCCCTGGATGATCGGTGACATGCTTTGTCCTTCCGGCGCAAGTTGTCAGGGCCGCTCGCGCGGCCCCGGGCGCGGACGGCCCCGCCCGTCTCCGGACAGGGCCGTCTCGTCGCTTACTGGATGCTGTCCCAGCGGTCCTGGATGTCCTTCGCGACCTCTTCGGCCGACGATCCGGTGACATAGTCCACCATCCCGGTCCAGAAGGCGCCTGCGCCGACTTCGCCCGGCATCAGATCGGACGCGTCGAAGCGGAAGGTCGAGGCGTTCAGCAGGATGTCGCCAAGGCCCTTGAGCGTGTCGTTGGCGTAGAGCTCGGTGTTGACCCCGGTGTGCGGCGTCAGGAAGCCCGACTGCGCCATCCAGACCTCATGCGCGATCGGCGTCTTGAGGAACTCGATCAGCGCGCTCGCGCCTTCGCTCTCTCCCGTGATCGCCCAGAGCGTGCCCGCACCCAGCACCGGCTGGCCCAGGTCCTTCTCTTCATAG
>CAYNKL010000155.1:0-841 GCA_964397775.1 uncultured Rhodobacterales bacterium | reverse complement strand
CATCTTCAGGGAAGAATGCGGGCACAAACGAGGCCTGGCGGTGCATGTAGCACTCCGGCGGAATGGTGAAGAGACCCGCAGGGCTCTCGCGGAAGTCCGTGGTGGCCACCGCCTGGCTGCCGCCCTGCACGAAATCGTCGTTCTTGGCGAACCAGCCGAATTCCTCGATCGCGCCCACCACGGCCGGATCGTCGAAGGGGATCTCGTTCGCGACCCACTCGTCGTAGACCTCGGGCGGCTGGGTGCGCAGCATCATGTCCTCGACCCAGTCGGTCGCGGGCCAGCCAGTCGCTGCGCCCGATCCCAGGCCGATGCACCAGGGCGTGCCGCCGTCATCGACGATCTGCTGCGTCAGTTCCTTGAGCTCTTCCATGGTCTCGGGAATGTCGTAGCCCATCTCGTCAAAGGCGGACTGCGAATACCAGACGATCGACTTTACATCGACCTTGTAGAAGAAGCCGTAGTAGTTCTCCTCGCCGTCCGGCCCCTCGTAGCTGCCCAGGTCCACCCAGGACTGGCCGGCGGCGTAGTTGTTCTGCATCCAGTCGGCCGTGCCCTCCGGCAACGGCGTCAGGTAGCCCTGCCCCGCCATGTCCGAGGCCAGACCCGGCTGCGGGAACACGGCGACGTTGGGGGCGCTGCCCGCACGCGCGGCGATCACGATATCCTGCTCGAAGCTGTCGGAGCCCGAGTAGTTCACCGTCGCTCCGGTGGCATCCTCGAAATAAGCCAGAACGCTGTTGACCAGTTCGCCGTCACGCCCCGTCCACGGCCCGGTCACCTCGATGGTCTCGCCGCTCAGGTCATATTCGCTGGCGAAGCTCTCGAAGCCGTCCCAGTG
>CAYNKL010000154.1:0-10106 GCA_964397775.1 uncultured Rhodobacterales bacterium | reverse complement strand
CGCCGCCGGTGAAGGGGGATTTACGGATTCCATCCAACACCTGCAACAGGAAAATGAAAGAAAATCGGAAAATCTGGGCCGAACCGGCCGAGAGCCCGCTTTTGAAGGCTCTGGAGCGGGCCGCCGCTCCTGTACCGAAGGGAGTGCGGACCATCCGTGGGCGCGATACCGCCCCGTTCCGCACCGCCAGGGGCCCTCAGAACGATTCTCCGAGTCGATTCCTTGCGGACTCAGCCAGTCGGCCGCAGTCGGATTCGGCGGAAGCGCCTGTGCCGGCCTCGGGTACAATCCCGACATGGGGAGATCTGCCGCAGTGGAGCCGAGTCGGACCGAAACCTGAGGCGTAAGCCGGCCATCGCGGCACAAGCAGAGGCCGGCGCAGTCCTGCGCCGGCCCCGAAACCCGTTCGGTGCAACCACGCCGTCAGGCGAAGAGGAAACCGTCCGCCTGGGTGAAGTCCAGCAACGAGACAAGATCGGTCGTATGCCCCATCTCGGGGTCGAAACTGTCGTCCTCCTGCATGAAGAGCCGGCCCGTATCAGCCTCCCGTCGCACCACCGCCGGGTCCAGCCCGTCAATGTGAGAGACATGCGCGAGATCTACGTCGAGTTCCGAGATCACGCCGGACCCGCCGACCTCCAGCGTATCGACGGTCAGGTCGCCGAAGGCGCCGGTGCTGATGGCGAGGAAGGAGATCTCTTCCTGGACGTGGCCGTCAGTGTTGGCCTCGAGCTCGGCCATGGCGACATCGAACCCGTCCCCCGACGCGTTGGTGACGCGGGTCGTGGTGAAGTCGCGACCGTTGTAGGTGTTGAGCGTCGAGAAGACCGCCGGGGCATCGCCGCCGAAATCGGCGGTCAGGTCCACCTCCTCCAACCCTTCGCGCAGGGTGCTCTGCTGGACCTTGTCGGTCGACACGAGCCCCGCCTCCAGCACCGCACCGTTCCCGAGAACATGGGTCCCGGCCTCGACCACCACGTAATCGACGGTCTCCTGTGCCAGGTCCGGATCGTGGCCGTCACTGGCCTGCAGACGGATTTGGAAGCTGTCGTTCTCGACGTTGCGCAGGCGCGTCGTGATGATCCCCGGTTGCGCGAGCCCATCCACGAAGGCGAGCACCACCGGGTTCTCGAAGGACGCGTCCAGATCGACCGTGATGAAATCCCCGCCCACGCTCAGCGAACCGTGTTCCATCACCACCGTATGATCGAAGAGGAAGTCGCCCTGCGTCAGGTTGTCGGCGTCCACGCCCTCGAGCAGGATGCTGCTTTCGCCAATCTCGATCAGCGCCCCGCCCTCCGTGTCGGAAATACGCAGATCCTCGTCCACGAAGCTCGACACGCCCGCGACCTTGCGCAGGTCAATCTTGTCTGTGCCCAGTTCGAAGTCGGTGATGACGTCCCGACCGAAGCCCAGCGGCGCGGCCGTTGCGTCCACGACGGTTCCGTTGTCGAGCCGGACCTCCTCGGTGTTGAAGAGGAAGACGTCGCTGCCCTCGTCCCCGGACAGAATGTCGTCTCCGGCTCCGCCGTCGAGGCTGTCCTTCCCGGTGCCGCCCGTCAGACTGTCGTCGCCGTTGCCGCCCGAGAGGACATCGTCGCCTTCGCCGCCCCGCAGGGTGTCGGCCCCGGCGCCGCCCTCCAGCACATCAGCGCCGCCCTCGCCGCTGAGCAGGTCGTCGCCCTCGCCGCCGGAAAACCGGTCCTCGCCACTGGCGCCGAAGATCACATCGTCGCCGCCGAAGCCATCGACCGTGTCGGAGCCGTTGTCGGAAAAGATCCGGTCGATGCCGCCGGTCCCCGCGACCGTGTCGTTCTGGGCCAACTCTGCTAGGATAGCGTCATATATTCTAGACCCGACCAGGTCGAGGTCCTGACGCGGCGCGTAGGCGTCGAACGCGATCTCGTGGGCGTTGCCGTCCTCATCGAGAAACGACATCCGGATCACGTTTCCGGGCAGAAGCGTCGCCTCGATATCGGTCACGTCCCCGAGCCCCGGAAACTCCGGCCCCTCCATGATGATGGTGTCGGACAGGTTGCCTTCGTTCTGGTCACGGGTTGATTTGTCCAGATTGCCGTCACTGTCGAAGCGCTGCATCTTGATCCAGTTGCGCCTGTGATCAGCGACGATGACGACGAAGCCGCCGCCTTCGAGCGCCACCACTTCGGGCGCAGAAAGTCTGTTGTTCTTGTCCTCGTTGGCGATCACCTGGAAGCTCTCAACCTTGCCGCTGTCGTGACGGATGATGTTGAAGAAGACATCCTGATCATGTCGGAACTCACGGTAAGCAACGACGATATCGCCGGTTTCCAGCTCGGCCGCGGAAGGCTCCAACACCGTCCGGTCCATGATTTCGCGGTCCTCGCCGACCGGCACGCCGGCCCCGTCGAAGCTCTGCGCGCGGAGGGTGTCATTGCCGTAATGATCCGCATAGAAGATCGTGAAGCCGCCGTCCGAGGTCGCGAGGATCTCGGGGTGGGTGTTGAGAGTGCCCGACATGCCGGCGCGATGGCCCATCAGCTCCGGCCCAGTCAGTGCTGCCCCGTCAGCGCCGAAGACCTGGTAGGTGATGTCGCCCCCATCCGAGTAGGCGACGACGAAATCCCCGCCCTCAAGCGCCGTGACGTCGAGGTCGATGCCCTGCACCTGATCGGCAAGCACCACGTCCTGGACCAGCGTGCTGCCGTCCGGGGCGCGGAGGGTCATGGTCGCGGTCCCGGTCGCCTCGGGCCCGGCGAAGGTGATCTCCACCTGTCCGCCATCGGCAAGCGTGGTCGTCTCGACAAGCGCTCCGCCCTCCAGCGACAGGATCGCGGCGGGGTCAGGCTCGCCGGCGTCCGGCTTGGGATCGGCGAAGGAGTTGTCGCCGCGCAGGCTGTCGTCGGCCAGGATGTCGGCCACCAGAAGCGACTCGGTCACCACCATGTCGAAGACCTCTTCGCCATCGACCTCTCCGGTCACCTCGCGCGTCGCGAGATCGATCCGCTCCACGTCCGCGCCGAAACGCGCGACGCCCAGAACCTGCTCGCCACTGCCGTCGTCGATGACGTGTTCGACCACGACGGTCTTGCCGTCATGGGTGATGCGGACCTCCGAGACGACCTCGGTGAAGATCGTCTCGCCATCCGCATCCGTCTCCGGGATCGCGACCGAAACCCGCTCGACCAGAACCCTATCGGTGCCCGCGCCGCCCGAGACACGCGAGAGCCCCGATCCGATGTCGACCGTGTCATCGCCGTCCCCGCCGAAGATGACGTTGAGCCCCGCCCCGCCGAGCAGCAGGTCATCGCCTGCGCCGCCGAAGAGCGTGTCGTCGCCGCCATTGCCGGACAGGACGTTGTTGCCCGCATCGCCGAAGATCTGGTCGTCCATCGCGGTGCCGTCGACATTCTCGATCGCTGCCAGCGTCGCGATCCGTTCGCCGCCCAGCAGCCTGGCCTCGCCCGAGGACAGGTCGACGACCACGCCGCCAAGCGCGTGCTCCGCGGTCTGAAAGCTCGCGAGATCGGTGCCGTCGCCGCCGTCGAGCGTATCGTGCCCCGCTTCGTGCAACCGCCCGATGACCGAGACGATCACGTCATCGCCCTCTTCGCCGCGCACAAGGTCGAGGCCGCCGCCCCCGTCGAGCAAATCATTGCCCGCCCCGCCATCCAGCCGGTCCTTGCCGTCACCGCCGAAAAGCAGGTCGTCGCCGTCGCCGCCGTCCATCGAGTCGGCGCCCGTGCCACCGTCGAGCGTGTCATCGCCGAAGCCGCCGCTCAGGGTGTCGTCGCCGCCCTGTCCCGCCAGGACGTTCGCGCCAATCCCACCGATGAGCGAGTCGTCGAAACGGCTGCCGGACAGCGCCTCGATGCTGTCAAAGGTCGCGAAGACCTCCGAACCGTGCCGCGCCGTGTTGAAGTTGAGACTTGCCGATACCCCCTCGATCTGCTCCGCGAAGTCGAGCGTATCGAAGCCCTCGCCCCCCTCGATGGTGAAGCGGCCACGGCTTGTCTGGAAAAGATCGTCGCCATCGCCACCCACCATGCGGTGGTCATTGATGCCGCCCGCCGCGCGTTCGACCCGCAGGACATCGTCTCCTGCACCGGCGATGATCTCGCTGTTCACCGATGAGTTCGAGATCAGGACGTTGTCACCGGTGAGCTTCGCCTCGATGAGGATGTCCTTGCTCGTGGTGCTGCCGGACAGGTCGATAACATGGTCGCCGTACCCCGTGCGCACATGATGCACGGCTGCCCCGTCGGCCACCAGATGGGCGTCGCCACGGGCGAAGAACAGGCGCTCGAACCCCTGAAGCGAGAGCTCGGCGATACCGCCCTGGTCATCCTCGATCTCGCCGATCAGTCTTCCCTGCCCGTCTCCCTTCAGCCTGACACCGCCCTCGCCCGTGACGGCGGTGTGCTCGAAATAGGCCAGGTCGTCCTCCCCTGTGCCACCATCGGCGACGAAAAACGCGTCCTCGCTATCCCCGACCCGCTGATCGAGGATCAGCATGTCATTGCCGGCACCAAAGGTGACGTTCACATCGGCACCGATCCCGGCCCGAACGGTGTCGTTGCCGCTGCCCAGATCGATGTCGAGCGCGCCAACCCCGGCACCCGCACCGTTCATCACGCGCACGGAGTCCGCCCCGGCGCCGGTGGAAAGCGCGTCGAGCTGATCGCCAACCCTGACGCGGTCGTCGCCGGTGCCGAGCGTCAACTTCTCGATGTTGCGCAGCTTGATCGCCTCGTCCTCGACGTCGATCAGGTTCAGGTCGAAGTCCCGCGCCCCGGTCCTGTCGCCAACCGTCACGTGATCAAAGCCCGCGCCGCCGTCGATGTCGTCGCCGTCATCAAGCTCCAGAAAGGTATCGTCTCCGGTCGCGCCCAGCAGCAGGTCGCCGCCCGTGCCGCCGTCGATCGTGTCGGCGCCGTCTGCGCCGTTCAGCGTGTCGCGGCCCGCGCCGCCCTGCAGAAGATCGTCGCCCAGGTTGCCGTCGAAGGCGTTGTCCGCGTCGTTGCCGACAAGCGTGTCGTTGTGCGCACCGCCGAGGATGTATTCGAACCCGGTGATGACGCGATCGGGCTCCTGGAACGTGTTCTCGCCGCCACCCGAGGCTGCGGTTTCGGTTGACCCGTAGGTCCGCTCCTCACCGCCATCCATGTAGGTGATCGCGACACCCTGAGCCCCGCGCGACACGACGCTCGACAGAAGGCCGGAGCCCGCCGGCGAGGCCGCCTGCTCCAACACGATCTTCAGGCCGCGCTCCGCTCCGGTCAGGGACAGCACATCCTGGCCCGCCCCCCCATCGACCACGGTTTCGCGGCCGTTGATCGTGACGACATCATCCCCGTCGCCGGCCAGCACGGTCTCGCTGCCGTTCGACACGATGAAGTCGCGGGCCGCGCCGCTGTCGATCAGCTTGGCCAGGCCGCGCGCCACGACAAAATCGTCGCCCTCGGTTCCGGCAAAGCTCTCCCCGGCGTCCACCTCCCGGATATCTTCCAGCACCTCGGCCACGGCGCCCACGTCCGAGAACTTGAACTGCTCGACATTCCGGACCTCGTTCCGGCCGACATAGTCCTCCGACGCGCCGGGGGTGAAGTGGCGCACGACCAGCGTGCCGTTCTCGTAAGTAAAGCGGAAGTTGACGATGGCATCGTCGAAGACCGCGAAATCCTCTCCCGCGCCGCCGTCGATGGTGTCGTTGCCGAGCGCCACGAGGATCACGTCGCTGCCGCCGCCGCCGTTCAGCACATTGCTGCCGTCGTTGTCGACAAGCGTGTCGTCGCGGTCCGTGCCCTCCAGCGTGATGGTGCCGTTCTCGTCGGCCTGCGAGGGATCTGCCAGCCGGATGACGCCGTCGCTGAGCTGAAGATCAACGCCCCCATCGGTCTGGACAGGGGCAATGTCGGCCAGATCGGCAAAGTTCACCGTCTGAAGCACCTCGTCCACTACCTCGCGCGACAGGACGTTCTTCGCGACCAGCCGGAACAGCGCCTCCTTGACGATCGAACCGGTCTCCTCGGCGGTAAAGATCGCGACGGCCTCACCGACGTCCTTCGACGTGGACTTGAAAATCTCCTTGTCGCGGGTCCCGTCCGCATCGGCGCCGCTCTGCGCAAGGTCCTCGTCTTCGGTGTCGAACAGATCCTTCAGCGCTTCTTCCTCGGCCGCACCCGCAAGGCTGGCGAGGATCGTTTCGTTGACCACGGCGATGAGTTCGCTTCCGAACCCGTCGATCCCGTCGACATCCGGAACAAGGCCTTCGATGAGCTCGACAATCGGATCGAAGATCCTGCCAAGGCCGGTGGCCCGGATGATCGGGTTGATGATCGGCTCCACCGTGAACTTGAAGACAAGACCCGACGCATTGAGAAGCGGCTCGATGGGCCGCACCACCTTGACGACGATATCGAGCGGCTTGTCGAGAAACCCGATCGTGCCGTTGACCGCGCCGACGGCATCGGTCGCGGCCTCGATCGTGCCGACTGTGCCCTGCAGCTGTGCCGCGATGGCGCCGATGCCGGTCTCGCCGTTACCGAGGAAGCTGGTCCCCGGCAGATCCTCGTCGTTGGAAAGCTGATCGACTTCGCCCGACACCTGACGCGCATAGGCCTGCACGTCGACCAGCGCCTGCGCCAGCCGCAGCGGCAGCTCGGGAATTCCGGGCGCCTCTGCGCCGGTGTCCGCGCCCGCCACGGCAACCTTCACCCCGATCGTATCGACCGCGTCATGCAGGATGTCGACCGTGTCGCGAAGGTGCGAGACCTCCTCCATGTAGCCTTCGACGATGGGCTCCAGCCCGTTCTCGAAGAAGGCGGACAGGTTTTCCAGCACCGGGACCAGATCCTCGGCCGCATCGTTGAACTTGCCCAGCTTCTTCTCGAAGGACTTGGCCCCGTCCTCGATTTCCTCCAGCGCGCCACCGATGAACTTCGAGGCCACCCTGAACGCGGGCCCGAGCACGCCGCCGAGCTTCGAGGCGATGTCCAGCGAGGACCGGATCCCCAGCGCTAGGTCGGCGACGGTTTCCGCGGCCTCCTGCGTGTCCGAGGCGGTCTGCAGAACGCCGATGCCCGCATCGACCAGCGCGCGGATCGACCGCAGCTCATTCAGCACGCCGCCGAGACCGCGCAATTCGATCCTGGTGTCGCCCGCGTCGACCGTGCAGCCACCCTCGATGAAATGGGTCAGGCTGTCCTGAAGCCCGGCAAGCTCTTCGCGCGTCGCATCCGCGCTCGCGTTGTCGAGGATGAGCTGATCTGCGGCGGAGGGAGGGGAAAACTGATTGGTCATCGGAAGGCTCCATGCTGAAAATCGAACCGTGCCGAATGACGGTTCTGAGCCTTCGACGGAGCACCGCCCGAGACGGTTCAAAAAATCTCCGGAAAAAAGAAGGCGCGACCGCGCGCGACCCACGCAGTGCTCAGCAGGAGCCGCGCGCCGTCAGCAGCCCCGCACCGAAAAGCGCATCGCGGCCGGGCTGACCCAGATCCTCACTCGTCTGCCGCAGGACGCCGCGAATGCGCGCGACGGGCGCCGAGGCCAGGTCCGGATCGACCGCGATCAGCGCAGTTGCAAAGGGTGCGGCGATCGACGTTCCGGTGACGAAATGCATCCGCCCGCCCATGTGCACCGCCACGTCCACCCCAGGCGCTGCGACATCGATATGCGCCCCCGTGACGGCGCGGTCGTAGAGCGCGCGCTCGGCATCGACGGCCGTCACCGCAAGGACCGGCGCAAGCGCCGCCGGATAGCGCGCCCCCGCCGAGGCCCCCTCGTTGCCGGCCGCGGCGACGATCCGCATGCCCAGCGTCTCGGCCCGGCCCATGCCCCGGTCGAGCAGCTTGTTGTAGGGTCCCGAAAGGCTCACGTTCACCAGCGTGACGCCGTTCACCGCCAGCCAGTCGAGCGCCTCGAGGATGCGGTCGACGCCGGCCTCCTCGCCCGCCGGCCCGCCACCGACCACCGCGGCACTGAAAAGGGTCAGCCCTGCGACACGCCGGGGATCCCCGAGGACCGACGCCACTTCCGTCCCGTGACGCAGCGCCGCCGGCGGCCCCTCCACGAAGTTGGCCGCCACCACGCGCACGCCCGAGAGTTCCTCGACCGAGGCATCGACACCGGTATCGATCATGCCAACGGGCGTTCGGGCACGGCAGGCCCGCCCCGGCCAGCCGATCAACGATCCGGCATAGTCCAGCGCGCCGCCCCCGGCCTCGATCTGCGCCGGCCGGAATGCGTGGTTGACCCCGGCTGTGGCCGAGGACTCCAGCGCCTCCAGCGCCGCAATGGCCCCCGCACCGTCCAGCGGCGGGGGAATGTCGAGACTGAGCATCCTCAGACCCAGCCCTTCGAGCGGCGTCTCTTCGCGCAGGCGAAAACCCTGCGCCGCCGCGCCCGCAAGCAACGCATCCGGCGCGCGGTCCTCCGGCATCAGGACGACGATCTCCGAAGGGTCGACCACGTCGGCCGGCGCCGTGCCACCGCTTGGCCCCATCGGCTCGCACCCGACAAGCACAAGCCCGATCAGAAGCGCGACCAGCGGCCGACGGAAGATTGAAAACTGCCACATGGCCATGGGTCGCCTCCACGCGCGAACAGGTTCAAAACAGACCAACTGGATCATGGCACCCAGCGGCAAGGCCATCGCCCGTCACATGACGATTGAACCGCAAAACCAGCCCGCGCGACAATGGAATCAGGCGGACCCGTGTTCCGCCCTCATATTCGCGGCGATACGGGCCAGGGTATCGCGGAAGACGCATCGGGATGAAGCAATGGATCGCGACGACAAAGTTCTGGACTACCTGCAGGGTCGGATGGGCCCGGAGGACCGGGCGGGTTTCGAGAGAGAGATGGAGTCCGACCCTTCGCTTGCCGCCGAGGTTGCGATGCTGACCGGTGCGCGCCGCGCCATGGCGGAAGAAACCCTGCCCGACGGCGCCAGCGAGGCGGGCTGGGCCCGGCTCTCCGAAGCCATCGCCGAAGACCAGGCGACGCCCCCCGCCAACACCAATCGGCCCCTCGCCTGGGCGCAGGCCGCCGCCATCGCGGCCGCCGCCATCGCGGTCTGGCAGTTCGCCGTGGTCCCCCGGTTCCAGGGCGCGGTCCCCGGCTTCGTGCCCGCAAGCGATACCATCGAAGGCCCGGCCCTGCGCGCGGCCTTCGCCGCGGATGCGCCCCTGTCCGAAGTGACGGCCCTCCTGCGCGAGGTCGCCGCAACCGTCATCGACGGGCCAAGCGCCGTGGGCCTCTACACCCTCGCCTTCCCCGACGCCGCCGCGCGGGACAGCGCCGAAACCGTCCTCACGGATCGGACCGATCTCGTGACCGCGGTGGCACGACCCTGAGCCATTCCGCTCATGCCGGCCGCCCGAGGCAGTGCATGAGCACCTTCTTGGCATGATGGATGCGCGTCTTGACGGTCCCCACCGGCACCGCCTCGATCCGGGCGATATCCGCGTAAGGCAGATCCTCGAAGAAGGCGAGCCGGATCACCGCGAGATGCGCCGCCTTCAGCCGCTCGAGGCAGGCCCGCAGACGGCGCGCATCATGCGCCGATGCGATCACCGCGGCGGGATCCGGGCCATCGTCGATCTGCTCCGGCAGTTCATCTGTGTAGCTGAGCCGTGCGTCGCGTCGCTGCCCGTCGACCAGCTTATTGCGCGCGATGGCGAAGATCCAGGTCCGGACGCTCGAGCGCCCCGAGAAAGTCCCCGCGTTCCGCCAGACCTCCATCATGGCATCCTGCAAGACGTCCATCGCCGTCGCATCGCTTCTCGTCCGGGCACGAAGATAGCCGTAGAGCGCACTGTGGTGCCGTTCGTAGATCAGCCGCATCGCCGTGCGATCCCCGCGCGAGACCCGGGTCAGGACGACTTCATCGCTCTCGGAAGACGCCATGCCCGCACCATCTTACACGCTTCACCAAGGCTTCTTGTCCGAAACTTCGATATCGGCGCGGTGCCGGTCAAGCGAATTGCACGGCACAAGACTGTCTGCCTCTCTCGCTTTGTAACGCAAAAAGGCCGCTACCGTTTCGGGCGCGGCCTTTTTCTAAAGCTGGTTGCGGGAGTAGGATTTGAACCTACGACCTTCAGGTTATGAGCCTGACGAGC
>CAYNKL010000153.1:0-10117 GCA_964397775.1 uncultured Rhodobacterales bacterium | reverse complement strand
AGCGCGACCCGGTCTGGCAAGGTGCAAAGCCCGCAGTCCGCGCCGTCTCGCTCAGAACAGCCGCCGGCGCGATCAGGTGGGTGCGCGCATGGAGCGGATACAGGCACAGGCCGCCATCGGGCAGGTGGCCCGAAAGCACGCGCGCTCGGGCCGCCGCACCAAAGAGAGCGCACGGGCGGCGGGACCGCGGCTCCTCGGATCGAACACGAGACGGGCGCGGGAGGCTCGCCCGCGTGCTGTTTGCGTGCCGCGGGCGGGCCTGCGGCGGCGGAGGCCGCTTTCCTGCCGGGCGCTTGAAGGGCCGGGATGTCAGCACCCCGGCTTTCAGCCAGGGCGCGTGTTCATGATGCCCCATAGTCCCGCACCGCCGATCAGACAGGTGCCCGTGATGACTGGCGCGCTCGGTAGCGTTCCGAAGAACACCACAGCCCAAAGCGCCGCAAACACCAAATAGGAGAAGTCGAGCCCGGCCACGACGACGGTCGGACCAAGCTGATAGGCGCGCGCCAGAAGCACATGGATCGCGATCGAGATAAACGCCAGAAGCGCAACCACAGCTGCAGTTTCGCCGTCCAGCGGCGCCCACGCCGTGAGGAGGAACGGATAAGCATCGGGGCGCGCGACGATGGCAGAGACGATGATCCCGGCAAGCCCCGAGATCGCGAAGACGATGTTGAGGGAGAAGGTCAAGATCCAAGCGTCAATGGCGCCGACCCGCCCCCGGGTGGTGACCATCGCGACCGCGTAGCACAGGGCCGAGACCAGAGGGATCAGCGCCGCCATCGAGAATTCGTCCCCGGTCGGTCTCAGGACGATCAGCACACCGACAAAGGCGGCCAGAACAGCCCCCCACTGGGCGAGGGCAATCTTCTCACGCAAGAAAAGGCCGGAAAACAGGACAATGAACAACGGGCCGGTATAGTAGACCGCCGAGACCACCGGGAGGGCGAGCACCGGCAGGGCCGCATAGAATGCCACGTACATCGCCACGATCAGTGCCGACCGGAGCAGAACCCAGCGGTTCAAGGCTGAGCGCAGACGACCGTGACCGGTCCGAAGGATCAGCACGGCCAGGAGCGGCAGGATCAGGATCGAGCGCAGGAAGAAGAGTTGCCACAGCGGCAGTCCCGCGCTCAGCAGTTTCACCAAAGCATCCTGCAGCGCCATGAGGGAGGTGGCGCACAGGATTGCCGCCGGGCCCCCCAGACGGGAAAGATCGGGGGGCGCCCCCGTGACACGACGGATCGCATTTAGCATAATTCAACTCAAGAATTCTAACTTTTATCAAAAAAATGGATGCAAAATTGAGATGGGTCAACAGAGGGACGACCAGAGCGGCGGCGCGACCACAGGCGTGCGGGATACGAAGGAGATCGTTGGCGCGCGCATGCGTGACCTGCGCAAGGCCAAGGGGATGACCCTGCAACAGCTGTCCGGTGAAACCGGACTGTCGGTCGGCTACCTGAGCCAACTGGAGCGTGAACAGGCCGTGCCCTCGATCCGGTCGCTCAACACGATCTCTCGCGCGCTCGGTGTGAACATCAGCTGGTTCTTTCCCGACCCTGATCGACAGGCGAGCCCGGAAGGCGACGTCATCGTCCGGGCCTCGCGCCGCTCCGCGCTCCGGTTCGAATCCGGCATCCGTGACGAGCTTTTGTGCCCGACGCTCGGCGGCAATTTGGAGATGCTGCTGTGCACGTTCGAGCCCGGCGCAAGTTCCGGCGCGTCATATGCGCATGATGGTGAAGAGGCCGGGTATGTCAGCGAAGGCCAACTCGAGCTTCGTATCGAGGATGAAACCTATCTTCTGAACGCGGGCGACAGTTTCCACTTCGATTGCAACCGCCCGCATGGCTACGCCAACCCGTCAGACCAGCGCACCGTCGTCGTGTGGAGCGTGACGCCACCGCATTACTGATGCGGCACGCCTGCGGGGACATGCCGCGCAAGGGCTTGGGGCGGTCACGCGGCGCAGCGTTGAGCTGGATCACCGCCTTCGACGCTGCGCTGTAGTCCAGCCCATTGCCGCCTTCGAGAGTCGGCAGCGGCTTCTGCGGTCGACCGCCTTCGTTGCTGCCAGCCAGACGGCATCCAGCAGCCCCGACCGTGAATGAACGGGGCCGCAGGCCGACGCGCCCCGCGACCGCGTTTGCTGACGAAGGGCGGCGGTTCCAGACGTGGCGTCAGATCGATCCGAGGTAATACCCGATGGCCTCCGCCAGTTCTGTCTCCTCATAGCCAAAATGCGAGCGCACGACCTCTTCCAGTTTTCGGTAGGTGGCGGCGGCATGGAGGAAATTCGCCTCGTCCGGATGTTCCATCAGCGCGTCGGCGGCGCGGCTGAGCCGGATGATCAATTCGTGCACCACCTCGTGTTCCGAGAGCAGTTTGGCAACGACCTCTTGGAACATCCCGCCACCCGCGGCTTCGATCCGGGGGAACATACTGGACCCTTCGATGTCGTGGTGCAGTTTGAGCACCCGGCACTCGTGCCCGCAAAGGTTTCCGAACGCCCGCAAATTCTCCGTCATGTCGAGCGACAGGACGATCTGCTTCAGGTTCTCGGGCGGAGCGTCTCCGGCTTCGATCCGCGCCAGAACCGCTCCGATCTGAGCCATCTCCATCAGGTAGTGACGGTGGATCGCCGCCAGCTGCCGACCTTGGCGGCGGTGCATCTCTGTCGCTGCCGGAACCTTCGGCGCTTTGGGTCGCGAGGACTCGTCGATATCGAGGTCGTCCAGCGGAAGTGTTGAGAGGTCAGTCATGTCTGGCATGAAAGCCTCCGCGCCCGCCGCGTCAAGAGCGCCGGCCTCGCGAAATGCGCCATCGCCTTGCGGATGCAAGCGCAGCCAACCCGGATCTGCCGGCCCTCAAGGATGTCTTCGCCGCGCTGACGCCGCATGGTCGACCATCGCGCAGCGGCTTCATGGCCTGGAGGTGACAAGCGCACCAAGCGGCCGGTCAGCGGGTCTTCAGCAGGTGCGCCTTCAATCCATCCGGATAGAGGCGGGGCCCGCCGGGTTGATCCAGCTTGTCGAGCGAAAACCACTCTGCGAAGCAGGTGGCGCCGCTATCCTCCCGAAACGCGATGCGCGTGTCGTCGGCATAGGCCATATCGCTGAATTTCACATCAAAGATCGCAAGCAACTCGTGACCGAGGGTGCCCTCGTGAGTGTAGATATTCTCCATGAAGACAGGCGATCCCGTGATCTCCACGGCGACGTCGAGTTCCTCGCGGAACTCGCGAATGACGGCAGCCTCTGCCGTTTCGCCGAACTCGACCGTGCCGCCCAAGGGACGAACACCCTTCACGCGTCCCGCATCATCCAAGACCTCGGATGCAAGGAGTTGGCCGTCTCGCCAATGAAGGCCGAGAGCCTTGAAGCGAATTGTGGATGCGGGGCGCCAGGTTTTCATGGCGGTGACTTACCGGGCGATGTGACCGCCCGCAACGGCCCCGGCGCGCACGGGCGGTGCTGCTGCAGAAGGCGCAGCCACAACCGTCACGCTGCCGGAGCCTGAACGGCGCGCGCCCCGGCCTCGGGCGCCGCGACACGGCGTGCCCAAGGCAGGCGCGCGTCACAGGGTGGAGCCGCCTCCCGTCGAACAAGGGCGCGCGTCCGGGACGCTACCGGACGAGCGTGGTCAGTCCGCGAAGGGCCATGGCCCCGGGAAGCGGCCGGTGGGCACGCAGTCCGAGGTGAGGCAGGCCCAGTCGACATGCCAGCGATAGACGCTGAACGCGCCCGGTTCGAGAACAAGGCCGTTCTCGGTTGTCTCCTCCCGGTGGTCGAGATCGACGGCGTGGCAGGTGGAGGGGGCGATCTGGCACGTCACGTGCCCGATCTGCGCTGTCATCGCGCGGTGTACGTGACCCGATATCATGCGCACCGGGCCGGGATGCGCCTCGAGCCGCGCCATGAGGGGTGCGCCGTTTCGCAGGTTGTCCGCATCCATCGCCCGGATCCCGGAGGGCATCCACGGATGATGGGTGGCGACCACGGCCGGTTGGTCGCCGATGGCGGTGAGGGTCCTGTCGAGAAAGTCGAGCCCGGTCTCGGCGATCTCGCCGTGATGCGCGCCGTCCAGAAGCGTGTCGAGACCGATGAGCGACACCGGCCCGAGGTCACGGTGCCACTGGATCGGCCCCTCGGCGGGCATCCACTCGGTCTCGCGGAACGCGGCGCGCATCTCGTCGCGCCGGTCATGGTTGCCTGGAATGGCGAGCAGCGGCAGTTTCAGCGGCGCCACAAGCGACTTGAAATGCGCGTATTCCTCGGCGGTGCCGTGATCGGTAAGATCACCCGTGACGACGATGCAATCGACCGGCCCGAGGACGGGAAGCGTGTCATTGATCGTCTCGACGGCGCGGGCAAGCGCCTCGGCCGTGTCGGACCGACCGCAGGCCAGCGCGCCCGGGGCCACGACATGGGTGTCGGTGATCTGGAGAAAGGTCGTCATCAGGCGGCATCCGGTTGGTCGAGGGTGAGGATCGCCGGCGCGGCGATGCTGAGGCGGACGATCTCGCCGGGCGCGGGGGCCTCGCGTCCGCTGTGAAGGGCGAAAAGCGTCCCGTCGGCCCCGCCGCTCAGGGCGATCCGGTAATGCGTCCCGAGGAAGGTGACGCTCTCGACCCGCGCGCGCAGCGGTCCGTCGGGGTCGAGCCGGATGTCCTCGGCACGGACGAAGGCCGCGCGGCCCTCGGCCTGCGCCGGCAGCGAGAGGCTGCCGCCGGGCAGGTGCAGCGTTGCCCCGTCGATCCGGCCGCCGAGCGGCATGGCGTCGCCCACGAAGCCGGCGACGAAGGCGGTTGCGGGATTGCGGTAAAGGGCCTCGGGCGTGCCGATCTGCACGATCCGACCCTGCTCCATCACCGCCACCCGGTCGGCGATGGCCATCGCCTCGGTCTGGTCATGGGTGACTAAGATCGCCGTAATCCCGAAGCGCCGCAGCAGGATCGCCAGTTCGTCGCGAAGGTGGGTGCGCAGCGCCGCGTCGAGCGCCGAGAGCGGCTCGTCCAGCAGCAGAAGGCGCGGCCTCGGTGCGAAGGCGCGGGCCAGCGCCACACGCTGCCGCTGCCCGCCCGAGAGCGCGGTCACCGGACGGTCGGCGTAAGGTGCGAGGCGGCAGAGTTCGATCACCTCGTCCACGCGGGCGTCGATCTCGGCCTGCGGCAGGCGCTGCATCTTGAGCCCGTAGCCCACGTTGCGGCGCACCGACATGTTGGGAAACAGCGCGTAGGACTGGAACACCATGCCCATGCGGCGGGCTTCCACCGGCTGGTGGGTCAGGTCCTCGCCATCGAACCTCACCGCTGAGCCGGCATCGGGCGTTTCCAGCCCCGAGATGATCCGCAGCAGGGTGGACTTGCCGCAGCCCGAAGGCCCGACCAGCACCACAATCTCGCCCCTGGGGATCTCGAGGTCGGTCGGGCGCAGCGCCTTGGTCCCGTCGGGATAGGTCTTGGCGACGCCGGAAAGCGATAGGGTCATGAGGCAATCCTTTGAGCACGGGCGCTTGCCCATTGCATGGCCATCAGAAGCGGCACGATCATCACGAAGAAGACCAGCGTGTAGGCCGAGGCGATCTCGAGCCGCATCGAGGCGTAGCTGTCGGCAAGGCCCACGGGCAGGGTCTTGAGGTAAGGTGTGTGCAGCATCCAGGTCAGGTTGAATTCCCCGATCGACAGGGTGACGACCGTGAGCGCGCCCGCAAGGATGCCGGGCAGCGCGTTCGGCACCACCACGTCGACAAAGCGCCGCGCGGGGCCGGCGCCCAGGGTCGCGGCCCCTTCCTCCAGTGTCCTGAGGTCGATCGCCGCCAGCACCGCCAGCACGGAGCGGACCATGAAGGGCAGCGTGTAGAGAACGTGGCCGACGAGGATGAAGGTCCAGCTGGTGCGAAAGCCCTGCATCGTGCCGTAGAGCTGGAGCAGCGCCAGCGCCAGCGCGAGGCCCGGAATGGCCAGCGGAAGCGAGATGAACTCCTCAAGAACCCGCGACAGACGGCCGGGGTTGCGGGCCAGCGCATAGGCTGCTGGTACCCCGATCACCAGCGTCACGACGAGGCAGCAGACCGCCAGCCACAGCGACAGGAAGATGCTGTCGGCATAAAGCGCCCAGACCTCGCCCACCCATTTCAGCGTCAGCCCGGAGGACAGGCCACGAAAGTAGTTTGCCGTGATGCCGGCGAGGGCCGACATGATCGTTGGCACCAGCAGGAAGGCGCAGGCCAGCAGCGTCACCACGAGCTGCAACAGGCGGCCCGGGCTTTTCAGGATCTCGCGCATCGGTCAGCCTCCCGCCGCGATGGATGTGCCCGAGACGCTCCGCGCGATCAGCAGCAGGCCCCAGGTGACCAGCCCCAGCATTACCGACAGGGCCGAGGCCATGGCGATGTTCGCCGACAGCGTGAACTCGGTATAGATCGTCATGGGCAGCACATCGATATCGGTCGCCAGCGTGAAGGCGGTTCCGAAGGCGCCCATCGCGATGGCGAAGGCAATGGCGCCCGCGGCGATCATCGCGGGCGCGAGCGCGGGCAACAGCACGTCGATCAGCACCCGGTGGCCGGGCGCGCCGAGGGTGCGGGCGGCCTCTTCCAGCGCCGGGTTCAGCTTTTCGGCAGCCGCCATCACGGTCAGCAGCACGCGCGGGATCGAGAAGTAGAGATACCCGAGGAACAGCCCGAAGACCGAGTAGGCGAAGACGACATGGCCCGGCGTCAGCTGGTTGATCAGCCCCTGCCGCCCGCCGAGAAGGATGATCATGAAGCCCACCACCACGCCGGGAAAGGCCAGAGGCAGGGTGAGGATCGACAAGAGCGCGTTGCGCCCGGCAAAGCGGTTGCGCACCAGAAACAGTGCCGCCGTCGTCGAGACCGCGACGGCCGCGACCGTGACCGCCAGCGAGACCAGCACGGTCTGGAGAAGCGACGTCATGTAGCGGGGCGTGCGCAGGATCTCGAGATAGACACCCCAGCCGGAGTCGCCCTCGGCGGCGCCGAGGACCAGCCGCGCCAGCGGCAGGGCAAGGAATGTCAGCGCAAAGATCGCCAACGGCAGCAGGCAAAGAAGGGGGAAAGCGCGTGAGGTCATCGGTCCGTCCGAAAAGACGGGGCCCGGCACCGGGACGGCGCCGAGCCCCTCGAATTCACTTCACCTCTGAGAGGTAGCGCTCGCCAAAGGCCGCCTGCGCCTTCTCCATCTCGCCGTAATCGACCGAGACGGCGCGCTCGTAGTCGGAGGCGGGCAGGAACTTGTCGGCCACCTCGGCGGGCAGCTCCACGGGGCGCGCCGGCTGCAGATAGGCGTTGGTCCAGATCGCCTGACCCTCATCGGACAGGATGAAGTCGAGGACCTTCTTGCCGGCCTCCGCATGCGGCGCGTCTGCCACGAGGCTCATGACGTAGGGCACCCGCACGGAGCCCTCGCAGGGCAGAACGAACTCGAAATTGCCGTCTTCCTCGTACTTGCCGCGATAGGCGTTGAAGTCGTAGTCGAAGAGGATCGGGATCTCGCCAGAGACGACGCGCGCGAACGAGGTCTGCTTGGGCACGATCGGGTCATTCTCGGCGAGCTGGCTGAAATAGTCGATCGCCGGGTCGAAATTGCCCAGGTCGCCGCCATTGGCGAGGTTCACGGCGACCGCACCGGCATAGCCCACGAAGGCCGACGACGGATCGAGATAGCCCACCATGCCGCGGTATTCCGGCTTGGTCAGGTCGGCCCAGCATTGCGGCACCGGCGCGCCGCCAAGCGCGTCGACATTCACGAAAAGGCCCACGGTGCCGTAATGCACGGCGAACCACTTGCCTTCGGGATCCTTCAGACCCTCGGGGATCTCGTCGAAGCCCGCAGGCTTGTAGGCCTCGACCACGCCCTCGGCACCGGCCTTGATGCCCGTCGTCACGCCGTAATAGGCGACGTCGGCGACCGGGGCCGCGCGCTCTGCCAGAAGCTGGCTGAAGGTCTGGCCGGAGTTCTTGTTGTCGTGCGGAAGCTGCACGCCGATCTGTTCGTCGATCGCCTCGAGCATCGACGCCCAATCGGCCCATTCGGGCGGGCAGTTGTAGCAGACGGCGTCTTCGGCAAAGGCGGGCGCGGCGATTGCGGTTGCGAAAACCGCCGTGAGAACAGTATGTTTCATGGGTTCATCCTCGTTTGGGTTCGGTATCTGGATCGGTCTGGACGGGTGGAACGGACGACGGCCGGGCGGCAACCTGGTCGTCGTCACGGGTTTCCGGGCAGGGCGCCGCGAGCGTCGCGCCGGACCGGAAAGCGAAGGGCAGAGAGGGCGGTTGGTCTACGCCCCGTCCCTGCAGCATGTCTGTCAGCATTTCGGCGGCGCGCCGGCCCATGCGACCGGGCGCGGTCTCCACCGTGGCGAGCGGCACGTCGAGCAGGCGCCCGATCTCGATCCCGTCGAAGCCCACGACCGAAAGATGTTCTGGCACGCTCAGCCCGAGCAGCCGCGCGGCCTTCTGCACGGCGATCGCCAGAAAATCGTTCGAGGCGAAGATCGCGGTCACGTCGGAATGCTCCGACAGCAGCGCGGCCAGCTTCTCCGGCGTGTTCGCCTCGGCCTCGCTCAGTTCGATCAGCACGGGGTCCGGGAGGGCCCGGGCCCGACATTCCGCGAGAAAGCCCGCGTAGCGGTTGCGTGACCGGTCGGAGCTTGCGAAGCGCAACGCGAGAAAACCTGTCCGCCGGTGACCGTGGCGCAGGCATTCCCGCGCGACGGTGCGGGCGGCCTCGGCATTGTCGACATAGGCCGAGGGGATGCCCGCCACCGGGTCGTGAAACATCAGCACCGTCGGGATGTCGCGGCTTCTGGCACGCGCCAGCGCGGGGCTGTCTCCGGGATCGACCATCGTCACGATCAGCCCGTCGATCCCCTTCGAGACCAGCGTTTCGATGGCCGCATCATCGGCGGCCGCGTCGTAGCCGGAGCTTGCGATCAGGAGCTGATAGCCGGTGCCCGAGAGCGCGTCCTGCAGCCCCTGAACGGCCTCGGCGAAGACCGGGTTGGCGAGCGACGGGACGAGGCAGCCGATGGTCATCGAGCGGCGGCTCTGCAGGGCGCGGCCAATGGCGCTGAATGAGAAGCCCAACTCGCGCGCCGCGCGCTCCACGCGATCCCGGACCTCCGGGCTGGACGAGCCGGACCGGTTCAGTACCCGGCTCGCCGTCGCGACACCGCAGCCTGCCTTCTGGGCAACGTCTTTTATGGTGACCCTCTGTGTCCGCACGCGGCTGACCCTTTTGGAAACGTTTCCATGCGCAGCTACCCGACAGACGTGAAGCCTGTGTGACAGAGCGGCGAAAAGACAGATTACCTTGAAAAGGCGGCCAGCCATTGGGCGGGCGCCGGCCTCAACAAGGCCGCTGTCCAAGCGCGTTGGCGGGGGTCAGCCATCGTGCCGCCAGCGCGGAGCCCGGTTTGGTGACCTGGTCGACTGACGGTCTCGGCATGGGCGGCTTGCTGTCGCTCTCTGGTGCCCCTCTTGCGCAAGGCACATCTGGAAAGCGTCGGAGCGAGCCCTGCCATGCGCTCTATGACCCATGCGATGCGGGCCGCGAGGCTCGGTTAAGTCAACGCCGCGGCGCGGAACCGGAGCAGACGGCTTTCATGGCAGGTCGCCGTCGAACAGGAAAGCGCCGAAGGCGCGCGGGCCGTCGGCGGTGTCGAGCACGGCCAAGGTCTCGAGGCTGGCCGCGTCGATCACGCTCAGGGTGTTGTCGAACCAGTTGGCCACGGCGATGCGGCCGTCGGCGGTGGCGGAGATGCCTTCGGGATATTCGCCGGTCTCCAGCGTGGCGACGGGCGAGAGATCGGCGAGCGCAATGACCGAAAGCGTGTTGTCATATTGGTTGGTGACGAAGGCGCGCCCGGCGGCGAAAGCCACGCCGTAGGGGCGTTCTCCCACCGGCACCGTGGCCAGCACCTCGCCCGAGGCCGGATCGATCACCGTCACGTCGTTGCTGCCGACATTGCCGACGAAGAGCCGCCCGTCGGGCGCGAAACCGAGGCCGAAGGGGCGGGTGCCAACCGGGACGCTGCGCAGAAGGGCAAGCGTTTCGGTGTCGTAAAGGCTGATCCGGTCGGCATCGCGCTCG
>CAYNKL010000152.1:0-10141 GCA_964397775.1 uncultured Rhodobacterales bacterium | reverse complement strand
CTGACCGACATCCTCGGCGACGAGGATCACCTCGGCGACATGGACTTCAAGGTCGCGGGCACCGAGAACGGCATCACCTCGCTCCAGATGGACATCAAGGTGGCCGGCATCACGCCCGAGATCATGCGCAAGGCGCTGGCCCAGGCAAAGGACGGCCGGATGCACATCCTGTCCGAGATGGGCAAGGCGCTGAGCGAAGTGGGCGAATTCTCGGTCCACGCGCCGCGCATCGAGACCATGCACATCCCCACCGACAAGATCCGTGAAGTGATCGGGTCGGGCGGCAAGGTGATCCGCGAGATCGTGGAAACCTCGGGTGCCAAGGTCGACATCAACGACGACGGCGTGGTCAAGATCGCCTCTTCGGACGGCGAGGCCATCAAGCGGGCCTACGACATGATCTACTCGATCGTGGCAGAGCCGGAAGAGGGCCACATCTACAAGGGCAAGGTCGTGAAGATCGTCGATTTCGGCGCCTTCGTGAACTTCTTCGGCAAGCGGGACGGCCTTGTGCACGTGAGCCAGATCGTGCCGCGCCGCCTGAACCATCCTTCGGACGAGCTGAAGGAAGGCCAGGAGGTCTGGGTCAAGCTGCTGGGCTTCGACGATCGCGGCAAGGTGCGCCTGTCGATGAAGGTCGTCGACCAGGAGACCGGCGAGGAAGTCGTCGAGAAGAAGGAAGAGAACGCGGAGTGATCCGCAACCTCTGACCGGATTTTGAAGGGCGCCCTGCGGGGCGCCCTTTTTCGTGGGCTCAGGGGTGTTCGGCGTGCGGGACGGGCAGATCCGGCGCGTGATGGCGCGGCGGGTGGCGGAAGTGATCGGGCCGCTTGCGGGGGCGCGTGACGGGCACGTAGCTGGCCGCAGCGCCGATGAGCCCGGCGGCGACCATGGCATCCAGCATCTGCGGCGAGAGCGTGGTGTAGCCCTGTCCGCCCAGCGGATCGGCAGCGTTGCGCGAGGCGGCGCTGTGATGCGCGCCGTTGAACACCGGGGGTGGGGCCACCGGGCCGCCACCGTCGTCGGCGGGTGTGCCGCCGGCATGGAGCGGCATTGCCAGCAGCGCGGCGAGACAGGTCGGGATGATACGGAACATGCGCGTGCCCTTCGCTTTTGGAGCCGCCATGGTGACAGCGAAGCCTTACCGCGTCCTTACACCCCTTACTTCAAAAGCCGTGCAGTTTTCTCGGACACTCTTCACCGGCTGTTAGACCCTTGCCGCGATGGTGCCCCCAGAGGTGCTCGGCAGGCGAGGTATCGGCGTGAGGCGATGGGGACAGGCGCGACGGCTTCCGGCCGTCCTGCTGCTTTCGTCCGGGGCGCGACCCCGGCGCTGGCCGTGGGGCAGACACCTCTGGTTACGATCGGTGTCTGCCCGCCCCGGCCCTGCGAACACCTTCATGTTTGGCCGAAAGACGAGAGAAGGTAGTCTCGGGCGCTATCCAGGGCGCCCGGTGGAGTGCTGCCGGGACACCTCTTCACCGTTCATCGCATCTTGCAGCCATCGCGGCTTGCCAAGTCGCTCGTCGAAGCCGGTGCCCGCAGGTGGCTTGCCGGGGCGCGCGAGAAATCTCGTCGGGGAGAGGGGGCGCTTTCCCGGCGCGTGCATCGCGCGCGCGTAAAACCTCGGTCGCACCACAAAAAAGGCCGGGCTGAAAAGCCCGGCCAGGTCCAACAGGGAGGTGCATGTGATAACCCGCACATGCAACGGGATCTCGTGAGCCCCCCGACGCCACACCATGAGGGCAGTGCGGCGCCGGGACGCTGGCCTTGACGTGCCTTACTCCATCAAAACCTATCATGTCGTTAACACTATCAGAGCCGGGTTCGGTTCCCGCCTCAATCGGATTTTATGACATCAGCCGGTATCCGCCGGATTCCGTTACCAAAAGTCGCGCGTTCGAGGGGTCGGGTTCGATCTTCTGGCGCAGGCGATAGATGTGGGTTTCGAGCGTGTGCGTGGTCACCCCGGCGTTGTAGCCCCAGACCTCGTGCAGGAGCGTTTCGCGCGGCACGACGCCCTCTGTCGCCCGGTAGAGGAACTTGAGGATGTTGGTTTCCTTCTCCGTCAGGCGGATCTTCTTGTCGTCGTCGGTGACAAGCATCTTCATCGCGGGCTTGAAGCTGTAGGGCCCCACGGTGAAGACCGCGTCCTCGGACTGCTCGTGCTGGCGCAGCTGGGCGCGGATGCGGGCCAGCAGCACGGGAAACTTGAAGGGCTTGGTGATGTAGTCGTTCGCCCCGGCGTCGAGGCCGAGGATCGTGTCCGCGTCGGTGTCATGCCCGGTGAGCATGAGGATCGGTGCTTTGACGCCCTGCTTGCGCATCAGGCGGCAAAGCTCGCGACCGTCGGTGTCGGGCAGGCCGACATCGAGAATGACGAGATCGTAGGACTGCTCGCGGGTCCGCGCCATCGCGCTGGAGCCGTTCTCGGCCTCGAAGACCTCGAAATCCTCGGTCATCACGAGCTGTTCGGCGAGCGCCTCGCGCAGGTCCTCGTCGTCGTCGACCAAAAGGATGTTCTTGAGCTGGGCCATTGCGGTCTACCTCCTTGACGTTACAGGGCAGATGGACGGCAAAGGGGGTGTGGGCAAGTTTTGCTGCACTTCGGTCACGCCGTCGTGTACGGGGCATGGGAATGTTACAGTATCCGCCCTATTCTCCCGGTTCCGAGTCCCAAGGATACCAGTCATGACCGACGGCCCCGCCCTGCTGACCCCAGATCTGACCGAAACGCTGGCCCGCGCCCGCGCCGACCTGCGCATGGGTGTGCCGGTCGCCCTGCGGGGCGGGGGCGGCGGTCTTCTGGTCATGGCGGCCGAGACGGGCGTGGCCTCGCGGCTGGCCGCCTTCCGCGCGGCGGGGCCGGTGGATGTGGTGCTGACCGGGCGGCGGGCGGCGACGCTGAAGGCGCGGCCCTACGACGGCGACGTGGCGCGCGTGGTGCTGCCCGAGGATGCGGACCTGGCCTGGGTGCAGGCGCTGGCCGATCCCTCGGGCGATCTTGCCCACCCGATGAAGGGGCCGCTTGCCACGCGCCGGGGCGGCGACGCGAGCCTGCACCGGCTGGCCTCGGACCTCGTGAAGACGGCGCGGCTGCTGCCCGCCGCCGTGGTGGTCCCGGTAGAAAACTCCGCCGACTGGGCCGCGACCCACGGGCTGACCCTGCTGGAGGCGGCGCAGGTTGCGCCCTATCTCGAGACGCTGCCGGCGCTCGATCACGTCGTCTCGGCCCGGGTGCCGCTGCGCGCGGCCGAGAACGCGCGCCTGCACATCTTCCGCCCCGCCGACGGGTCCGAGGAACACTACGCCATCGAGATCGGCCGCCCCGACCGCGATCAGCCTGTGCTGAGCCGCCTGCATTCGGCCTGTTTCACCGGCGACCTGCTGGGCTCGCTCAAGTGCGACTGCGGTC
The DNA here is from genome assembly GCA_964397775.1 of uncultured Rhodobacterales bacterium. GTDB lineage: Bacteria > Pseudomonadota > Alphaproteobacteria > Rhodobacterales > Rhodobacteraceae > Allosediminivita. The sequence continues at coordinate 6,726 of CAYNKL010000152.1, read as the reverse complement.
CGCAGCTTAACGCGGCGCTGACCCAGATGGGGCAGGAGGGGGCAGGCGTGCTGCTCTACCTCAACCAGGAGGGGCGGGGCATCGGGCTTGCCAACAAGATGCGGGCCTATGCGCTGCAGGATCAGGGCTTCGACACGGTCGAGGCCAACCACCGGCTGGGCTTCGAGGACGACGAGAGGGATTTCCGGCTCGGGGCCGAGATCCTGACGCGTATGGGCTTTTCCGCCGTGCGGCTGCTGACCAACAACCCCGCCAAGATCGAGATGATGGAGCGTTGCGGCATCCGCGTGCCCGAGCGCGTGCCGCTCAAGGTGGGGCACACGCCCCAGAATGCGCGCTACCTTGCCGTCAAGGCAGCGAAATCGGGACACCTGCTGTGACTTGCGCCGCGGCGCCGCGCGCATAGGTATCGAACGAAAGGAGCTCTCATGCATTATTCCCTTCTCGATCTTTCCCCGGTGCCCGAGGGCTCGACCCCGGCGGAGTCGCTGCGCAACACCGTGGACCTCGCCCGCCACGCCGAGGCTTGGGGCTATCACCGCTACTGGCTGGCCGAGCATCACAACATGCCCGGCATCGCCAGCGCCGCCACCGCCGTTCTGGTGGGGCAGGTCGCGGCCCACACCCGCGCCATGCGTGTGGGCGCAGGGGGCATCATGCTGCCCAACCACGCCCCGCTGGCCGTGGCCGAGGCCTTTGGCACGCTGGCGACGCTTTACCCCGACCGCATCGATCTTGGCCTGGGCCGCGCGCCGGGCGGCGACGCCGCCGTGATGCAGGCGCTCGGCGTCAATCACGCGCGCGCCGAGCGCTTCCACGAGGAAGTGGCCGAACTGCGCGCCCTGCTGGGCGACGAACAGCCGGGCCGCCAGGTGCGCGCGCTGCCGGGCGAGGGCACGCATGTGCCGCTCTGGATCCTGGGCAGCTCGCTGCACGGGGCACAGGTCGCCGCGATGCTCGGGCTGCCCTATGCCTTCGCCTCGCACTTCGCGCCCGCCGCGATGGAGCAGGCGCTCGAGGTCTACCGCCGCTACTTCAAGCCGTCGGAGACGCTCGACAAGCCCCACGCCATGATCGCCGTGAACGTCTTTGCCGCCGATACCGAGGCCGAGGCGATCAAGATGCGCACCACCATGCAGCAGGCCTTCTACCGGCTGCGCACCGGCCAGCCCGGCAAGATGCCGGCGCCGGTCGACGACATCTCGACCGCGATCCCGGCGGGTGCGCAGCACCAGATCGACGCGGCGCTGCAGGTGAACGCCACGGGCACGCGGGACCAGGTGGCTGATCAGTTGCGCGCCATCATCGACCGCTACCAGCCCGACGAGGTGATCCTGACCGGCCAGATCTTCCACCACGAGCAGCGGCTGCGCTCGTTCGAACTGGCCGCGGAGGTCATGCGCGAGATGAACCTTCCCGAGGTGGCATGAACGCGCGCGATCTTGTCCTGACTGGGCAGGGCGTCCGCTTCGACGGGCGCCTCTGGCCCTGTGTGGTCGGACGCGGCGGCATCACCGCCGACAAGCGCGAAGGCGACGGCGCGACGCCGGTGGGTGCGCATGACATCGTGGGCATGCTCTACCGGCCCGACCGGATCGCCAGGCCCGCCGGCTGGGCGGTGCCGATCCGGCCCGGGGACCTGTGGTCCGACGATCCCGAGCACGAGGATTACAACCTCATGGTGCGCGCGCCCTACGTCGCCAGCCACGAGGCGCTGCGCCGCGCCGATCCGCTCTATGATCTGGTGATCGTCACCGACTGGAACTGGCCCGAAGCGCAGCCCGGCGGCGGCTCGGCGATCTTCCTGCACCGCTGGCGGCGCCCGGGCTATCCCACGGCGGGCTGCGTGGCTTTTGATCCGTCCGACCTGCGCGAGATCGCGGCGCGGATCACGCCCGAGACGCGGCTGATCGTGCCGGAGAGCCTTGCGGGGCGGCTTCCGAGAGGCGCCTGAAGCTCATCGAGATATGGGCGCGGCGCAGCAGTGCCGCGGCCTGCATGTCGCCCGCTTCGAGCGCGCCCTGAAGCTGGCGCAGCTCGTCCGCGAAGATCGCGCATTCGTCGGGAAGGTCCATTCGGGGGATCGACTGCAGCCAGATCCGCGCGGTCTGGTAGAACAGCCGGTCGGTGACCTCGCGCAGCGCCGCGTTGTCGATGAGCGTCAGCATGAAGCCGTGGTGGTCGATGTTGAGCGCCGCGAACGACCGGGCCTGCGGCGCCTCGGCCAGTGCTTCGCCCCGGGCGACAAAGCCGGTCATCTGCGCCAGCCGCTCGGCGTCCATCGTGGCGGGCGAGAGTGTCCCGGCAAGCTGCGCCAGTTCCATCCGCAGATCGTAGACCTGCGCCATCTCGCGCAGGTCGATTTCGGTGACCAGCGTGCCGACGCCATGGCGTGACTGCACCAGCCCCTCGTCCTCGAGCCGGGCCAGCACCCGGCGCAGCGGCGTGCGGGAAATCCCGAACTCGGCGGCCAGCTGTTCCTCGGAAAGCCGCATGCCGGGGGGATAGTCCAGCAGGCAGATCCGGGCCCGAAGCTCGGTATAGAGCCTCAGGTGCCGGTCCGCCGCGCCGGTCATGCCTCGAGCGATGCCGCCAGCCCCTGAAGCATGTCGAGGCATTGCGACAGCTGGTCCCGGGCGATGAACTCGTCGGGCTTGTGGGCCTGGTCGATACTGCCGGGCCCACAGACGACGACGCTCATCCCCATGCCCTGGAACAGGCCCGCCTCGGTGTTGAAGGGCACAAGCTCGCAGGTGTTCTGCCCGGTCAGGCGCGCGACCAGATCGCGGGCGGCGTTCTCTTCCATGGGTTCGAGCGAAGTGACCTCGCCGATCACCTCGGTCGCGATGTCGGCCTGCGGGTGCACGGCGCGCATTGCGGGCAGCAGCGTCCCGTCCACGTAGGCGCCGATGGCCTGCTTCACGAAATCCGCGTCGCCCGCCTGCATGGGGCGCATTTCCCATTCCACCTCGGCACGGCCGGGGATGACGTTGTGCGCGACGCCACCCGACAGCCGCCCGATGTTGACCGTCGTCCACGGCGGATCGAAGCGGGAGCCTGCCGGCGCGCGGGTCTTGAGCTCTTCCGCGATCTCCATCAGGCGCGTGACGTAGCGCACCGCGTAGGAGACGGCGTTCACGCCGCGATCCGGCGCCGATCCGTGGCCTTCAAGGCCGGTGAAGCGCGCGGTGTATTCGCAGCAGCCCTTGTGGCCCTCGATGATGCGCATCATCGTCGGTTCGCCAACGATGGCGGTGGCGGGGCGGTAGCCGCGCTTTTGCAGCTCCGGCACTAGCGCCTGCGCGCCAAGACAGCCGACCTCTTCGTCGTGGGTGAAGCAGAAGTGCACCGGGCGCTTGAGGTCCATCTTCGACAGCGGTTCGGCCATGGCGAGCGCGCAGGCGATGAAGCCCTTCATGTCGCAGGACCCGCGCCCATACAGAAGCCCGTCTGCCTCGCGCACGGCGAAGGGATCGGTGGTCCAGTCCTGATCGGCCACCGGCACCACGTCGGAATGGCCAGACAGCACCACGCCGCCCTCGATGTCGGGGCCGATGGTGGCAAAGAGGTTGGCCTTGGAGCCATCCTCGTTCTGGAACAGCTCCACCCGCGCGCCGTGGCGTTCCAGCCAGCCGCGCATGTAGGCCATCATGTCGAGGTTGCTGTCGGCCGAGATGGTCGGGAAGGCGATCAGCTCGGCCAGGATGGCCTCTGTCCGCTCCTGCAGGGTCATTGCTTCACGTACATCTGACGGGGACGGTTGCAGAAGCACTCCGCCGGGCCGCTGTCCTTGATCAGGATGCTTTCGGTGATTTCCAGCCCCCAGTCGGACATCCACAGGCCGGGCATGAAGTGGAAGGTCATGCCGGGTTTCAGTACGGTCTCGTCCTCGGCCCGGAGCGAGATGGTCCGCTCGCCCCAGTCGGGCGGGTAGGAGAGGCCGATGGGATAGCCGCAGCGCGCGCCGCGTTCGATGCCCGCCCGTTCCAGCGGGGCGGCCAGCGCCTGGGCGATGTCGCAGGCGCGGTTTCCGGCGCGGGCGGCGTTCAGGCCGGCCTCCAGCCCCTCGACCAGCGCCGCCTCGGCCGAGCGGAAGATGTCCGGCGGATCGCCGAGGAAGATCGTCCGGCAGAATGGCGCGTGGTAGCGGCGGAAGCAGCCCGAGATTTCGAAGAAGGTCGCCTCGCCCTTGCGGAAGGGCTCGCCATCCCATGTCAGGTGGGGTGCTGCCGCGTCCGAGCCCGAGGGCAGCAGCGGCACGATGGCCGCGTAGTCGCCCCAGCCTTCTTCGGTGCCGATCAGCGCGTCGCGCTGGATCTCGGCCACCACCTCGTTCTTGGGCACGCCGGGCTCGACCCGTTCCAGCAGGCCGTCGACGATCTTTTCCGAGATCCGCGCGGCCTTGCGCATGAAGTCGATCTCCTCGAGCGACTTCACGCCCCGTTCCCAGTTCACCAGCGCCGTGGCATCGACGATTGTGGCCTTGGGCATGTTCTCGAGCAGCGCGAGATAGGCCTTGGCCGAGAAGTAGTAGTTCTCGAGCTCGACCCCCAGGCGCGGCGCCTCGTAGCCCATGACGTTCAGGCGGTAGGCCAGATCCTCCATCGGGTGCAGCTCGGTGTTCTGCACGTAGGGGTCGGCGTAACCGAAGACGTCATCGTCGCTCATCCAGACGGTGCGCACGGCGCCGTTGGTGTCCTGGTTGCGGCCCCACCAGACCGGATCGCGGTCGTGGAAGACCAGCACGCCCTGGTGCACGTAGAAGGACCAGCCGTCATAGCCGGTCAGCCATGCCATGTTGGACGGATCGGTGACCAGCAGGACCTCGATCCCCCGTCGGTCCATCGCCGCACGGGTTTGTCGCAAGCGGCGTTGGTACTCGGCCTCGGAGAAGGGTAGATCCTTCTGGAAACGGTGCTGACGCATGGGCTTCTCCTTTGGGGCTGCGGGGCCAGCTAGGCACTTGTGTACAACAGGGGATGCCGGAAAACGACACCCACACGCTGAAAATGGACGTAAGCCGCAAATCCGGCGCGACCACGCCTGATTATGCCGTGTTGTTGTGCACAATAAAAACGGTACATTTCGCGTCCCGAAGGTCGCTTACCTAGCGGGACTGGTCGTCATTGAGCCTTGCGCGGTTTGTCAGAAGCTGCTTCCATTCAGGCAAGGCCCCGACATGGCACGCCCGGTAACGGCCTCTGCAGACGGCGGAGCGCGGTGCATCAAAACTGCGCAAAGTCCCGTAAATCGCCTTTGCGACAAGGGAAATCCGTCGATGCAGTTGCAACGCCGGAGGATGCGCGCTTTAGTCGGATCAACAAGCGGAGAGAAATCCGCAGCCAACAAAACAGGGAGTTGCTCTTGCTGGATCAGGGCACTGACGACGCTTTTGTCGCGTTCGAACGCGTGCAGAAAAGCTACGATGGCGAAACGCTGGTCGTGAAGGACCTCAACCTCTCGATGCCCAAGGGCGAGTTTCTGACGATGCTCGGGCCCTCCGGCTCCGGCAAGACCACCTGCCTGATGATGCTCGCCGGCTTCGAGACCGCCACCCATGGCGAGATCAAGCTCGACGGCCAGCCGATCAACAACATCTCGCCCCACAAGCGCGGCATCGGGATGGTGTTCCAGAACTACGCGCTCTTCCCGCACATGACCGTGGCCGAGAACCTGTCGTTCCCGCTCGAGGTGCGCAAGATCGGCAAGTCCGACCGCGAACAGAAGGTCAAGCGCGCGCTCGACATGGTGCAGATGGGTGCCTTCGGCGGCCGCCGTCCCGCGCAGCTTTCGGGCGGCCAACAGCAGCGGATCGCGCTCGCCCGCGCGCTGGTGTTCGAGCCCGAGCTGGTTCTGATGGACGAACCGCTGGGCGCGCTCGACAAGCAGCTGCGCGAGCACATGCAGTTCGAGATCACCAACCTCGCGCACCAGCTGGGCATCACCACGGTCTACGTGACCCACGACCAGACCGAAGCGCTGACCATGTCGGACCGTGTCGCCGTCTTCGACGACGGCCGCATCCAGCAGCTCGACGCGCCGGACCGGCTTTACGAGGAGCCTCAGAACAGCTTCGTCGCCCAGTTCATCGGCGAGAACAACACGCTCGAGGGCAAGGTGCTCGAGATGAGCGGCAACGACCGCTGCGTGGTGCAGCTCGACGATGGCCAGAAGATCGAGGCCAAGCCCGTGAACGTCGAGAAGGCCGGCGACCGCACCCGCGTGTCGATCCGCCCCGAACGCGTCGAGTTCAACAAGGAACGGATGCAGGAGGGCGCCCTCACGCTCAAGGCCGAGGTGCTCGAGTTCATCTACATGGGCGATATTTTCCGGACCCGCCTGCGGGTGGCCGGCAACGACGATTTCGTCATCAAGACGCGTAACGCGCCCGATCAGGTGCGCCTCACACCCGGCAGCCAGATCGAGATCGGCTGGATGGCCGAGGACTGTCGCGCGCTCGACGCGTCCTGATCCGATCCGAAGTGTCGCACAGCCCGCCAGGGGATGGACGGGCTGCGCGATCCAAAGCGGTGCCGGACAAAAGACGCCCGTGATCCGGTACCCCAAGTCAAACGGGCAACTTAGGGAGCAACACATGAAACTCACCAAGACGCTTCTGGCCACCACGGCGCTGACCGTGTCCGCCGGTGCAGTCGCCGCACAGGAAATGGCCGACAGCATGACGCTTGTCAGCTGGGGCGGTGCCTACCAGAACAGCCAGCAACA
>CAYNKL010000151.1:0-10220 GCA_964397775.1 uncultured Rhodobacterales bacterium | reverse complement strand
CGATCCCGTCCGCGTCCGAGGACAGCTTGTTGTAGAAGATCACCGCCGGGATGGCCGCCAGCAGGCCCAGCGCGGTGGCGAGCAGCGCCTCGGCGATACCGGGGGCCACGACCACGAGCGAGGTGTTCTGCGCCTCTGCGATGCCGATGAAGGCGTGCATGATGCCCCAGACGGTGCCGAACAGACCGATGAAGGGCGCGGTCGAGCCGACCGTGGCCAGCACGGCGAGCCCCTTCTGAAGGCCCTGCGCCTCTTTCTGGATGGCCACATCCATGCTGCGGTCGATGCGTGCCTGCGCGCCGGGGATCAGCGCCCCGTCGTCGCGGTGGCTGCGCTGCCATTCGACCATGCCCGCGGCAAAGACCCGTTGCATCCGTCCGTCCGGCTCGGGGCCGAGCTGGGCGAAAAGCTCGTCCAGCGGCTCGCCGGACCAGAAGGCCTCGTCGAAATCGCGGGCCTCGCGCCGGGCGCGCCGGAAGGTGATGGCCTTGTCGATGATGATGCCCCACGACCATATCGAGGCGAGCACGAGCACCAGCATGACCAGTTTGACCATGAGTGTGGCGCGCGCGAACAGCCCCCACATGGAGAAATCCACCCCCGAGGCGAGGGCTAGCGTCTCAGCTTCCATCTAACCTGCTCTTTCCACCGTACGGCCCCTGTTTCGGGGCTCTCCTTACCGCGACGTCTACAGCAATTGCAGGGGAGGCGCCAACACATTGGCGTCAGACAGGCGCCACGGGCGCGTATTTTGGCATGTTGCCGCCGTGAGGCGCGGGTTTCAGACCGGTTTGATCTGCTGGAAGGCATCCCGGAGCGCGTTGGACCAGTCCTGGCTCATGCGGGCGAAGCCCTCGTCCGTGGCTTCGATCCGGTGGGTTTCGCTCACGCGCATGGTGTCGGCCTTGATCACGGCCATGTCGAGCGGCATGCCCACGCTGAGGTTCGAGCGCAGGGTGGAATCCATGGACAGCAGCACCGCCTTCTTGGCGTCCTCGAGCGAGGTATCAGGCTGGATCACCCGGTCGAGGATCGGCTTGCCGTACTTGTGCTCGCCGATCTGGAGGTAGGGCGTGTCTTCCGTCGCCTCGATGAAGTTGCCCTCGGGGTAGACGAGGAAGAGCCGCATGTCGCCGCCCTTGCGCTGTCCCGCCACCAGAAGCGAGGCGCTCGCCCCCTGCTTCATGCGGTCCATCTTGGCGGAAACCTCGGCCGAGACGTCCGAGAGGAGCTTTCCGATCAACGTCGCGACCTGGAGCATGGTCGGCGCCCGCAGGATCGATTCGGGATTCTCGGGGTCGGCGTTGGCCTCTTCCAGCCGGGCAATGACCGTCTGCGTCACGGAAAGCGATCCGGCCGTGCAGATGGCAATGACGCGTTCGCCGGGATCCTCGAACAGGAACATCTTGCGATAGGTCGCGATGTTGTCGAGCCCCGCGTTGGTGCGCGTGTCGGAAAGAAGGACCATGCCGGCATCCAGCAAAAGCCCCACGCAATAAGTCATGGGTTCCCCCGGTTCATACCGCAAGCGGTGTAACGCGGGAGCGTAGCGGGGACCAGTGAGAGATTGGTGAAGGCCGCGCGGAAGTGAACGGGTTGAACGTGGCGGGAGGGGCCGTTAACAGTTTGTTACGTTATAACGTAACTGATTCTCAGGTTTCACGAAGAGGACCCCAAATGCCCCACACCCTTTCGACCTGCCTTGGCGCCGTCGCGCTCGTCTCGCTTCTGACCGCGACGCCCGCCCTGTCCGAGCAAGGCGACCATGGGCACGATCATGACCATGATCACGCCGAGGAAAGCCATGCCGGGCACGGCCATGACCACGGGTCGGACGCGATCTACAAAGGCTACTTCGAGGACAGCCAGATCGAGGACCGCACCCTTGCCGACTGGCAGGGGGACTGGCAATCGGTCTATCCCTACCTGATGGACGGCACGCTTGCGCCCGTCATGGCCCACAAGGCCGAAACTGGCGCCATGAGTGCCGAAGAGTACCGCGCCTACTACGAGACCGGCTATGCCACCGAGGTGGACCGGATCGTCATCGACGGCGACAGTTTCACCTTCTTCGAGGACGGCGCCGAATATGGCGGCAGCTACACCTACGACGGATACGAGGTGCTGACCTACGAGAAGGGCAACCGTGGCGTGCGCTACATCTTTGCCAAGGACGAGGGCGACGCCGAGGCCCCCGATTTCGTCCAGTTCAGCGATCACGCGATCGCGCCGCAGGATGCCGGGCATTACCACCTCTACTGGGGCGATGACCGGGCGGCGCTGCTCGAGGAAGTCACCAACTGGCCGACCTACTACCCGTCGGACATGAGCGGCCGCGAGATCGTCGACGAGATGATGGCCCACTGAAGCAGGCGCGGGGCGTCCCGGATCACGCCCCGCGGTCACGCCGCCAGGGGCCCGGCCCCTTGCCGAACATCTGGCTGAAGCGGCGGCTGAAGGCGGGAAGCGAGGCATAGCCGCTGCGCGCGGCCACCTCCTCGACCGTGAGCGCGGTGTCCGAGAGCATCCGACGCGCCAGGATCATCCGCCAGAGGGTGAGGTAGGCCACCGGCGGCATACCCACCTTCGCGGTGAAACGCTCCGACAGGATCGACCGCGACAGCTTTGCTTCGCGGGCCAGCGCGGCGACGGTCCAGTCCTGCCCCGGGGCGCGGTGGATTGCGGCCAGGCATCTTGCCAGCGCCGGATCGCCCAGCGCCGCAAGAAAGCCCGCCCCCTCGGCCAGGGCCAGCTGCCTCAGGCATCGGACCAGCAGGACCTCGGCGGTCCGGTGCAGCACAAACTCGGCCCCCGCCCCGCCCTGCGCCTCCTCGCGCATGAGGCGCAGGCCCGCGACAAAGGCGGTGTCGTCCTGGCGCAGGGTCAGCATCGCCGGCAGATCAGGCAGCAGCGGATGCCGGACCGCCGGATCGAAATCGAAGTAACCCGACAAGATGCAAGCCGCCGCCGGGGTGCCGAGACGGATCACGCCGTCCGCGGCCGAGTTGGCGGCCATCAATGCGGAAACCGGCAGTGGCGTCCCCGCCCCCGGCCCGGACATGAGCCCGTGCGCAGCGCCCTCGGTGACCATGACCATGTCCCCAGGCGTGATCACGCGGGTCCAGTGGCCGGACAGGCTCAGGTGAAGCTCCCCCTCGAGAAGCAGGTGAAAGCGAATTTGCCGCGCTTCCTGCGGCAGCCCGACCGAGAAGGGTGCGGCCAGTTCGGCTGAGAATAGCATGCCCGCGCGCAGCCGCAGATTCGCGCAGACATCGGTGAGGACGTCCATGCCATATGAATGCCGTAATTTGCAGATGAGCCCAAAGCGAATTCGACCGGGCCGATCGCTGGCAATTCAGCCTTTTTCACGCTTTCGCGAGCCCCCATCGCTTCCCGCGCCTTGCGGCAAAGGGGATCGGCAAAACCCGGCCTATTGCTGGCTCTGCTCCGCCTCCTGAACGACGACCTCGACCGTCATCTCCTCGTCGGTGTTGTTGCCAAGGACGAGGCCGCGGATCGGCGCGGCATCCACCGAATCGAAGCCGGACCCAAGGCGCACGTAGCGGTCGTCGGGACAGCAGCGGTTGGAGGGATCGAAACCGACCCAGCCCAGCCCCTCGACGAAGATTTCCGCCCAGGCATGGCCCGCCTCGCTCATCGCAACGGCGTCTCCTTCCGTCGCCATGAGGTAGCCCGAGACGTAGCGCGCCGGCAGGTTGGAGGCGATGGCCACGGCGATAAGCGCATGTGTGTGGTCCTGGCAGACCCCTGCCCCACCGGCGAGCGCCTCGGCCGCGGTGGTGTGGGCCTGGGTTTCGCCCGGAACGTAGGAGATCGCCTCGGCGACTGCCTCGCTCAGGGCATGGGCCAGAGACAGCGTCCCCTCCCCCGCATCCTTGGCGGCATCCGAGGCAAGCACCTTCAGCGAGGCATCGGGCTCGGTCCGGTGCGAGCTGCGCAGGTAGCTTGAGGGGCGGATCTTCTCGCGGTGATCGCGCAGCACGCCCGCGGTGTCGGTGGTGCTGACGATGCCCTCGACCAGAACATCGACCTGGCTGACCGGCCCGCGCACCGAAACCGTCTCGAACCAGTCGCCGGCCCCGTCACGGTGCCCGGCCCCGTAGACCGAGTCGGTGGTGGAGACGGTCCAGCTCACGATCTGCTGGCTGGCGGTTTCCGACGGCCAGAGGCGCTGCACCTGGATCAACTGCCGGACCGGCGTTTCGAAGGTGTATCGGGTGTTGTGACGGACAGAGAGTCTCATGCCGGGATCCCCCGGAGGTAGCAGTCCTGCACCCGCTGAGCGACTTCGCCGTTGCGGAACATGAACCGGTTGAGGAATTCGTGCAGCCCCTCGTCGAAGATGTCGTCCACACGCAGCTCGGCCAGTTCACCCAGAAGCGACCGGGCTGCGGCCTGTGCCTGCGTGGCGTGGCCGTAGATGCGCGCGATCTCGTCGAGGTGGTCGTTGGTCCACTGCACTGCCGACAGCAGCGAGCGCGGGAACTGGCGGTTCAGGATCAGGAAATCGGCGATCTTGGAAGAGGTCAGCTCGCCGGTATAGCTCCAGTTCACCGAACGGTCGGCGGACATGGACTGCAGCAGCGTGATCCACTGCGACTGGTCGAGCCCCGATCCCACGTAGGACAGGCTCGGCAGCAGGACGAAGTACTTCACGTCCAGAAGCCGCGCAGTGTTGTCGGCCCGCTCGATCGAGGTGCCGACGCCCATGAAGTTGTAGCCGTCGTTGCGCAACTGGGTGGCCGACACCGCCCCGCGCACGAGGAAACAGGCCCGCATGGTCCATTCCGACAGGTCCGAGATGGAGAGCGAACTGCGCTCCATCCGCTGCATGCCCCGCAGTTCCTGATAGGCGGTGTTGAGCGCATCCCAGGCCGCCGAGGTCAGCGCCGTCCGCACGACGCGCGCGTTCTCGCGCGCCGCCGCAATGCAGGACAGAACCGACGAGGGGTTGGATTCGTCGAAGAAGAGAAAGGTCTCGATGTTGCGCTGCTTGGTCTCGCCGTACTTCGCCAGGAAGTCGTCGTAGCCGCCCGAGGCCTGAAGCACGGCCTCCCAGTCGTTGCGGTAGCCGCCCGAGACATCGGGCATCAGCGCACTGCGGGCGCCCACTTCGAGAAGCCGGGCGGTGGTCTCCGCCCGTTCGAGATAGCGCATCATCCAGAAAAGATGGTCTGCCGTCCGGCTCAGCATGCAATCACTCCGCCAGTACCCATGTGTCCTTGACCCCGCCGCCCTGCGACGAGTTCACGACGAGCGAGCCCTCGTTCAGCGCCACGCGCGTCAGCCCGCCCGGCACCAGCTCGATGCTGTCGCCCACAAGACAGTAGGGCCGCAGGTCGACGTGGCGCGGCGCGATGCCCTCGTCCACGAAGGTCGGCGTCGCCGAAAGCGCCAGCGTGGGCTGGGCGATGTAGTTCTGCGGCTTGGCGCGGATCTTAGCGGCGAAGGCTTCGATGCTCGACTTGTCGGCCTTGGGGCCCACCAGCATGCCGTAACCGCCCGAGCCGTGCACCTCCTTCACGACAAGCTCGTGGAGGTTTTCCAGCACGTACTTGCAGTCGTCGGAATTGGCGCATTGCCAGGTGGGCACGTTCTCGAGGATCGGCGCCTCGCCAAGGTAGAAGCGGATCATCTCGGGCACGTAGACGTAGATCGCCTTGTCGTCCGCCACACCGGCGCCGGGCGCCGAGCAGATCGAGACGCCGCCCGAACGGTAGACCGACATCAGCCCTGGCACGCCCAGCATGGAGTCGGGCCGGAAGCAGAGCGGGTCGATGAAGGAATCGTCCACCCGGCGGTAGATCACGTCCACCTTCCGCGGTCCCTCTGTGGTCCGCATGTAGCAGAAATCGCCCTCGACGAAGAGGTCCTTGCCCTCCACCAGTTCGACCCCCATGAGGTCGGCGAGGAAGGAATGCTCGTAATAGGCCGAGTTGAACTGGCCGGGCGTGAGGATGACGACCGTCGGCTCGCCCTCGCACTTCTGCGGCGCGACCGAGGCCAGCGTCTTGCGCAGCAGCCGCGGATACCCGTCGACCGGCGCGATGCGGTTCTCGAGAAAGAGCTGCGGGAACATCCGCATCATGATCTCACGGTTCTGCAGCATGTAGCTGACACCTGAGGGCGTGCGGCAGTTGTCCTCGAGCACGTAGAACTGATCGGGCCCTGTGCGGACGAGATCGACGCCCACGATGTGGGAATAGACGCCCTTGGGCGGGCGGAACCCAACGGCGGCCTTCTCGTAGGCCTCGTTGTTGGTCACGAGGTGTTCGGGGATGCGGCCTGCGCGGATGATCTCGCCCCGGTCGTAGACATCGGCGAGGAAGGCATTCAGTGCCGCGGCGCGCTGGCGGATGCCGCGGTCGAGCTTGCGCCATTCCTCGTGCGTGAAGACGCGGGGAAACATGTCGAAGGGGATGAGCCGTTCCGGGTCGCCGCCTTCGCCATAGACCGCGAAGGTGATGCCAACCCGCCGGAAGAGCTGTTCTGCCTCGTGCTGCTTGAGACTGCGGAGTTCGTCCGGCATGTCCCTGTGCCATCGCTCCAGGCTTTGGTAGGCGGCCCGCACGTCGGAGCCGTTGAGCATCTCGTTGAAAAAGCTCTGGCCGGTTTGGCTCATAGATCCCTGTCCTTTCCAGCCCGCACTCGTGCACCCCATGACAGAAAAGAGAAGAGCGGGGCGCTCGGTTTCGCATCATACCGATTTTATCTGCGCAGCAAATGGGCGTCGCGCCTCGTCAGAGACCGATGTCACAGGGACAAAGTCACCCGCGCCAGAGCCCGAGCCACGCCGCCCCCGCTAAGGCGCCCATTTTTTGACCTTCATCCCCGATATCTGCCCGCGAAATGGGCGATCAAGCCAATCGCGCGACACCAAAGCACCTCCCAGGCACGGTCTCACCGCAGACCGGCTAATGTGCAGACGTGTCCCAGAGGGCACATAAAAGCAGCCCTGCACGGATCGGCGGACCTTTTTCCTTCGGGCCGTAGCGGGCGGAACCAACAGGGAAACTCTGCGGCGGACACCGCGACGAGATCATATTGCTGGCCGCCATCGGCCCCCGTCGACGCTGCCGCAAGTGAGGGAAACAAGAGATGATGATGAAAAAGCTCTTTCTTGCCGGGACGGCCGCCGCGGCACTGACCGCCGGTGCCGCACAGGCACAGGATGTCGACTGCCCGATCAAGGTGGGTGTGCTGCACTCGCTCTCCGGCACGATGGCCATTTCCGAGACGACACTGAAAGACGTGATGCTGATGCTCATCGAGCAGCAGAACGAGGCCGGCGGCCTGCTGGGCTGCGAGCTCGAGGCCGTGGTGAAGGACCCCGCCTCCGACTGGCCGCTCTTCGCCGAGAAGGCGCGCGAGCTGCTGACCACCGACGACGTGGACATCATCTTCGGCTCCTGGACCTCGGCCAGCCGCAAGGCGGCCCTGCCGGTGCTCGAGGAACTCAACGGCCTGATGTTCTACCCGGTGCAGTACGAGGGCGAGGAAAGCTCCAAGAACGTCTTCTACACCGGCGCCGCACCCAACCAGCAGGCGATCCCGGCGGTGGACTACTTCCTCGAGGAACTGGGCATCGAGAAGTTCGCCCTGCTCGGCACCGACTACGTCTACCCGCGCACCACGAACCGCATCCTCGAGCAGTACCTCAAGGACAACGGCATCGCGGAAGAGGACATCTTCGTCAACTACACGCCCTTCGGCCATTCCGACTGGTCGACCATCGTCGCGGACGTGCAGGAACTGGCCTCGGACGGCAGCTTCGTGGGCGTGGTCTCGACCATCAACGGCGATGCCAACGTCGGCTTCTACAAGGAACTCGCCGCCGCCGGCGTCGATGCCGCCGACATTCCCGTCGTCGCCTTCTCGGTCGGCGAGGAGGAGCTCTCGGGCTTCGATACCTCGAACCTCGTCGGTCACCTGGCGGCCTGGAACTACTTCATGTCCGCCGAATCCGAGGCCAACGACGAGTTCATCGCCGCCTGGCACGAGTTCATCGGCGACGACAGCCGCGTGACCAACGACCCCATGGAGGCCCATTACATCGGCTTCAACATGTGGGTGAACGCGGTCGAGGAAGCCGGCACCACCGATGTCGACGCGGTGCGCGAGGCCATGTGGGGTCAGGAATATCCGAACCTGACCGGCGGCACCGCGGTGATGAACACCAACCATCACCTGTCCAAGCCCGTGCTGATCGGCGAAATCCGCGAGGACGGCCAGTTCGATATCATCAGCCAGACCGAAGAGGTCCCCGGCGATGCCTGGACCGACTTCCTTCCCGACTCGGCCGTGCTGACCTCCGACTGGCAGGAGCTCGAATGCGGCATGTACAACACCGAGACCGAGACCTGCGTCCAGATCCAGTCCAACTACTGATCTGACGCCCGGCGGATGCGTGCCCTCCCTCGCGCATCCGCCGCCTTTCTCCACCGATCATCGACCATTTATCCGGGCTGCCGTCTCATGTTCCGTGCGCTCCTCCTCGCCTGCACCCTCCTGCTCGGCCTGCCCGCCGGCACGGCCATGGCCCAGGACCTCCAGCCGATCCTCCAGGACAACGCCGAGGAAGTGGCCTCGCCCAGCCGCAGCAGCGTCGAGGCCCTGATCGAGGAGCTGGTCGCCACCGGCAGTCCCGAGGTGCCCGACTTCCTCGCCGCCTGGCAGGACCGTGGCGTTGTCCGGCGCGACGGCGACGGCCTGTTCTTCTACGGTGACCGCCAGGGCGGCACCTGGCAGCTCACCGACATCGACAGCGGGGCCGATGCCGGCACCACCGAGAATGCCGAGGAGATCCGCCCCAACGGCGGCGTGCGTCGTGTCATCGCCTCGGCCCTGGTGCAGTTCCAGCTTTCCGATCCGAACATCGCCGCTCGCCGCGAGGCGCTCGAATCCATCGCCCGCCGCCCGCAGGCCGACCAGCTGCAACCCTTGCGCAACAGCATCGAGGGTGAAGAGGACCCTGCCCTGCGTGCGGCCAAGGAACGTCTCGCCAACCGCCTTGCCGCCTCTTTCGGCGCCACCACCGAGGCGCGGATCGAGGCGATCGAGGCCATGTCCGGCGCCATGGACATCGACACCCGCGCCGCGCTCTCGCAGATGCTGACCACCGAGGACCGCATCGCCGAGGAGCTGCCCGAGGACGCCAACATCGCCCGCGTGCTCGAGGTCGGGGACGATCTGACCGAGGCGGAGGCCTACCTGCACCTCGTCGACGAAGGCCTCGCCCCCGCGCCCCTCACCAACGACGCCATCCGCGCCGCGCTCGAGGCCAACACCGACCAGGGCCGCGTCGGCGGCGTGCCGGTGGGCCAGCTCGACGACCCCGCGCGCCGCGAAGAGGCCTACGCCGCGCTCGCCGCCGCGGGCAGCGTGCCGCCGCTGGTGACCGCGGAAGACCGACAGGAGGCCCTCGCCTCCCACGTCTTCTTCCTGGAATACGACGAACCGGACAGCGCCGTCACCGACGCCGCCCGCGAGGCGCTCGACGGGATCGAGGCGCGTGTCGGCGTATACCAGGTCTTCGACGTCGGCCTCGACGCGCTCTCTCTGGCATCGATCTACTTCCTCGCCGCCATCGGCCTCGCCATCACCTTCGGCGTCATGGGCGTCATCAACATGGCCCATGGCGAATTCATCATGATGGGCGCCTACACCGGCTATGTGGTGCAGCAGGTGATCCCGAACTACA
Organism: uncultured Rhodobacterales bacterium; assembly: GCA_964397775.1. Classification (GTDB taxonomy): domain Bacteria; phylum Pseudomonadota; class Alphaproteobacteria; order Rhodobacterales; family Rhodobacteraceae; genus Allosediminivita. The sequence continues at coordinate 499 of CAYNKL010000151.1, read as the reverse complement.
CCGCATCGCTGATCGTGGCGCTGCCGCTGGCCTTCGCGGTGACCTTCGGCGCGGGCGTGGCGCTGGAACGCCTGGTGATCCGCTGGCTCTACCACCGGCCGCTGGAAACCCTGCTCGCCACCTTCGGCATCTCCATCGCGCTACAGCAGCTCGCCAAGAACATCTTCGGCACCCAGGCCCGCCCGCTCACCTCGCCCTCCTGGCTCGACGGGGCCTGGGTCATCAACGACGTCGTGCAGATCGCCAACATCCGCATCGCCATCTTCGTGCTGGCGCTGGTCTTCCTCGCCCTCATCCTCTGGGTGCTGAACCGCACCCGCCTCGGGCTCGAAGTCCGCGCCGTGACCCAGAACCCCGGCATGGCGGGCTCCATGGGCATCAACCCCGACCGCATCAACATGCTGACCTTCGGCCTCGGCTCCGGCATCGCCGGCATCGCGGGGGTCGCCATCGGCCTCTACGCGCAGGTCACCTCCGAGATGGGCGCCAACTACATCGT
>CAYNKL010000150.1:0-10441 GCA_964397775.1 uncultured Rhodobacterales bacterium | reverse complement strand
TCCAGGTGGCCGACTACGGTCTGGTCGCCGACCTCTTCGAGGCCGTCCCGGAGCTTACCGACAAGCTCTGAGGGCCCCTTTCGCGTTCATCCTCCTCCCTGAGCGCGAAAGACGGGCGGCGCCGGCAAAACCGGCGCCGCCGCATTTTCGGCGCAGCTCCCAGGAAAAGGTGAGACAGTGAAAAAGCACCATCATTTGCCCTCTACGCCATGGTGGCGCTTGACCGCCGGCTATCTCTGATGGCCCGGGCCAACATATTCTTTTCGGAGCCGGAACCGGCCAGGGCCGTGAGCATTCCAGTCGCCGATCACGTGACACGCATCGTTGCGAACAACCCGAGCAAGATGACCTGCCACGGCACGAATACATACATCGTCGACACATCCGAGGGGCTGGTCGTCATCGACCCGGGCCCGGCTGAAGACGAAGCGCATCTTGATGCCGTGCTTCAGGGTTTGGGAAAAGGCGCCGCCGGGATCCTTGTCACGCACCATCATTCCGACCATTTCGGAGCGGCGCCGGCGCTTCGCGAAAAGACTGGCGTGCCTGTCTACGTCTCGAGCGCGTTCCCCGATGACGCGTTCGAACCAGACGTGCGCCTCGAAGATGGGGACATCATTGCCGGTCTCACGGTGCTGCACACGCCGGGGCATGCGAGCGACCATCTCTGCTTTGCAACACCTGATGGCCTCTTGTTTTCGGGGGATCACGTAATGAGCTGGAACAGCTCGATCGTCAGTCCGCCGGACGGAAATATGCGCGACTATTGCCACCAGTTACAGCGGCTGATTGACCGTGATGACGAGGTTTATCTTCCGGGTCATGGTCCCGTGCTCAAGGATCCGATACCCTACGTAGAACGCCTGCTTGAAAACAGGATGCGGCGAGAGGCTCAAATCGTGGATCACATTTCCTCAAAGCCGGATACTGTCAAGGGGATTGCAGCAGAGATCTACCGTAAATCCGATCCGCATGTCGCATGGGCCGCCGAACGAAACGTTATCGCGCATCTGGAAAAGCTACTATCGGAGAGTGTGGTGCTCAAGTCCGGAGACCTTTGGATGAGGTCGGGCTAGAATAGGTTCGGTCATCCTCTCGCGCGCTGTGGGGGTGGCTTTAAGGAGAGGGTCTCTTTTTCTTTCTGCGAACGGCAAGAATTGCCGCTCGCGTATTGAAAGGCGATGGAATTCGCCTTCCGCGTCTTGCTGAAAGCAAAGCGCGCCTCAGCTTCTTGTTGTACCCGCGGATAGCTTCGATCCGCCACACACGGTGAGCGTTTCCCCGGTGATGAAGCTCGAAAGGGGTCCGGCGAAGAATTCGACGACATTTGCGACATCCTCCGGAGTGCCGAGCCGCCGAAGGGGGACGTGTGCCGCCTCCGAAGGGTTGCCGATGCCTCTGGAGGCTGCCTGTTTGACGATCCTTGATGTCGTGATCACACCGGGCGCAATCGTGTTTACGCGTATTCCCTCCGGGCCCAACTCGGCGGCAAGTGAGCGTGAGTAGCTGTCGAGCGCCGCTTTGGAAAAGCCATAACCGGCATTCTTACCGCGCGAAGCGGTCAGTTGTCCGGCCAGCGACGAAATGTTGATGATACTGCCCGCCTCTCTTCCTTTCATCAGAGGTATCGCGTTCTGGCAGACATTGATGGTCGTCTTCAGATTGATGGAGAGCAATGTATCGATATCGTCAGGAGAGACGACCGACGGGCTGCCGCGATCCGTTGCGGTCACCAGCCCACCGGCACAATTCACGACGATATCGAGACCGGGAAAGTGTTCCCCGATGCTCGAGAAACTGCGCGCGGCATCGTCTGGCTTCGTCAGGTCCGCCTCGATCGCAAGGCATGAGACGCCATAAGACTCGATTTCTGCGGCGACGGTTTCCTGAGTCAGCTCTTCGTCCATGGCCTTTGCTGCGGTGAGATCAATGTCGAGCAGCACGATATCTGCACCAAGCCTGGCCAACCGGTGCGCGACCGCCCGGCCGATGCCGCGGGCGGCCCCGGTGACAACGGCGATTTTCCCCTTCAGGGTTTCGGAACGGTTTTCAGACATCTTTTTAGATCCTTGTCCGGGGGTGCAGGGGGCCGGCATTTCCGACGGCATCAATGCTTCGAATGGCCTGAGCGAGACTTTCGGTTGCGTCCGCGGTCTTGTACGTGGTGGGGGCCTTGAGCCGGGTCTTGTCGTGACCCTATGTCGTTATGCTGGCAGCCTCACATACTATCTTCATATCAACTGCTCGCCTCGACATCCGGGATAGCCATGCGGGTCCGGCAGCCCGAGCGCCGCGCGAGACGGTCAGGTGCCCCCGTCGATGAGGGGACGTGAAGTGACGAAAGGGCGCGCCGCCAGGCGATGGGGAAGGACGCCAGCTCAGGCCGTCAGCCGGTCCAGCGCCGCCGCATATTCCGCCTCGAGGGTTGCCACGATTGCCTCGGTCGGCTCCAATGTCCGGGTCGCGCCGACACCATGTCCGGCGCCGAGGACGTCCACCCAGGTCCGCACGCCCTCGGGCTTGGACTGTCCGGGCGGACGTTTGGGGCCGATCGGCATCGCGTCCAGATCGAGCCCGCTCTCAACGATGCTCTGGCTGAGGTAATTGGCCGCGACGCCGGAGAACAGCGGCGTATAGGTGATGTCAGCCGAACTGGCATCGATCAGCATCTGCCGGTAGTTGGCAGAGGCAAGGGACTCATCCGCAGCGATGAACCGCGTCCCAACGTAGGCGGCATCTGCGCCGGCGGCGCGCGCGGCGAGGACGCCCGCGCCAGTGCCGATCCCGCCCCCGATCAACATCGGTCCATCGTGGATCCTGCGGACCTCGTCTGCAAAGGCCATTGCAGAAAGAGTGCCTCCGTGCCCGCCAGCGCCGGCACAGACCAGCACGACCCCGCTGCACCCCGACGCCAGCGCCTTTTTGGCATGACGCAGGGTTGCGACGTCGTGCAGGTGAACACCGCCATAGCCGGTGACCTTCTGCGCAATCTCCGGAGGCGCGTTGAAGCTGGTGATGACCAGCGGCACCTTCTTGGCGACGCAGACCTCCAGATCCGCGTCCAGCCGGGTGTTGGTCGGAGCGGCGATCAGATTGACGCCCCATGGGGTGCCGTGGGGCAAGGCTTCGATGATGCGATCGCACCATTCGGCGAAATCTTCGGTGCTGCGGGCGTTGAGGGAGGGCAGAGTGCCAAGAACGCCGGCCCGGCACTGCGCGATGACGAGCCTGGGCCCGGAGACCAGGAACATCGGAGCTGCGACAACGGGCACGCGCAGGTTTCGAAACAGGTTGCTGGAGTTGGGGCTGGGCATGACCGGTCGGTTCCTTCGGACGGAAAGAATAGGGTCACACCGTATTGCGTCGAATGATTTAATGGAAGTACCATTGAGGAGGTTATGGAGGAAGCATGTCCGCGCCATTGTCCGATGTTGTCGTTCTGGAATTCGAAGGTCTGGGGCCAGCGCCGTTTGCCGCGATGTGCCTGGCCGACTTGGGGGCGCGTGTGCGCCGTATCACCCGCCCGGGGGCGCGATCGGCCTCGCCCATCGGTCGCGATCGCGAGGATGTGGCGCTCGACCTGAAATCGCAGCCGGGCATTGACGCTGCAAACGCGATGATCGCCGAGGCAGATATCCTCGTCGAAGGGTTTCGGCCGGGCAAGATGGAGCAGTTGGGGCTGGGCCCGGAGGCCGCTCATGCGATCAATCCACGCCTCGTTTATGGCCGGATGACAGGATGGGGGCAGGCGGGGCCGATGGCTCATCTGGCCGGGCACGACATCAATTACCTTGGCCTGACGGGTCTCTTGTCGATGATGGGCGAGCGGGGGCGCCCGCCCATGCCGCCCCTGAACCTGGTGGCCGACTACGGCGGCGGAGGGATGTACCTGGCGCTCGGCTTGGTCAGTGCCCTGCTCTCGGCACGGCTTCGCGGCGAAGGCGCGGTGGTCGATGCGACGATGGTCCACGGCGCAAGCCATCTTGCCACCCTGTTCCATGGTATGTCCAACGACGGTCGCTGGCTGCCGCAGCGCCAGGCGAACGCGCTGGATGGCGCTGCCCCATTCTACCGGACCTACGAGACAGCGGACGGGCGCTATCTTGCGGTAGGGGCCATCGAGCCACAGTTCTGGCGCAACGCGCTGGATGTTTTCGGGATGCCTGAAATGCTCGACACCCAGGACGACCGCTCGCAATGGGCCGCGCAAACCCGTGATCTCGCTAGACGGATTGCGGAGCGGACATTGGCCGAGTGGGTTGCCGCTTTTGATGGCGTCGACGCTTGCGTTACGCCCGTGCTGACATTGGACGAGGCGAAGTCGCATCGGCAGATGGCGCAGTTCTTTCGTGCGACCGACAAGGGCCCGATGCCGCGGCCGGCCCCGGTGATTTCGCGCCGTTAGGCGATGCCTGGGCTGTGTCGTCATTCTTCCCGAACTGTCTCGGCATGGAGGCCTGTCCTCGGCTTTCATGAAACTCGGTGCCTTCAGGCGCCACGACGCAGTGGCGAGAAGGCTGTTTCACAGCGCTGTGGCCCACCAATGCTGCCTTGAGCTTCGGCTTCGACATGCTGGTGCAGCGTGATGTTGGGATGCGATCAGCCAAGGTACATGATGGTTGATTATTAAATGGTATGACCATAAAAAAGGTCCGGGCGGGGTAGGTAGCCCATGACCCGTCAATCCGGACGCTGGCCAAGGCCGCGCGCGCCGACGAAGCAAACGGAGGCCCGATGACAGAGGCATTTATCTATGACGCGATCCGCACACCGCGCGGTCGTGGCAAGGCGGGCGGCGCCCTGCACGAAGTGGACCCGATCTCCCTGGTCGCCGGCCTGTTGAGGGCTTTGCAGGCGCGCTACGATCTGGATACGGCTCTCGTCGACGATCTGGTCCTTGGCTGTGTACAGCCGCGGCAGGAGCAGGGCGGCGATATTGCGCGAACGGCTGTGCTCATGGCCGGCTGGGAAAGCCGCGTGCCCGGCCTTCAGGTCAATCGCTATTGCGCCTCGGCCATCGAATCCACGGCCCTGGCCGCGCAGAAGGTGATGTCGGGCTGGGAAAGCCTCGTGGTGGCGGGCGGAGTCGAGAGCATGTCGCGCGTCCAGATGGGCGGGGCGCCTGGGCCGGCAGATACCCTGCCGGATCTGTCCTTCAAGCTGCGTCAGCTTCCGACCGGCGTCGCGGCCGACCTGATCGCCAGCCTTGATGGCGTGACGCGGAGCGATGTCGATGCCTTCGCGCTGCGGTCGCATCAACGGGCGGCGGCGGCACAGAAAGAGGGACGTTTCGACCGCTCCGTGGTCCCGGTCACCGACGACAACGGTATGACCGTTCTCGACCACGATGAAACCGTCCGTCCCGACACCACGCTCGAGAAGCTCTCGACGCTGAAACCCGCGTTCGAGCAGATGGGCAAGATGGGGTTTGATGCGGTGGCCTTGTCCCGCTACCCGGAGGTCGCTGCGATCGAACATATCCACACGGGCGGCAACTCCTCGGGTGTGGTCGATGGCGCATCGCTCGTGATGGTCGGATCGCGCGAGATGGGCGAAAGACTTGGCCTGAAACCCCGTGCCCGCGTGGTCTCGGCGGCGTCCCTTGGCGACGAGCCGACCATCATGCTGTCGGCGCCCGCGCCCGTCACCGAAATGGCGCTCAAGCGGGCGGGCATGACCCTGTCCGATGTCGATCTGTTCGAGGTGAACGAAGCGTTTTCGTCGGTGGTCCTGCGCTTTGCCTCGGCGACCGGCGTCGACATGGACAAGATCAACGTGAACGGCGGCGCGATCGCCATGGGGCATCCGCTGGGGGCAACGGGCGGGATGCTGATCGGAACGCTTCTGGACGAACTTGAGCGTGCTGACAAACAGACTGGCGTCGTCACCGCCTGCGCCATGGGCGGCATGGGCTCGGCCCTGGTTATCGAAAGGGTGTGACCTGTGAACAAGGAAACGACTATGGACAGCATTCGCTACGATCGTGGGGCCGACGGCATTGTCACACTGACACTGGATAATCCCGGCAAGTCGGCGAACATGATGAATGCCGACTTTCGGGCCGCGCTCGAAAGCTCGGTTGATCGGCTGGAAGCGGAACGCGACGACATTGTCGGGGTGATCATCACCTCGGCGAAAAAGACCTTTCTTGCCGGTGGGGACCTGTCGGCAATTCTGGCGGTCGAACCCGGCGATTTCGCGGCCTCTTATGAACGGACACAACACACCAAGTCGCTCCTGCGTCGGCTTGAACTTCTGGGGCGGCCGGTCGCCGCGGCGATCAACGGGACCGCTCTGGGTGGCGGCATGGAGCTTTGTCTGGCCTGCCATGCGCGCTTTTGCGTCGATGCCAAGGGCGTGAAGCTGGGACTGCCCGAGACCAACCTAGGCCTGATCCCGGCGGCGGGTGGCATCGTGCGGCTGGTGCGGATGATGGGGTTGGAAGCCGCCGTGCCGCTCATCGTGGACGGCAAGAGCATTTCTCCCGCTCAGGCGCAGGATTTGGGTCTTCTCAACGAGGTCCTTCCCGATGTCGATGCCGCAATGAAAGCGGCGCGGGATTGGATCGCCTCTGAGCCGGATGTCACCAAGCCCTGGGATCGCAAGGGGTATACCCTGCCGGGGAGCAATGCAGCCTATATGGCCGATCCGACCTATCTGCGCACGGCGCCGATCCTGCTGATCAAGAAGTCGAAAGGACGCTACCCGGCTCAGGAAGCGGCCATGCGCGCGGCTTTCGAGGGGGCGAGCGTCGATTTCGACGCGGCCTCGCGGATCGAAAGCCGCCATTTCGCCGGGATCGCCAGCGGGCCGGTGGCCAAGAACATGATCACCACGCTTTTCTTCCACATGCAGGAGGCCAATTCCGGCAAGGCCCGCCCGGAAGGCGTTGCGCCGCGCAGTGTCTCGCGGCTTGGCGTGCTTGGTGCGGGGATGATGGGCGGCGGGATTGCCTATTCCGCTGCGTTGCGTGGCATCGACTGCGTTCTCAAGGATGCCACCGACGAGAAGGCCGAACAGGGCATGGAGCGCCTGCGCGACATGGTGGATCGCCAGATCTCGCGCGGGCGTATGACCCGCGAGAAGGCCGACGCGCTGTTGGCAAAGATCAAGCCGACAGGGTCGGCCGAGGATCTGGAGGGCTGCGATCTGATCATCGAAGCGGTTTTCGAGGATCGGGCCCTTAAGGCGACCGTCACGAAGGAAGCAGAGCCGATGCTGGCCAAGGACGGCATCTTTGCTTCCAACACCTCAACTCTGCCGATCACCGGCCTCGCCGAAACCTCTGCCAATCCCGCAAATTTCATCGGGCTGCATTTCTTTTCGCCCGTGGACCGAATGCCGCTGGTCGAAATCATCAAGGGGCGCGACACCAGTGACGAGACCCTGGCGGGGTCGCTCGATTTCGTGCAGCAGATCGGCAAGACACCCATCGTCGTGAATGATAGCCGAGGCTTCTTCACCAGCCGCGTCTTCGGCACCTACATCCGGGAAGGGGCGCAGATGCTGGAAGACGGCATCCCGGCCGCAGTGGTCGAAAATGCGGCGACGGACGCAGGGTTTCCGGTTGGTCCGCTGACCGTCCTGGATCAGGTTTCGCTGACGCTGACCAACTCGGCCCGTCAGCAGGCGCTGCGCGATGCGGAGGCCGAGGGCGTCACCCTCGCTCCGGCAGCGGGATATGGCGTGATCGCGAAGATGGTCGAACTGGGCCGTGAAGGACGCGCCGCCGGTGGTGGCTTCTACAGCTATTCCGAAGACGGGACAAAGGCGCTGTGGCCCGATCTGGCCAAGCATTTTGACACCGCCAGAACCGGGGTCGATGCGAAGGAAGTAGAGGACCGGCTGCTATATATCCAGGCGATCGAAGCGATCAGGATCTTCGAGGAAGGTGTGGTGGAAACCGTTCGGGACGCCAATATCGGGTCCATTCTGGGGATCGGCTATCCACGCTGGACCGGGGGCGTGCTGCAATTCGTCAACATGACCGGGACTGCGGCCTTTGCGGAGCGTGCGAATGCTCTGGCCGACGCCTATGGCGAACGGTATCGTCCGCCGGCGCTTCTGCTCGAAAAGGCTGCCCGGAACGATCCCTTCTTTTGACCACCTTGACGCGCACATATGAGGGGTGCCTGCGGCGCTGACCTCAACCCGGGAGTGGGAGCTCATGGAAATCAGCTTCGCTCCCGGCCTCCTCTTGGTCCCAGCGCGATGCAAAGGGAACGCGCGCGCCTCGTTGAGGGTGAGGAAGCGACCGGGCCGCGTGACGGTTGGCCCGGTCCCGAGCCTCCTGCCCAGCCCGGGTCAGTCCGTCGCCGGAACAGCCTCCGAAGGGGAGCGACGGAGGATCGCTTGGTGCGTGATTTCCAGATACTCGGTCAGCAAGGCGATGGCGCCATCAGTGTCGCGGGCACGCATGAGGCGCAAAAGCTCCTCGCGCGTATGGACGACTTCAATCGTCGCGCGTACTCCCGCCTCCTTCACGAACCGCCGCACAACCTCGGAAATCGGCGCCACGAGCAAGGTGTAGATCGGGTTCCTGGTCGCTTGCGCGATGATGGAATAGAACTCAGCATTCAGTTCCAGTTGCGTATCGCGTTCCTTGTTTTCGATGGCGACGCGGGTCTTCTCGATGTTCTTCTCGATCAACGCAAAATCGGTTTCGTCTGCGTTGGCGCAGGCAAGTTTGAGGATGACGTTCATCAGTTCGACGCGGGCTTCTGTGAGATGCCGAAGGCTGATCCGTTTCAGCGCCATCATGTCGCTGATCGACTGGCTGATGTTCGAGCCGTCACCCTCCAGGATGAAGGCGCCCCCAGTCGCGCCTTTCTGAAGCTCCAGAACTCCGGCGCTTTCCAGAATGCGCAGCGCTTCGCGTACCGCATTTCGCGATGCGCCGAACTGCGTCGCAAGCTCTCGTTCCGACGGAAGTTTGTCGCCGGGACGCAGTGCTCCGGTTTCGATCTGCTGTCTGATTTGATCCGAAATCGCTTCGAAGGTCCGAATGTTTTTGACGGGTTTGAACACCGTATTTCCACGTCCTCTGTTGGGTTGGTCCATGGTAGTGACATTGAGATGAAAGGGGAACCGCAACTTGCCTTTCGGTTGTGGTGCCAGGGTCGACCTGTGCGGTGACGTCTCCGTCGCTTCGCCAATGCGCGGGCCATGGGGGCGTGGCGGGAATACTCTTCGGGCTCCCGATCAAAATGATATAATGGTCCTACCATATTGACAGAGGTCGAACCATTTGTATCGTTTTCCCACGGCCGCGTGCCGAAGGGAGGAAAACAATGATCAACCGATTTCAGTCACCGGCGGTGGCCGGACTGTCCGTGGCCTTGCCGATGCTTGCCCTGCCGGGGCTCGCAGTGGCAGAGACCGATGTCCTTTACGGCAGCTTTGCGCCGGCGACGTCAGCCTTCTCGACCGGCTACCTGGAGCCTTGGATCGAGGAGATTACCGAAGCGACCGATGGCAGTGTCCGTTTCAACTACGTGCCCGGTGGCGGTGTCGTGGACATGCGCACAGCCGTATCGGGTATCCGCGACGGGGTGGTCGACGGGGCATTCTACGTCACGGTGTCTTATGCCTCGGATCTGCCGGTCCTCTTCATGCTTTCGGAATTGATCGGCCTGGGCGCCTCTAACGCCGCGCGGATCGGCGCCTTCAACGAATTCGTCGTCGAGGATTGTCCGGAGTGCCAAGCCGAACTCGACGACTGGAACCAGCAATTTCTGGGCGGCTACAGCCTGGGCGAGTACTACCTCTTCTGCACAAGCCCTGTCGCGACAGCCGAGGACTTCGATGGCCTGCGCATCCGGTCGATACCGCCCTATTCGCGGCTCCTCGGGGCTGTCGGCGATGTGGTGCCTGTTACGGTGGGCATCACGGAATCCTACGAGGCGCTGCAGCGCGGTCAGGTCGATTGCCACGCGGGCCCGGCCAGCACCTATGTCACCTATTCCTTCATCGACGTCGCCGATTATGTCGTCGAGCTTTCCTCGGGGGCGTCCTTCGGAGGCACTGTCTTCGCGCTCAGCCAGGACAAGTGGGACGAGTTCTCGTCCGAGGAAAAGCGGGCGATCCTGCGCGCGACCGCAGATGCCTCGGCGCATGGCGCCATAGCCTACGCTCAGGAGGACGCCGCTGCCCTCGAGGCAGCCCGCGAGCAGGGCAGCACAGTTGCGTCGGTCGATGACGCGGTGAAGGCTGTCTTTGCGTCGTGGATCGAAGCGAACACCACCGGCGCGGCCGAGCGCGCGGCCGAGCGCGGCGTCGACGATGCCCAGGCGATCGTTGATCGCTTCCTGCCCTATGTTGAGAAGTGGAACGCCCTCGTGCCTGTCGATGAGGACGAAGCGGCAATCGCAGATGTCTTCTGGAACGAGATCTACGCCGACTACCCCTCCGAATGACACCGCCGAACGCCGCGCCACAATGC
>CAYNKL010000149.1:0-10464 GCA_964397775.1 uncultured Rhodobacterales bacterium | reverse complement strand
CGACCAGTGCGACACCGCCAAGGATCACGACCGTCCAGCCTTGAACCTCTGGTGGGTCGATCATCCGCATGCCGCCCTCGTAGATCAGGTAGAAACCTATCAGAATAAGCGTGGTGTAGTTGATCAGCGCGGCGACGATCTCGATCCGGCCGTAGCCAAAGGTCATGCGCTCATCCGCCGGTCGCCGCGCGATTTTGCGCGCGGCGAAGGCGATCACAAGCGACGCCATGTCCGAGAAATTGTGTAGCGCGTCAGCGATCAGCGCCAGGCTGCCCGAAAGGATCCCGCCGACGATCTGCGCGACGGTCAGAAGTCCGTTGGCCCAGATCGCGACAGACACGCGGCGATCGCCGGATTTTGGGTCGATATGAGCATGGCTATGATCGTGCGGCACGGAAAGCTCCTCGAATCGGTCGAGGAGCAATTTAGTTGCTATAGTGGCTGTAGCTTCAATGCCTTTAACTACTTTCGACCGAGACCTTGGGCCTTCGGCTATCCGATGCTGCCAAGGACCGGGAAGGTTTCGAGCAACCAAAAGGCCAGACGGTTGATCTGACCGGTCATCACTCCGATCCCCATCAGCACCATCAGCCCGCCCGCGCTGCGATAGAGCCACCGGCCTGTCGCGCCGATCCGTTTGAGTTTGCCCGCGATTTCATTGGTAAAGAGCGCGATCAGCAGGAACGGCACGCCCAGACCCACGGAATAGATGGCTAGAAGCGCCACGCCATCCGCGTCCGATATCGCGCTCACCGCGAGGATCGAGCCGAGCACCGGCCCGATGCAGGGCGTCCAACCAAAGGCAAAGGCGAGGCCCAGAAGATACGCCCCCACCGCGTTGCCGCCTTTAGTTGCGACATCGGGCCTTGTGTCGCGCATCATCGCGGGGACCCGGATCGCCCCCATCATCACCAGCCCGAAAAGTACGATTAGAGCGCCCCCCGCAAGACCCAGTTCGTATTTCCAGCGCAGCAGCATTCCGCCCAAAAGGCTTGCCCCGGCCCCGAGCGCCACGAAGACCGTGGAGAACCCGAGCACGAACCAGAGGCTCAGGATCACACTGCGCACCCGGTCGCCGATGGCTGTCGCCGTTCCCGATGCCGGAGCAGGTTGCCCCGCGATATAGGATATATATCCTGGAGCCAGTGGCAGAACGCAGGGTGACAGAAACGAGACCGTCCCGCCCAAAAAGGCTGCGATGACTCCCACACCGGAGATTTCGAACATTCAGTTACCGCCTTTCCTGCACCTCAGTCGAACGGGCTTTGAAGGGCTACGACGGGTTTAGCTTCAGGAGAAGCTCCTAGACCTGGCGCGGCGCCGCCAGGATGATCGCTGCCCCGACAAGGCAGATTGCGGTGCCGATCACATCCCACCTGTCTGGCCGCTGTCCCTCGATCAGCCACATCCAGAGAACCGAAGCCGCGATATAGACGCCCCCGTAGGCCGCAAAAGCGCGCCCCGCCGCGGTGGCCTCGACTTGGGCGAGTAACCACCCGAAGAGCGCAAGCGCAATAAGACCCGGGGCCAACCAGAGCGGCGAGGTCCCGAGGCGCCACCATGCCCAGATGGCGAAGCAACCGGCGATCTCGGCCAACGCGGCCAGAGGATAGACGATCGCCGCGCCCATGCCTCACGCCCCGATCTCGTCGTGGTCGGTCAGGCATGCGGAGTGATCCCGCAGAACCTCGAGCACGCGGCAATCGGCCGTCCGCCCGCCGCTGCATTCGTGCACCATCCGATTCAGCTCCGTGCGCAGCGCCTCGAGCCGAGCGATCCGCCGCTCCACCTGCTTCAATTGCCGCCGCGCGATCGCATCGGCCTCATGGCAGGGCCGGTTGGGATGGTCGCCGAGGTCCAGCAGTTCCCGAATGGCATCGAGCGAAAAGCCAAGCTGGCGCGAATGGCGGATGAAGGACAGCCGCTCGAGCTCGGCATCGCCATAGCGCCGCTGCCCGCCTTCGGTCCGGCCCGGCTCGGGCATGAGTTCGATCTGCTCGTAGTAGCGGATGGTCTGCACCTTGGTGCCGGTCTTCTTCGCCAAGCTGCCGATCGTGAGCATCTACGCCTCCATAAAACGTACAGTCGTGGTAGATTTGATGGGCCGCTTTGGCAACGACGACATGGCTTTCACATGCATGTGACAAAGTGCGGCAGCCGCGACGAAAGTAGTTGAACCTCCAGTGGCTAGAGGATGTATCCGCGACGTTATCAAAAACGGCAGGCAGGCGGTTTACGTGACGCTGACACTCCTTCGAAAAGTGCTTTGGGCGTCGGTGGGCGTTGCAGCCTTGGCATTGGTCTGGCTTCTTCTCAGGGCGGATTATCGTGCCGATCGTGCGCGCACCGAGACGGAACCTGCTTTCCGAGCGGATTTCGAGCTGACCGACCACAGGGGGATGGTCCGCACCCAGGAGGATTTTGCGGGCGAGTGGATGCTGATCTTCTTCGGTTTCGCCAATTGCCCGGATATCTGCCCGACCACTCTTTCCGAGGTTGCCGCGGTCATGGATGGTCTGGGGGAGAACGCGGAGCAGGTTCAGCCGCTCTTCATCTCGATCGACCCCGAGCGCGATGCGCCGGAGAACCTTGCCGACTATGTGCCGGTTTTTAATGCTGGCATTCTCGGCCTGACCGGAACGTCCGACCAGATCGAACGAACGGCCGAGAACTTCCCCATCTTCTACGAGAAAATCGAGGAGGCCTCCGCGCCGGGCGGTTACACGATGAGCCACACGTCACACCTGTTTCTGTTCGGCCCAGATGCGGGCCTCGTCACGACCTGGAGCTATGGGACGCCAGCCGAGGAGATCCTCGCCGATCTGCGGAAACGGATCACCAGATGAAACCGAGAGCTTCCGCCGATACAGCACTCACCGCTGCATGGATCGTGGCGCTGGCTGCATCGCTCGCCGTCCTGTTCATCGGCGAGGTGCTGGGTCAGATGCCGTGCCTTCTGTGTTGGTACCAGCGCGCGTTCATGTTCCCGCTGGCCGTCGTTCTGGGTCTCGGGCTGTGGTGGCAGGACCGCCGCGTCGGGCGTTACGGCGTGGCTCTCGGCCTTGGCGGAGCAGCGATCGCGCTCTGGCACTCGGGTCTCTACGTCGGTCTCGTTCCCGAACCGATCCAGCCCTGCACAGCGATCGGTCCTTCGTGTACCGACGTCAACCAGTTGGTTCTCGGCATCCCGATCCCGTTTCTGTCGCTCATCGCCTTCGTGCTGGTCGTCGGGCTGTCGACGCTTTCCTTGAAGGAATCACATTCAGGAGCCGAAAATCGCTCGTCCTGTCAGTCTTGGTGCTTGGCCTCGCCGGCTTCGCGCTCGCTGCCTGGTTCGCCACCCGTCCCGCGCCAGTAGCGCAGAGTGCGTCGACTCCGGCGGAACAGGCGGAGGCCCTACTGCGCCCCTATTCGCCGATCCTGGGACCGGAACAGGCGCCGGTCACCATCGTCGAGTTCTTCGATCCGGCCTGCGAGGCCTGCCGTGCCTTCTATCCCGTGGTGAAGGACATCATGGCTGAGCATGGCGATGCCGTCCGTCTCGCGATCCGCTACACCCCGTTCCACGGGGAAGCCTCCGAAGAGGCCATTCGCGTCCTGGAAGCCGCCCGGATGCAGGATGTCTATGAGCCCGTTTTGGAGGCCATCCTGCGCGAGCAACCCCGCTGGGCGTCGCATGGCGCGCCGGAACCGGGGCTGATCCTCGAGGTCGCCGCCACGGCGGGTCTAGATGCTGAAGCCGCAGAGACGCAGATGATGGCTCCTGACGTCATCGGCATACTCAACCAGGACCGAGCAGACGTCGAGACCGTCGGCGTGAGCGGGACGCCGACCTTCTTCGTCAACGGCAAGCCGCTTGATCCATTCGGAGAGGCGCAACTCCGGGCGCTGGTCGCGTCGGAAGTCGCGGCCGCCGGAAGCTGATCCGACGGGCGCGCAATCGAGAATCGAGAAGGAGCTGCAATGAAATACACCATCCACGCCGCGTGCTCAGTCCTGATGCTGCCGTTCATGCTTGCGACGTCGGCAATGGCCGGCTCCGCCGATGTCGTCGTCGAGAACGCCTGGGCGCGGGCCTCGATCGGCACCTCCCGCCCCGGCGCAGCTTATATGGAAGTCCACAATGCGGGTGACGAGCCGGTCACGTTGACCGGGCTCCGGACAGACCTCGCCATGCTGCCCGAAGTTCACCGGACCGCGACGGACGAGCAGGGTGTGAGCTCGATGTCTCCGGCGGGCCAGATTGTCATTGCACCTGGCGAGACCGTCGCGTTCGAGCCCGGCGGCCTGCATGCCATGCTGATGCAGCTTCAGCGCCCGATGGAAGAGGGCGAGACCTTTCCGTTGACGCTGACATTCTCCGATGGCGGAGAGACGACGGTCGAGGTGCCGATCCTCGGGATCGCAGCGCGCGGGCCGGAGGATTGATGCAGAGCAGATCAGTTCTCGGCTACGGTGCCGCGGCGCTCGGTGTGCTCGGGCTCGCTCTATTCGTCGGCTGGTGGCAGGTCGACGGCCCCGGAGCGCCTGTACCGGACGACGGACGGCCGTTGCCGCTCACCGCGATGGAGTTCGACCTCACCGATCACGAAGGACGTCCGGTTGGACCGGATACGCTGGTCGGGTCGCCCTCAATGGTCTTCTTCGGCTTTACTTACTGTCCGGATGTGTGCCCGACGACGCTTGCAGACATTTCCGGTTGGCTGGACGCCTTGGGAAGGGATGCTGAACAACTGAACGTTGTCTTCATCACCGTCGATCCGGAGCGGGACAATGTCGATGCGATGGCGGAGTACGTCGGCTATTTCCACCCGGCGATCCGTGGCTGGACCGGTCCGGAGGAGCAGATTGCTCTGGCGGTCGAGGGTTTCCGCGCGACCTACGAAAAGGTCCCGACTGACAGCGGCGACTACACCATGAACCACACGGCGAGCGTCTTCCTGTTCGACGCCGAGGGACGCTTCGTGACCACTATCGACTACCACGAACCGAGAGAATTCGCGGTTCCGAAAATCCGTCGTGCAATGAATGAAAAAGACGCAGAGGGGGCAACATGAGGTTGGGATATTGGGCGGCCGCATTGGCGATGGCGGGCGGCGTCTCGGTAACGGCAATTGCCTTGTCCAGTGTGGCGGCGAACGAGCCGGTACCATCGGGTTTGACCGAGGCTGGCCGCTGGCGCCCCGAGCCTTTCACATCGCCTGTGGAGGCGAACCTGGTGGTGCCCCACGCTGTGTCCGCGGTTTCAGCTTCGCCTACCAGTGCTTCAGCTCCGGCTCTCCCGACCGCAGCGGCGGCGAATGCTCCCTTGCCTGTGATCGAGCCGCCCCTCGCCGTATGGTCTCGTGAAATCGTCTCTGGGGATACGCTCGACGGCCTACTCGCCGAAGCCGGCCTCACTGGGCCGGACCGTGCGGAGACGTCGCTGGCGATCTCCGCAGAATACGATCTGCGTCGCCTGCGTCCTGGCCACGTTCTGACAGTGGAGATGTCCGCCAATGGCAGTCCACGCCGCGTGGCGCTCGATGTGGACGAGGGCGTGCGGGTCGAAGCGACGTTCGGCGATACGCTCTCGACCCGCGTCGTGTCCCCCGAGCCCGAGATCGTGGTGTTGGCCGGAACGACCAGGATAGAGAGTTCGATCTTCGCCGCGCTGGAAGACTCCGGGATACCCTCACGTTTCGCGGTCGATCTGGCGCAGATGTTGGGGGGTACGGTGGATTTCCGCCGTGACCTCGGCGGGGGCGAGACCCTTCGCCTTCTGTGGCGCGAGGCGCGTGTCGAAGGCGATACCATAGGACAACCCAAGATCGCCTTCGCTTCGCTCGATCTGGGGGACGCACTCTACGAGGTTGTCTGGCCCGAGGACGGCACGGGTCGCGCCACGATGTACCTCAACGGCGAAGTGGTTCGCGTCTTCGCTGAGCCAGTTAAGGGGGCTCGGCTTAGCTCCGTCTTTGGTCGGCGAAAGCACCCCATCTACGGCAATGTGCGCATGCATACCGGCGTCGATTTCGCGGCACCGCGCGGAACGTCGGTGCGCGCGACGGCGCCGGGGCGCATAGCCTTCATCGGACGTCGGGGCGGCTACGGGCGCGTTGTCGAAATCGCTCACGGCACGGAGACCATGACTCGCTATGCACATCTGAGCGCTGTGCCCGATGGCCTCGCAGAAGGTCAGCGCGTCACGGCCGGCGACACTATCGGACGGGTGGGGGCGACCGGAACAGCGACAGGACCGAATTTACATTACGAGGTGCGCGTGGAAGGCCGTCCGACCGATCCACTTTCTGACGAGCGGCTGTCGGAAGCGGTCGAGGGCGAAGCTCAGGGCAACGCAGGCCTGGACCGGCTGGCTGAAGCGCGTGCGCGCTTAGAGGACGCGCTCGCTAGCGATCTTGCATCCAACACCAGCGAAAGGCTCTGACCGATGGGAAAGCTGAGCACCGCGGTGACGACTGCCATCGCCCTTTTTCCTGCCGCCGAGGTTTTGGCAGAAGCGACCTCGATTGACGTGCGCAAGACCAACGGCTGTGGATGCTGCCTCGCATGGATGGAGCATCTGAAAGAGAACGGCTTCGCGCCGACCGGACAGGACATGTTCGGTGGCGGGCTCATTCGCTTCAAGTTCGACAATGCCGTGTCGCAGCGGATGGTATCCTGCCACACGTCGCTCGTGGATAGCTACGTGATCGAGGGACACGTGCCGGCGAGCGACATTCGCCGCCTTCCGGAGGAACGTCCGGAAGCCGTCGACCTGGCCGTACCGAAGATGCCTCTCGATTCCCCCGGCATGGATTTCGGCCAGCGACGGGAAGCCTACGATATCTTTCTTATAAGCGATGCCGGCTCGACCGAGGTCTTCGCAAGCTACAAAGGAAACTGATTAATGCCGCAAGCGCACACCACCGGCAAGGCAACCCTTCTGTTCGCGGGCCTGCTTACGCTCGGAGCCTGCACCATTCCTGTTGGCCAGACTCCTCAACCGGAGCCGGGGATCTCGGATGAGATGATGGCTCATTTGAGCGCCATGGCCGCCCCATATCAAAATGTGCAAACCGTAGAACTGCGGCCACAAGACGGCTGCTACTGGTACCGCCATGTCGGGCCGGTTGAGACAACAATGCTGCCACTCCGCACTCCGGAAGGGCGCCCGATCTGCACAGAGCGTGGGGCGCAGGCTGCGAGCTGACAGGATGTGTTTAGTACCCTCACGGCGTGCGACCCTGAATGACCGGCGGTGCCTTCAGCCCCCGTGGGCCGGGAGGGACGTGGGAGACTATCCCAACCGCCGTTCGCGTGGGCTCGCAAGGCGATCAACTATGCGCCGTCACGGGACCGTCGTTTTCAGCCGGATAGAGGACGGCTGTCACGCCGGTTTCGACCTGCTCATAGAGGTCGTTGATATGGGGCATGACCATGCGCACGCATCCCGAGCTCGAGCGGGAGCCGATAGAGCGTGGGGAGGGTGTGCCGTGGATCCGAAGGTAGGTGTCGCGATCACCGATATAGAGATAGAGCGCCCGCGAACCGAGCGCATTCTTCGGGCCGGGCTCCATCCCGTCCTCGTACTGCGCATAGGCTTCCGGCTCCCGACGGATCATGTTTTGCGTCGGCGTCCAGTGCGGCCATCTCACCTTTCGGCGGATCGTGTAGGTGCCCGGCTCGTAGAGCCCGCCCTCACCGATGGCCACACCGTACCGCATCGCCGTACCGCCCGGCTCGATATGGTAGAGATAGCGTGCCGTGGCATCAACATGGATGTCGCCAGGCACGAGACCGGGCCGCGCCTCGACTCGCTGCGGCAGCAGTCGCGGGTGCAAACCCCAAGGGTTCGTCGTGGCCGGGTCGTAGTTCGCCGGCGTCACTTGCGCGTCCCAGGCGGCCTTCTGCTCCTCCGTCGGCCAAGTGTTTGCAAGAAGGGGGCCGGCGATTGGTGCGGAGAACATAGCGGCGGTCGTGGTGATAAAATGGCGTCTTGTGAGCATTGCGATGGGTCACTCCCGGAAGTCTTTGGTTTTTCAGAGCTTCCTAGGAAGCCGTTGGCAAGAATAGACAAGACATCACCGAATGTCTTGCTCGGTCACATGGGTGTGACATCGCAACAGGTCACAGCCGAACGTTGCTTCGCGAGCTGGTCCGTCGTGCAGGGATTTCGGGGCCGCGGGATGCGCGCCTCGCCATCTCATTCGATTTCAGTGTTTTATCAGGAGCGCCCATGATCGAGTTGTCTCCGATCGCGCTCGGCTTCCTTGGCAGCCTCGCCGCCGGTCTGATGACCGCGGTCGGGGCGGTCCCTGTGCTCTTTGGCCGGGTCCCGTCGCGTGCCACGCGGGACATGGCGCTCGGCTTCGCAGCTGGTGTGATGCTGGCGGCGTCGTTCTTCTCACTGATCATTCCTGCGCTCGATGCGGCCGAGCCGATGTTCGAGAATGGTGCCATGCCGGCGCTAATCGTCTGCATCTCGATCCTGCTCGGCATGGGGGCGGTTGCGCTGATGAACGAGCGCTTGCCGCACGAGCACTTCAGGACGGGGAGAGAGGGACCAGAAGCCGCGTCGCTCAGGCGCGTCTGGCTCTTCATCATCGCGATCACGATCCACAATTTCCCTGAAGGCCTTGCCGTCGGCGTGGGTTTCGGTGCGGACGGGCTTTCCGGCGGCCTGCCGCTTGCTATCGGTATCGGGCTGCAGAATGCACCCGAGGGGCTGGCGGTTGCCGTGTCGCTCCTCGGCGAGGGCTACCCGAAGTTCCGTGCATGGGGCATCGCCGCCCTGACTGGTCTCGTCGAGCCGATCGGCGGGCTTCTCGGCGCCGGAATCATCACGTTGTCACAACCGCTCCTGCCTTGGGGTCTCGCCTTCGCCGCGGGCGCGATGCTCTACGTCATCAGCCACGAGATCATTCCCGAAACGCATCGCAGCGGGCATCAGAACCGTGCGACGCTTGGCTTGGCCGTTGGTCTGGTCCTGATGCTGTTCCTCGACGTCTGGCTGGGATGAGAGCAATGAAGCGTCCCACCTTTGCCTCAGCTGTTGCAGGCTGCATCGCTGTTGCGGCATTCGTAACCGATCAGGCAACGAAGGCGCTGGCCAGCGCCAATGCCGAAGCCCTTGCCGGCGGTCTCGGCGTCTTCCCCGGCTTCAACCTCGTCCTTCATCGCAACTCCGGTGTCAGCTTCGGCATGCTCAGCGACGTGTCCCCCTTCATACTGGTGGCGCTCGCCATGGTCATCGCCGCGTGGCTTGCGGTCCTCGCATTCCGGACTGAACGGTCAAGTGATGCCGTGGGATACGGGCTCATCCTCGGCGGCGCGATTGGCAACGTGGCGGATAGGGGGCGGTTCGGCGGCGTGACAGACTTTCTCGACTTCTACATCGGTGAGTCGCACTGGCCCGCCTTCAACCTCGCCGATACCGCAATCTTCTTCGGCGTGGTGGTGCTTCTGTTCTGGCCCCGTCGCCACCTCCGGGGACAGAACGAGGCCACTTGATCAAACGTCTCATGCGGGTTGGTTCAAAACACATCATCCGTCATTCGGTTCTGCCACATGGCGTCGGGGCTTTCATGGCGGGTGCTGCAGCGGTTTTGACGCTACCTCCCTTTTCGATCCTCGCACTCGGTCCCGCCGCCTACGGCGCATTGTTTTTGCTAGTGCGGGACCGCATCCCGTTGGTAGCCGGTGCGATCGGATGGCTTTTCGGCCTGGGCTATTTCGGCTTCGGGCTGTCATGGATCGCCGAAAGCTTCCAGATAGAAGCCGAACGTTTCTGGTTCTTCACGTTGCTGCTCGATCCGCGCGATCCCCCCGAGGGGATGCGACGTGGCGCGCGACTGCTCTGCGGGATCGTCGTCATCGTCTCGAATATCCTGCTGGGGTCGCTGATGACACTGAAAGAAGTCGTGGTCTACGGCGCGACAGACCCGGGCGCCGGCTTCACACCGCTGACAGATGAGACCATCAGGGGCTACACAATCTGGGTGCCGACCTCGATGATCATGATCGTCGCCATCGTTCTGGTGGTCAACGGCTGGAACCGGGCCGAGGAACGCCGCTGGAACGCGCGTCATACGTTGATGCAGCAGTCGAACTCGGCCGCTCTCGAATTTCCCGAAACTGCCCAAGAACTTCGGCTCAAGGTCACGCGGCCCAACCGTGACCTAGGCCGTACGCTGGCCGTGGCGGCGCTTTCGATGTTCGTCGTCGTCATGGCGACGGCTATCACCGTGGTGTCACTTGGGTGAAGGCATGAAGGCTAGCCGTGCCTCGCGAACCAACTGTCACTTGTCCCCCGAGTGATGGAATGCGGTCGTCTCCGCTCCACACTCGCCGACCTCAGAGGCCATGCGCGAGCGCGTACTCGGCCATTCGTACACCCCCTCTTTTGCGATCTTTCGGTGGCGGGGCCTCCGACGTCGCGCGCAGCAGCCGCAAGGCATTGGCGACGACTAGCAGCGAAACGCC
>CAYNKL010000148.1:0-10627 GCA_964397775.1 uncultured Rhodobacterales bacterium | reverse complement strand
CGCAGCATCTGCACGTCGATCGACCGCAGGCGCATCCGGCTTTCGGCGTCGAGCCCCTCCGAGGCCTCCTTCTGCTGAAGCACGTCGACAAGGCGCTCCTGCCCCTCGGCGATCCGGGCCAGCGAATTGGACGAGGGCGCCGTCGCCTCGATCCGCTCGGTCATCCGCTCGACACTGTCGGCAAGCTGGCCAAGGCGGCTGTCGACCTCGGAGCGCCCGCTTTCGGCCTGCGCGAAGAGAAGCTCCAGCTTTTCCATCTGCTCGGCCATGCGGTCGAGCACCACGCCCGCGGCGCCAAGGTCGGGGCCGTCGCTTTCAGAGGAAAAGCCGAGCCGCGTGATGCTGCTCAGCCATTCCTCGAGCTCGCGGTAAAAGCGGTTTTGCCCGTGCCCGGCAAAAAGCTCCAGCAGCCCGATGATGAGCGAACAGGCAAGGCCCAGCAGAGACGAGGCAAAGGCCACGCCCATGCCGCCCAGCTGCGCCTCGAGCCCCGACATGAGCCGACCGAAGAGGTCCGCGCCGCTTTCGCCCTGCTGCGGAGCAAGGCTGCGGATCGTGTCGACAAGCGCCGGCACGGTGGTCGCCAGACCGTAGAAGGTGCCCAGAAGGCCGAGGAAGATCAGCAGCGAAGTGATGTAGCGGGTGATCTCGCGCGCCTCGTCGATCCGTTGCGCCACCGAGTCGAGGATCGAGCGGGTCGAGGTCGTGGTGATCTGCATCCGCTTGGCGCGGGTGCGCAGGAGCGTCGCCAGCGGCGCCAAAAGCTGCGGCGCCTGAAGCTGGCGCCCGGTGTCGCGATCGGCGGCGAAACGCTCGATCCAGCGGACCGAGTTGATGAGCTGCGCCACCTGCCAGAAGCAGGCGATCAGGCCGATCACGAAGACGAAGAAGATGAAGCCGTTCAGGTAGGGGTTTGCCTGAAAGACCGGCAGGACCCGCGGCAGGGCAAGAACGCCGCCGGCGATCGACAGCCCAAGAACCACGACCATCGCAAGTACCTGCCGCACGGGCTGGCTAAAGCTCGGTTCCGCTTCGAAATCTTTTTGGTCCATCAAGGCGCCTGTCGGGGTTCTTTTGTTGCCCCCGACCCTAGATTGTCGCGCCCTTCAATCCAAGCTGTCAGCGTGTCAATTCATGCACGCGGGACATCAACCAGTGCATTTCGGCATCGGGAATGCCCAGTTCCTCGAGATGGCGTGCCGTGTTCTCGAGATATTCCGGGTTCGGCCCGCGCCCGCCGTGGGCGCCTGCGATGATCCGGGCCTGTTCCTCGAGCGGCATGCCACCGCAATACTGCTCATGATCGGGATCGATGATATAGGCCAGCGCCTCGATCCTGCGACCGTCGATCAGGTCCACCTGCAGGCGACGTTCGAGATAGGCCGAGGACACCAGTTCGCGCTCGCGCAGGTAGGCCAGCGTCTCGTCCTCGCTGCCCGGTTCGGCGCGCAGCGCAAGCCCGTCGCAGACCGCGCCCGGATGGTGGTCGAGCGCCAGCACCAGCCCCGGCTTCTCGGGCGTGCCGCGATGGTGGATCGAGGACATGCAGAAGCTGCGGGCATAATCCGGCAGGGTGGCGCGCAGGCGTTCGGCCACCGGGAAGCCCGGGTTCCACAAGAGCGATCCGTATCCGAATACCCAAAGGGTCATGGCGCTGGTCCTTCCTTGCGGGCTCCTCTAAACACGATCGGGCCGGAATGCGAAAGAGGCGCACGTGAAACGACTGATATCGCTCGTCCTGATCGCGGCCCTCGGCTGGTCCGGGTACTGGTTCTGGCAGGCGCACATTGCGCGGCAGGCCGTCACCGGCTGGTTCGAGGACCGCCGCGCCGACGGCTGGCAGGCCGAATACGACGCCCTGCGCGTGCGCGGCTTTCCCAACCGCATCGACGTCACGCTGGACGCCCCGCGCCTCTCCGACCCCGACCGCGGCGTGGCCTGGCAGGCCCCCTTCCTGCAGGTGCTGCGCCTCAGCTACCGGCAGGGACACGAGATCGTGGTCTTTCCCGACGCGCAGCAGCTGACCCTGCCCTCGGGCGAGTGGGACATAACCTCCGACGGCCTGCGCGCCAGCGTCGTGCATGAGGGCGACGGCATCCTCATGCGCGCCAATGCCGAGGCCGAAGTGCTGAACCTCAACGGCCCCGAGCGGAGCCTCGCGCTTGCCGGCATGACGGCCGCCATCGCGCAACTCGGCGGACAACCGGACCAGTATCGCATCGGGCTCGGCGCCGACGCGCTGGCGGGCCAGGGCACCGGCGAAGGCCTGCTGGTCGAGGCGATCGTGGATTTCGACGGCCCCTGGAACATCGGCGACGGCGCGCGCCCCCGCCCCGAGGAAATCGAGCTGCGCCTCGCGCAATACGAGACCGAGGGCATGGCCCTGCGGCTCACAGGCACGCTCGACATCGACCCCGACGGCATCCCGGAGGGGGAACTGACCCTGCAGGCCGAGAACTGGCGCGAATTGCTGCAGACGGCGCGCGAGGCAGGTCAGCTCGACCCAACGCTCGCCGATGCGCTGGAACAGGGCCTGTCGCTTGTCGCCGGGCTTCGGGGCAATCCCGAAACGCTCGACCTGCCGCTCGACTTCCGCGATGACCGCGTCTTCATCGGGCCGGTCCCCGTCGGACGCGCACCACGCCTGCAACTGCCCTGACCCCCTTGCCAATCCCGCCGCGTCGCCGGACAGTCCGCGCAAACAGGCAAGAGGCAAGACCATGACGGACGGGTTGGATAAGCGGATCGAAGACAAACGCGACGAGTTGATCGCACTCACGCAGGACCTGATCCGCATCCCCACGCTGAACCCGCCCGGCGACTGCTACCGCGAGATCTGCGAATACCTCCGCGACCGGCTCGCCCCCCGCGGCTTCGAGTGCACGCTGGTCCGGGCCGAGGGCGCGCCGGGCGACAGCACCCGCCATCCCCGCTGGAACATCGTGGCGCGGCGCGAAGGCACCCGCCCCGGCGAGTGCGTGCATTTCAACTCGCACACCGATGTGGTCGAGGTCGGCAGCGGCTGGACTCGCGATCCCTTCGGCGGCGAACTCGACGGCGACCGCATCTACGGACGCGGCGCCTGCGACATGAAGGGCGGGCTCGCCGCCTCGATCATCGCGGCCGAGGCCTTTGTCGACGAACATCCCGATTTCGCCGGCGCGGTCGAGATCAGCGGCACCGCGGACGAGGAATCGGGCGGCTACGGCGGCGTGGCCTACCTGGCCGAACACGGCTGGTTCGATCCGGCGCGCGTGCAGCATGTCATCATCCCCGAACCGCTCAACAAGGACCGCATCTGCCTGGGGCACCGCGGCGGCTGGTGGGCGGAAATCGAGACAAAGGGCGAGATCGCCCATGGCTCCATGCCCTTCCTCGGCGACTGCGCCGTGCGCCACATGGGTGCTGTGCTCGACGCCTTCGAACAGACGCTCTTCCCGGCCATGGCGCAGCGCCACACGGACATGCCCGTGGTGCCCGAGGGCGCGCGCTCGTCCACGATGAACATCAACTCGATCCACGGCGGCGAGCACGAGCAGGACGACGACTACGACGGCCTGCCCGCCAACTGCGTGCCCGACAGCTGCCGCATCGTGATCGACCGCCGATTCCTGCTCGAGGAACCCTTCGAGGAGGTCCGCGGCGAAGTCATCGCCCTGCTCGAGGATCTCAAGGCCCGCCGGCCTCAGTTCGACTACGCCATCCGCGATCTTAACAGCGTGCAGCCCTCGATGACCGACCGCGATGCGCCCGTCGTCACCACCGTGACCGAGGCGATCCACGAGGTGATGGGCAAGGCGCCCGACTACGTCGCCTCGCCCGGCAGCTACGACCAGAAGCACATCGATCGCATCGGCACGCTGAAGAACTGCATCGCCTACGGGCCGGGCGTGCTCGAACTCGCCCACAAGCCCGACGAATGGGTGGGGGTGACCGACATGCTCGACAGTGCCCGCGTCATGGGCCGAAGCCTTCAGAAATTGCTTCTGCCCTGATCCGCGTCACACAATCTCGCTGCTCCAATCCGCCCCGTTGCCAATCGCGCAGCGCAGCCGCAAAGTGAGAGAATGCAGATCTACCTTCCCATCGCCGAGGTCTCGGTCAACGCACTGCTTCTGCTGAGCCTCGGGCTGCTGGTGGGGATCCTGTCGGGCATGTTCGGCGTCGGCGGCGGCTTCATGATGACGCCGCTGCTGTTCTTCGTGGGCATCCCGCCCGCGGTGGCCGTGGCCACGCAGGCCAACCAGATCGTCGCCTCGTCCTTCTCGGCCCTGCTCGCGCACCTCAGGCGACGAACGGTGGATCTCCGAATGGGGACCGTCCTTCTCGTGGGCGGTCTTTTCGGTTCGGCCGTCGGCATCGTGATCTTCAACTACCTCAAAAGCCTCGGTCAGGTCGATCTGCTGGTGAACCTCTGCTACGTGGTCTTCCTCGGCATCATCGGCGCGCTGATGTTCGTCGAAAGTCTGCGCGCCCTGCGCAAGTCGCGGTCCGGCGCAAAGGCATCGCGGCGCAAGCACACCAGCATCCAGAAGCTGCCGCTCAAGATGCGCTTCCGCATCTCGGGGCTCTACATCTCGGTCATCCCGCCGATCCTCGTGGGCTTCTTCGTGGGCGTGCTCTCGGCCATCATGGGCGTCGGCGGCGGCTTCATCATGGTCCCGGCCATGATCTACCTGCTGGGCATGCCGACCAAGGTCGTGATCGGCACCTCGCTCTTCCAGATCATCTTCGTGGCGGGCTTCACCGCCATCCTGCACGCCACAACCAACTACACGGTCGACGTCGTGCTGGCCCTGCTGCTGCTGATCGGCGGCGTGATAGGGGCGCAGTTCGGCACCATCATCGGCTCGCGCATGAAGGCCGAACAGCTGCGCATCCTGCTGGCCGGCATGGTGCTCGTGGTCTGCGGCAAGCTCGCGCTCGACCTGCTGATCCGCCCGGACGAACTCTACAGTGTCGGCCCGGCGGGGCAGAGCTGATGCGCCTCTCGGTGATCCTTCTGCTTCTGCTCGCCGCCTTTCGTGCGCATGCAGCCGAAGAGGTCGTGCTCGGGCTCAGCAAGGACCAGGTGCGCATCTCGACCGATTTCTCGGGGTCCGAGATCCTGATCTACGGCGCGGTCAAACGCGAGGGCCCCATCATCGAGGATCCGCCGCTCGAGGTGATCATCGCCGTTGCGGGCCCGTCGCGGCCGCTCACCGTGCGGCGCAAGGACCGGCGCTTCGGCATCTGGGTGAACACCGCCTTCGCCGATGTCGATGCCGCGCCCACCTTCTACGCCGTGGCGACCAGCGGCCCCTGGGCCGACGTCATCACCGATACCGAAGACCTGCGCCATCGCATCTCGATCCCGCGTGCCATCCGGGCCGTGGGTTCGGGCGTGGACGAGCCGGGCATCTTCACCGATGCGCTCATCCGGGTGCGCGAGGACCAGGGCATCTACCAGCTCAGCGAGAGCGCCGTCGAGCTGACCGAATCCACGCTCTTCGAGACGGCCATCGAGATGCCCGCCAACCTGACGGAGGGCGCCTACGCGGCACGCATCTTCCTCACCCGGGCCGGCGGCGTCGTCGCCGAGTACGACACCACGATCGAGGTCCGGAAGGTCGGCCTCGAACGCTGGCTCTTCACCCTCTCGCGGCAACAGCCGCTCATCTACGGCCTCATGTCGCTCGCCATCGCCATCGCGGCGGGCTGGGGCGCATCGGCCGCCTTCCGAATGCTGAGGAACCAATGAGCAGACAGCCTCCCGGCACGCGCGCCGACTATCGCGCCTTCGTACCCATGCCCACCCGCTGGCGCGACAACGACGCCTACGGCCACATGAACAACGCCGTCTACATCGAGCTCTTCGACAGTGCGCTCGGCTCCTGGCAGATCGCGCAGGGGATCAGGATCCACGGCGAAGGCGCCATGCAGCTGGTCGTCGTCGAATCCGGCTGCCGCTACCATGCCGAAGCAGGCTACCCCGACGCGCTGAAGATCGGCCTGCGGCTGGCGCACCTGGGGCGCTCGTCTTTCAAGGTCGACCTCGCCATGTTCCGCAACGACGAGGATACGGCCTGTGCCGAGGGCTTTTTCAGTCAGGTCCACATGGGCGCCGAGGGCCGCCCCGAACCGATGCCGGACCTGCTGCGCGACGCACTGACGACGCTGGGCGACGGCTGATCCTTGGCGCCGCGCCGCGTGCGCGGCCCAGCCGGGTCACCACAGGGCCGGCTTCTTTTCCCCCGCGCCTTGTTTGCCCTGTCTCCCGCATCTACATCCCGCCACATGAAACGCTGGATTCCATTCGTCAAATCACCCCCGACCGTGAACATCGTCCGTCTACAGGGGGCGATCGGAATGGCCGGCCGCGCCAGCATCTCGGACCGCAGCCTCGCGCAGTCGCTCGAACGCGCCTTCAAGCGCGGCAAACCCGCCGCCGTGGCGCTCGAGATCAATTCGCCCGGCGGCTCGCCGGTGCAAAGTTCGCTGATCGGCGCGCGCATCCGGCGCCTGTCCGAGGAAACCAAGGTCCCCGTATACGCCTTCACCGAGGACGTCGCCGCCTCGGGCGGCTACTGGATCGCCAGCGCCGCGGACGAGATCTGGGCCGACCCCAGCTCCATCCTCGGCTCCATCGGCGTCATCTCCTCGGGCTTCGGCGCGCATGTGCTGCTGCAGCGCCAGGGGATCGAGCGCCGTGTCCACACCGCCGGGCGCTCGAAGGCGATGCTCGACCCCTTCCGCCCCGAGAAGGAAGAGGACGTCGCCCGCCTGAACCGGCTGCTGGGCCAGCTTCACGACACCTTCATCGGCCACGTCCGCGACCGCCGCGGCGACAAGCTTGCCGATGACCCCGAGCTTTTCACCGGCGAGGTCTGGATCGGCCAGAGCGCCGTCGAGGTCGGACTCGCCGACGGTGTCAGCCATCTGGTGCCCAAGATGAAGGAACGCTTCGGCAAGAAGGTCTCCTTCCGCCGCTTCGACCAGCGCAAGCCGCTGCTCTCGCGCCTCGGTGCCAGCGTCGCGCAGGACGCGCTTTCCCAGATCGAGGAACGCGCCGACTTCGCGCGCTTCGGACTGTGACATGATCGTCAAGATCGTCCTTCTCTTCCTGATCGCGATGGGCGTCATGGCGATGTTCGGCCGCCTTCGGATGCCGAAGATCGACCTCACCCGCCGCAAGGCCGGCCGCTGTCCCAATTGCGGGCGCCACCGCATCGGCAAGGGCCCCTGCCCCTGCGGAAACGACAAGAGGTAACATGGTATTCGTCTACGCGGCGCTCGGTCTCGTGATCCTGCTGCTGGCCGGGGACGCCCTGGTGAAGGGTGCGGTCAACCTCGCCCTTCGGGTCGGCATCCCCGCCATGATCGTCAGCCTGACCATCGTGGCTTTCGGCACCTCCGCCCCCGAGCTGCTGATCTCCATCAATGCCGCGCTGGACAACGCGCCGGGCATCGCGCTCGGCAACGTGGTGGGCTCCAACACCGCCAACGTCCTTCTGGTGCTGGGCATTCCCGCGCTCATCACCGTGATGCACACCAGCCATTTCAGCAGCCACAAGAGCTACCTCGTCATGATCGGCGGGACGCTGCTCTTCATCGCGCTGGCCTTCCGGGGCGTCTTCGACTGGATCTCGGGGCTGATCCTGCTCTCCGCGCTGGCGCTGGTGCTCTGCGACAACATGCGCGACGCGTGGCGCCACAAGCGTGCCGGCGACCTCGAAGAGGATCTTGAGGACCCCGAGGGCGCCGACCCCGACATGGCCTGGTGGAAGATCCTGCTCTTCCTCGCGCTCGGCCTCGTCGGTCTGCCGCTCGGCGCCGATCTGCTCGTCGACAGCGCCACCGAGATCGCCCAGATGTTCGGCGTGCCCGACACGGTGATCGGCCTCACGCTGGTGGCGCTCGGCACCTCGCTGCCCGAACTCGCCACCACCGTCATGGCCGCCATCCGCAAGCAGGCCGACGTCGCCATCGGCAACGTCATCGGCTCCAACATGTTCAACCTGCTGGCCATCATCGGCGTCGCCTCCCTGATCGCACCGATGGAGGTCGACCCGGCCTTCCTGCGCCTCGACCTCTGGGTGATGCTGGCCGCCTCGCTGCTGCTGATCCCCTTCGTCTTCATGGGCCGCGACATGGGCAAGGTCACAGGCGCGGTCTTGTCCGCGCTCTACGTGGGCTACATCGCAATGGTGTTCTACGTCTGACCAGGAGAGAGCCATGACCCGGACCCACAAGCGTGCCCTCGTCACCGGCGGGGCCAAGCGCCTCGGCCATACCATGGCGCTCTACCTCGCCGACCGCGGCTTCGACGTCGCCGTGCACTACGGCGGCTCCGAGGAGGCCGCCAAGGAAACCGCCGCCGAGATCGAGGCGAAGGGCCGCAAGGCCGTCACGCTGCAGGCCGACCTTCTGGACGAGGCCGCAGTGCAGGCCCTCCTGCCCCGCGCGGCCGAGGCGCTCGGCGGACCGCTGACGGTTCTGGTCAACAACGCCTCGATCTTCGAGCACGACGATATCACCAGCGCCACTCGCGAAAGCTGGGACCGGCACATGGAAAGCAACCTGCGCGCCCCCTTCGTGCTGACCCAGGCGCTGGCCGCGCAGATCCCCGATCCGCTCACCGACGACATGGGCGAACCTCTGCCGCAGGGGCTGGTGGTCAACATGATCGACCAGCGCGTCCGCAAGCTCACGCCCGAGTTCATGACCTACACCCTCGCCAAGATGGGGCTCTGGGCCTTCACCCGCACCGCGGCACAGGCGCTTGCCCCACGCGTGCGCGTCAACGGCATCGGTCCCGGCCCCACCCTGCAGGGCGGAAGGCAAAGCGACGACCACTTCTCGCGCCAGCGCCAGGCCACCCTGATGAGCCGTGGGTCGAACCCCGCCGATATCACCGGAGCACTGGGATACTTCCTCGATTCGCCCGCCGTGACCGGCCAGCTTCTCTGCGTCGACGGGGGCCAGCACCTGAACTGGCAGACCCCGGATGTGCAGGGCGTGGAGTGACCCCGCGCGGATTTATGCACGGGGGCCCGCAAACGCTGCGTAAAGGTAACAGAAATGTTAAGGAACTCAAGACCTTATCATTCCCAGATTTTTTATTCTTTATTTCCAATGCCTTATTTTTCTGCACAAAAATTATGCGCCTTCAGGAAACGTTCATAAACCAACGAAAAATCCGGCTTGGTCACAGTTTGCCTACAGGTTTATCCACAGAAGTGGTGGATTCATTCCCCCTTGAACCTGCCGGTCTGCGGGGGCAGCGACACCGCAGAATCGAGTCGGCAGCCCAAGGATAGCCGCGCGCCATGACCGACAGTACGTCAAAGCCCGCCGAGAGGCCCGCCACCGGCCACAAGGTCATCCAGGGATACCTGCGGATGCTCGACGGCAGCCCGGGGGTCTACCGCATGCTCGATGCGGACAGCCGGGTGCTCTACGTGGGCAAGGCGCGCAATCTCAAGGCGCGCGTCTCGAACTACGCGCGCCCCGCGGGCCACTCGCGCCGCATCGCGCGCATGATCTCGGAAACCGCGTCGATGATGTTCCTCACGACCCGGACCGAGACCGAAGCCCTGCTGCTCGAACAGAACCTGATCAAGCAGCTCAAGCCCAAGTTCAACGTGCTGCTGCGCGACGACAAGAGCTTTCCGAACATCCTGCTCAGCGACCACGCCTACCCGCAGATCCGCAAGCACCGCGGCGCCAAGTCCGAGGGCGGCAGCTACTTCGGCCCCTTCGCCAGCGCGGGGGCCGTGAACCGCACGCTGAACCAGCTGCAGAAGGTCTTCCTGCTGCGCAACTGTTCGGACACCATGTTCGACAGCCGCACCCGCCCCTGCCTGCTGCACCAGATCCGCCGATGCAGCGCGCCCTGCGTCGGCAAGATCAGCGAAGAAGACTACGCCCAAAGCGTGAAGGACGCCCAGCGCTTCCTCTCCGGGCGCTCCACCCAGATCCAGGAAACGCTCGCCCGCCAGATGCAGGAGGCCTCCGAGGCCATGGAGTTCGAGCGCGCCGCCGCCCTGCGCGACCGCATCCGCGCGCTCACCACCGTGCAGTCGGCGCAGGGCATCAACCCTCAGGGCGTGGCCGAGGCCGACGTGATCGCGCTGCACCTGGAGAGCGGTCAGGCCTGCGTGCAGGTCTTCTTCATCCGCGCCAACCAGAACTGGGGCAACCGCGACTTCTACCCCCGCGTGGGCGAGGACGTGGCCCCCGCCGAGGTGCTCGAGGCCTTCATCGGCCAGTTCTATGCCCAGAAGGAACCGCCCCGCCTGCTGCTTCTCTCGCACGGGATCGAGGACGAGGATCTCATGGTCGACCTGCTCAGCGAAAAGCGCGGCCGCAAGGTCGAGATCGCCGTGCCCCAGCGCGGCGAGAAGGCCGAACTCATCGAACACGCCGCCCGCAACGCCCGCGAAAGCCTCGCCCGCAAGATGGCCGAGGGTGCCGCTCAGGGCAAATTGCTCGCGGGCCTGGCCGAGGCCTTCGGCCTCGAAGGCCCGCCAAAGCGCATCGAGGTCTACGACAACTCCCACATCCAGGGCACCAATGCCGTGGGCGCGATGATCGTCGCCGGCCCCGAGGGCTTCGAAAAGAACCAGTACCGCAAGTTCAACATCCG
>CAYNKL010000147.1:0-10636 GCA_964397775.1 uncultured Rhodobacterales bacterium | reverse complement strand
GTCGGAGAACGCCGAGTACCATTCCGCCCGCGAGAAGCAGAGCTTTATCGAGGGCCGCATCAAGGAGATCGAGGGTCTTCTGGGCATGGCCGAGGTGATCGACCCGACCAAGCTGTCGGGCTCGGTCAAGTTCGGCGCCACCGTGACCGTGGTCGACGAGGACACCGACGACGAGAAGACCTGGCAGATCGTGGGCGAGCAGGAGGCCAACATCGAAAAGGGCCTGCTGAACGTGAAGTCCCCGATCGCGCGGGCGCTCATCGGCAAGGACGAGGGCGACAGCGTCGAGGTGCGGACGCCCGGCGGCGACAAGGCCTACGAGATCCTGAAGATCGAGTACAAATAGGACACCGCGAATGGCCGAACGTGCCGAGCCCGCCGACACCGCCCCGCGCCACGATCCGCCGGGCCTGTCCAACCGGCAGGGCGAGGGGATCGGGCTGACCGGTCCCGACATCGCCGCGATCGCGGCGAGCGTCGTGTGGCTGATCGTCTGCGTGATCTTCCTGACCGCGGGCGGCGAAGGCGCGGGGTCCGGGCTTGTGACCACGGCGGCGGTCATCCTGCCGATCATGACGATCTGGGCGGTGGCCATCGTGGCGCGCGCGGCGCGGGTGATCCAGGATGAAAGCCGCCGGCTGCAGATCACCGTCGACGGGCTGCGCAAGGCCTATCTCTCGCAGGCGCAGGCGGGCCGTGCGGACAATCCGCAGAACGCGATCATGCGCAAGCTGACCGAGATCTCGGCCTCGCAGAAGAATTTCGAGGCGACGCTGGCGATGGTCGGCTCGGCCCGGATGGCAGAGGGTGCCGCGCAGGCGGGCGCCCCCGAGGCGGGGCCCGACGATCAGCCGGCGCTGTCGCTCGGCACGCCCGCCGAGGCGATGCAGCCGCCGCTGGCCAACGAGGACTACATCTCGGCCCTGAACTTCCCCGAGACGGCCGAGGACGAGGCGGGCTTTGCCGCGCTGCGCCGTGCGCTTCGCGATCACCAGACCGCGCAGCTGATCCGGGCCAGCCAGGACATCCTGACCCTGATGAGCCAGGAAGGCATCTACATGGACGATCTGCAGCCCGACATGGCGCGGGCCGAGACATGGCGCGCCTTTGCCGAGGGCGCGCGCGGGCGCGAGATCGCGGCGCTTGGCGGGGTGCAGGACCGTGCGACGCTGGCGCTGACGGCAGGACGGATGAAGCAGGACCCGATCTTCCGCGATGCCGCGCACCATTTCCTGCGCCGCTTCGATCAGAGCTTTGCCGGTTTCGCGCAGCGCGCGAGCGACGCGGAGGTGCAGGCCTTTGCCGACACGCGCACGGCGCGCGCCTTCATGATCCTCGGCCGGGTGGCGGGCACCTTCGACTGAGCGCCTAGAGCGCGTCGCGCAGCAGCTCCGCGCGTCCGGCGCCGAGGATCCAGCCCTCGACGGGATCGCCCTCGCGCAGCAACTCGTCCAGAACCTGCGGCGCCAGCCGTGACAGGGCCTGCGCCAGAACGCGGACCTGCGCGCGGTCCTTGATCTCGCCCCGACCCCGGTGCGCTTCGATGGTGTCCGCGATGAGCGAGGGGAAAAGCTCTGCCAGCACGATCTGCGCCTCGGGCGCCTCGAAGGGGGCGACGGCGAGGTTGCGGCCGAAGTAACGGCGCAGGGCCTGAAGCCGGGGCACGCCCAGCAGCGCCTGCGAGCCCACCGATCCCGTGGTGTAGAGCTTCCAGCAGGGCTGGGCGCCGGGCAGCATCTGTTCCACTCCGCGCTTTTCGGGCAGCCCGTGGTCGTGGCGCAGGCTGCCCTTGGCGGGCAGCACCGCGTCGTCGATCCCGGCGGGGCAGCCCCAGAAGGGGCCGACGCCGGGAAACTTCGCGTTGATGGCGCGGGCCACGTCGAAACGGTTGTTGGCGTTGCCCTCGTCATCCTCGACCATCGGGGCGAGCCAGTCCCAGAAGACCAGCGGATCGTCGAAGCCGGTCAGGGCCTTCGCAAAGCCGCACGGCCAGGCGAAGGGGAAGTCGAACCCCGCCACAACGCGGCGGCCTGCGGCGATTTCGGCCTCGAACAGGTCGGCGAGCCAGGCTGTCGCCGCGTGGCGGGTGCGGTGGTAGGAGCAGGCGACGCCGCTGCGCGAGGCAACCGCGATCCAGATGGAATCCTTGGTGGGCCGCGCGGGCGACGGCAGCGCGCGGGCCGACCAGTCGACGACGACGAAGGTGTCGAAGGGTTTCATGCCAGGATCTCCTCTGCCTGTGCCAGGTCCTCGGGGGTGTTGATGTTCAGGAAGGGGTCGAAAGCCCCGACCGGGAAGCGGGCGCGGGCGGCGCCGTGATCCTCGGCCCAGCGGCCCACCTTGCGCTCGCCGCGCGCGAGCGCCTGCCGCAGCGCTTCGCGCAGGGCCACGGGCCACAACCCGAAGGCCGGGTGCAGGCGCGTGGTTTCGGCCATTGCGAGGCGCGGGTCCCGCCCCTCGGAGGCGAGGAGGAGGCGCGGCACGAGGTCCTCGGGGAAGAAGGGCGTGTCGACGGCGACGCTGACGACATGATCGGCCCCCTGCCCCGCCGCCCAGTCGAGCGCGGCCAGCACGCCCGCCAGCGGCCCGGCGAAACCGCCGACCGGATCGGAGAGCATCGGCAGCGCGGTGTCGAAGCGCGCGGGATCGCCCGCGACCGAAAGCGCCATGTCGGCGACCTGTGGCCCGAGCCGTTCCTCGGCCCGGTCAAGCAGCGTGCGTCCGCCGAGGCGCAGAAGCGCCTTGTCGGCGCCGCCCATGCGCCGCCCCTGCCCGCCGGCCAGGATCACGCCGAGGGGGGCGGACCTCATGGGGCGGCTCCGGTTTGCATCTGCCCGCGGGCGGGGCTAGGGCAATGGGTAAGCAATTCTTCCAGCATCGGGATCAAGGCAATGGCGGCGGACGGCGCGATGTCAAGTTACCGGCGGGGTCTCCGCGACGGTCTGCCCTTCATCGTGATGGTGGGGCCCTTCGGTCTGCTGTTCGGTGTGGTGGCGACCGAGGCGGGGCTCAGCGTCTTCGAATCGCTCACCTTTTCGGTGGTGGTGATCGCCGGCGCCTCGCAGTTCACGGCGCTGCAGCTCATGCAGGACAACGCCCCGACGCTGGTGGTGCTGGCCTCGGCGCTGGCGGTGAACCTGCGCATGGCCATGTACTCCGCCTCGATCACGCCGCACCTCGGCGCGCTGCCCTTCTGGAAGCGGGCGGTGACCGCCTATTTCATGGTCGACCAGACCTACGCGGGCTCAATCCTCGAATACGAGCGGCGGCCGGGCCTGAACGTGGGCGAGAAGTTCGCCTATTTCATGGGCATGGCCACGCCGATCTGCCCTGCCTGGTACATTCTCACGGTGGTGGGGGCGCTGGTGGGCGGCGCGATCCCCGAGGGCATCGGGCTCGACTTTGCGCTGCCGCTGGCCTTCATCGCCATGGTGGCGCCGGCGCTGCGGACGCCCAACCACGTGGTGGCCATGGTGACCGCGGTGGTGGCCTCGCTGCTGTTCGCCTGGCTGCCCTACAACCTCGGGCTCATCGTGGCGGGGCTTGCCGGGATGATGGCCGGGGCCGAGATGGAACGGAGGCGCGGCGCATGATCGAGGACAAGGTCGAGCTCTGGATGGTGATCTTCGGGCTGGGGCTGGGCAGCTTCGGGCTGCGGTTCCTGTTCCTGGGGCTGGTGGGCGACCGGACGCTGCCCGCGTGGCTGATGCGGCACCTGCGCTACACGCCGGTGGCGATCCTGCCGGCGCTGGTGGCGCCGCTGGTGCTCTGGCCGACGTCTACGGATGGCGAGGTCGATCCCGGCCGGATCCTCGCGGCCTTCGTGGCGCTGGCGGTGGGCTATGTCAGCAAGAACGTGATCGCGGCGATCCTGTCGGGCGCGGCGGCCTTTGCCGCGCTGGCCTGGATCGGGATCTGAGAGGCCGATAGGGCGAGCGGGAGGGTCCGTCGCTCGCCCGGCGGGCCTGAGGGCGATCCGGGCTAGCCGTCGACCTTGGCCTCGAACTCGGCCTCGGCAAGGCCCTTGTCGTCGGAATCGTTCTCGCGCAGCACCCGTTCGGTCACGCCGTCGAGACGTCCGAACTGCTTGGCGAGGTTGTTCGGGAACAGCGTGCGGCGGACACCCTCGAAACCGGGAAGCTGCGCCAGGATGGCGGAGGTGGCCGTGGTGCAGGCGGCCGATGGCACGGTGCCGTTGGCCTGAACCAGCCGCAGTGCCTTCTCGGCGACCTCGGGCGGAACTTCCTTGCGCTGGATGC
Organism: uncultured Rhodobacterales bacterium; assembly: GCA_964397775.1. GTDB lineage: Bacteria > Pseudomonadota > Alphaproteobacteria > Rhodobacterales > Rhodobacteraceae > Allosediminivita. The sequence continues at coordinate 6,377 of CAYNKL010000147.1, read as the reverse complement.
GCACGTGGTAGGTCTCGCGCGCGTGGGCGCGTTCGTACCAACCCTCGATCTGCGGGGTGATGCCGTAGAGCACGTCGCCGATCTCGGGCATGATGCTGAGCTCGACCGACCCGGCGGGATCGAAGATCACGCGCTGCGAGGCGTTGATCATCATCGAGGTATGCGCCCCGGCGCCGGTCCGGTTGCTGATCATGGTGTAGAGCGTGATGGCGGGCGGGCCGTCATGCACGTAGGCCGCAGCGGCGGCTTCCTGCGGGGTGGCATCCTTGGTGGACTGGAGCGCGGCGCCGCAGCCGGCCAGAAGCAGGACGGCACAAAGCATGGCAAGGCGCGGAAGCGCCCTGCCCCGGGTCGTGCAGGTCAAGTTCAGACCCGGAAGATGGCGAGGAAGAGAACGACCAGGAGGATGACGACGCAGGTGCGGATCGTCATCTTGATGAAGCCCTCGAAGGTCTTCTCCTGCGCGGTGATGTCCATGCTGCCGTGCTTGTGTTCCGCCATGGTCCTGCCCTTGCAATTCGCGTGTCGGCGTTCCGGTTAGCGCATCACGCGCCGCCTGTCACGGCGGCAATGCGGCGCAAGTGCCGGAAAGATGCGCGCAATCTACACTTGTCGTCAGATCGCGCGGAAGGCCCAGGCGCCATCGGCGCGCAGCGCGCGCGTGGCCCGGCCCGCGTGCCAGAGATGCAGGCAGTGGGCCATGGCCTCGACCAGCGCCAGCCCGTACTGGCTGCCGCGGATCTCGCGCCCGAAAAGGGGCATGAAACAGTCGCCCGCCGCCTGCGGCGTGGCCAGGTGCGCCACCAGCCGGTCGAGCGCGCTGTGGTGGTTTTCCTCAAGCTGGCGCAGGCGCGCGGGCAGACCCGTGAAGGGCATCTTGTGGCCGGGCAGAACGAAGTGATCCTCGCGGGCGTGACGGGCCAACCGGTCGCAGGCCTCGATCCAGCCGCCGAGCGGATCGCCCTCGGGCTCGGTCGCGTAGACGCCGATGTTGGGGCTGATCGAGGGCAGGAGCTGGTCGCCGCCGAGGATGAGCGAATCGTCGCGGCTCCAGAACGTGGCGTGTTCGGGGGCATGGCCGTTGCCCATGCGCACATCCCAGCGCCGCCCGCCGATTTGGATGACATCGCCCTCGGCCACGCGAGTGAACCCACCGTCGATGGGCGCCGTGCAGTCGGCGAAGTTGAAGGGGCGTTCAGCCTTGCGCTGCTCAAAGATCTCGGGGTCCATGCCGCAAAGGCGCCAGAAGTCGAGCTGCGCCTGCGTCTGGCGGTCCTGCACGTCGAGCTGCAGCATCCGGGTGAAGAGATAGGCGGTGCGCGTCGTCACCAGTTCGGCGCCCAGCGCGGACTGGAACCAGCCGGCGAGCCCGACGTGATCGGGATGGTGATGGGTGACGATGACTCGCAAGACGGGGCGGCCCTGCAGCGGGCCGGACAAGAGCTGCTGCCAGGCCTCGCGCGTCGTCGCGGAATCGAAGCCGGTGTCCACCACCGTCCAGCCATGGCCCTCGTCGAGGGCGTAGATATTCACGTGGTCGAGCTTCATGGGCAGCGACAGGCGCATCCAGAGCACGCCATCGGCCACCTCGACCGCCTCTCCCGGCGCCGGAGGCTCGGCTTGCGGGTAGCAGATCGGTGAGGTAGCGCCGTCCATCACGCTGCCAGATCCTCGGCCGTGATGGCGTCCACGGCCTTGCCGCCCTCGCGGGCCTCGACCAGCGCGCTGGCGTGTTCGGGCAGCAGCCGGGTCATGTAGACCGCGGCGAGCCGGGCGGGCGCACCCTCGGGATCGGCCATAGCGGCGCGCAGGTGGGCCTGGGCGCCGAGCACGCGGGCAAAGCCGTGCAGATAGGCACTGGCACCGGGCAGACGCGCGCCCATGTCCTGCGCCACCATCCATTCGGTCGCCTCGCGCAGGGTTTCGGTCGCCTGCCAGAGCGGTTCGGCGAGGTCGGGGCGCGTGGCGCGGGCGGATTCGGCATCGGCCTGCATCTCGTCGATGAGGCGGAAGGCGGCCTCGCCCCCGTCCATGAGCTTGCGGCCCACGAGGTCGATGGCCTGGATGCCGTTGGTTCCCTCGTAGATCGCGGTGACCCGCACGTCGCGGAAGAACTGCGCGGCGCCGGTTTCCTCGACGAAACCCATGCCACCGTGCACCTGGATGCCGGTGTCGGCGACGCGCATGCCCGTTTCGGTGCCGAAGGACTTGGCGATGGGCGTGAGGAAGGCCGCTCGCGCGGCCCAGTCGTCGTGGCCGGTGGCGTGCTGCATGTCGATGGCCACGGCACAGGCCATGGCGATGGAGCGCGCGGCAAAGACCTCGGCCTTCATCTGGGCGAGCATCCGCTTCACGTCGGGGTGGCCGAAGATGGTGCCGGTGGGCGACTTGCCCTGCACGCGATCCTGCGCGAAGGCGAGCGCATGCTGCAGCGCGCCCTCGGCCGCGCCGATGCCCTGCCCGCCGACCCCGAGCCGCGCGTTGTTCATCATCGTAAACATGGCCTTCATCCCACCATGTTCGGTGCCGATGAGCCAGCCCGTTGCGCCCTCGTAGCTCATCACGCAGGTGGGCGATCCGTGCTGGCCCATCTTTTCCTCAAGACTGACCACGCGAAGTTCGTTCGCGCGGCCCGGCGTGCCATCCGATTCGGGGATGTACTTGGGCACGATGAAGAGGCTGATGCCCTTGGTGCCCGGCGCGGCGTCAGGAAGGCGCGCGAGCACGAGGTGGCAGACGTTCTCGGAGAAATCGTTGTCGCCCCACGAGATATAGATCTTCTGGCCGGTGATGGCGTAGCTGCCGTCGCCGTTGGGTTCGGCCTTGGTGGTGAGCGCACCCACGTCGGAGCCGGCCTGCGGCTCGGTCAGGTTCATGGTGCCGGTCCATTCGCCGCTGGTGAGCCTGGGCAGGTAGAGCGCCTTGATCTCGTCGCTGGCGTGGTTTTCCAGCGCCTCGATCTGGCCCTGGCTCATCAGCGGGGCGAGCTGCAGCGAGAGGCAGGCGGCGCTCATCATCTCGTTCACGGCGGTGGCGAGCGTCATGGGCAGGCCCATGCCGCCGTATTCGGGATCGGCGGGCAGCGAGACCCAGCCGCCCTCGGCGATGGCGCGGTAACCCTCGGCGTAGCCCGTGGGGGTACGCAGGATGCCGCCCTCGAGCCGGGCGCCCTCGGTGTCGCCGACACGCTGAAGCGGCGCGAGCACTTCCTCGCAGAGCCGTCCGGCCTCGGTCAGGATGGCCGAGACGGTGTCGGGCGTGGCCTCGGAGAAACGCTGGGTCGCGGCGACCTTGTCGAAGCCGACCACGTGGTCGAGAATCAGGCGGTAGCAATCGATGGGAGCGGTGTAAGGCATTTGGGTCTCACGATTGTCTCGGACTTGGCAAATGTGCCGGGCTTCGGTACCAAGAAGCCCGCCCCGGTGTCCGACCAAGCTATGTCGGCGCGGCCCACCCTCCAACCAGAACGCGGCGTCAAAGCACATGACCCAGACCGAGACTTCGAGCCTGGCCCCCGATGCGGAAGGGCTGGCGCGGGCGGCAGAGATCCTGCGCGGCGGTGGGCTTGTCGCCTTTCCCACGGAAACCGTCTACGGGCTGGGCGCCGATGCCTGCAACGACCGCGCGGTGGCGGCGATCTACGAGGCCAAGGGACGGCCGAGCTTCAACCCGCTGATCGCGCATTTCCCCTCGGCCGAGGCGGCGCAGGCCTACGTGCAGTGGTCGGATGCCGCCGACATGGTGGCCGCCGCCTTCTGGCCGGGGCCGCTGACGCTGGTGCTGCCGCTGCGCGCGGGCTGCGGCATCTCGCGGCTGGTGACGGCGGGGCTGGAGACGCTGGCGGTACGTGTGCCCGCGGCGCCGCTGGCGCGGGACCTGCTGGAGCGGGTCGGCGGGCCGGTGGCGGCGCCTTCGGCCAACCGGTCGGGGCAGATCAGCCCGACGCGGCCCGAGCACGTGCTGGCCGGCCTCTCGGGGCGCATCGACGCGGTGGTGAATGCCGGGCGCTGCGACGTGGGGCTCGAATCGACGATCCTGGGGCTTGCGGGCCGTCCGACGCTGATGCGCCCGGGCGGCATCCCGCGCGAGGCGCTAGAGAAGGCGCTGGGCCGCCGCGTGGCCGAGCGGCGCGAGGCCGAGGCCATCGCCGCGCCGGGGCAGATGGCCTCGCACTACGCGCCGCGGGCGGGGATGCGCCTCAACGCCGCCGAATGGCAGCCGGGCGAGACGCGGCTGGGCTTCGGCAAGGTGGACTGCGATCTGAACCTGTCGCGGTCGGGCGATCTGACCGAGGCGGCGGCCAATCTCTTCGAGTACCTGCACCGGCTGGACGCCGAGGGGGCGGAGGTCATCGCCGTCTCGCCCGTGCCGCATGTGGGGCTGGGCGTGGCAATCAACGACCGGCTGAGCCGCGCCGCCGCGCCGCGGGACTGAGCACGCCTGCCCCGTCGGGGCGCCGGTGGCTGTCGGCGCGCCCGTGGGGCTCTGCCCCACACCCCGGAATATTTATGCCAAGAAGAAGCCAGGGGCGCGGACTCACCCCCAGGCGGCGTTCTGCAGCACGACGCGGTAGCCGTCGGGGTCCTCGAAAGTGCGGCCCTGGCGGTCCCAGTAGGGGTTGAAGGCGGGGACGGGCGGGTAGCCCGCCTGTTCCATCCGGGTGACGGCGGTCTGCCAGTGATCAGGGTCGGGCAGGTAGAGCACGGCGAGATTGTCCTGCGTCGGCGCCCGGCCCGCCGTATGGCCCCGGCAGCGGGTGAACTCGAAATGCCAGGGCGCGCCCGGATGGCCGAGCATGATGCCGTCGAAGCCCGCGTGATCTTCGAAGCGCCCCAGAAGCTGCAGGCCGAGCCCTTCGCGGTAGAAGGTCAGCAGCGCGTCGAGGTCGTCGCTGGGCCGGGCGACGCGCAGGACGGGTGTCACCTTGCCGCCCCGCCCGTCAGGGCCCCGGCGATCAGCTGCATCCCTTGCGTCACATCGGCCTCCATGGCCGCGGCGGCGGCGCGGGCGTCGCCTGTCTCGAGCGCGGCGAGCAGGTCCTTGTGCAGGTCGGGCAGGTTGCCGGTGCCCATCTGACCGCAGCCCACCCGCAGCGAGGGCCCGAAGCGCAGCCAGAGCCCCTCGACCAGAGCGGTTAGGATGGGCGCTTCCGCGAGATCGTTCAGCGCCGCGTGGAAGGCGTGGTTTTCCTTGAGGTAGAGGCCGATGTCGCCGCGCGCGATGGCCGTATCCAGCCGGGCGTCGATGCGGCGCAGCCCGGCCACGTCGCCGCCGGTCACCCGTCCGGCGGCCCGCGCAGCAAGACGCGGCTCGAGCGCCTGGCGCGCCTCGGTCAGCTCAGCCACCGCGGCGGCGTCGAGCACCGGCACCTGGATACGGCGGTTGCCGAGCGATTCCAGCGCGCCCTCGGCGGTGAGCCGGCGCAGCGCCTCGCGCACCGGCGTCATGCCGACGCCGAGCCGGGTCACGAGACCCTGGATCGTCACCGGTTCGCCCGGCGCGAGGTCGCCGAAAAGGACGAGATCCCGCAGGTCGCGGTAGACGACCTCGTGCGCGGGAAGCCCCGCCCGGCCTGCCTGTGCCGACAAACTCACCCTTTGCCTCCGAATTGAGCCATCCGCCCTCCGCATCGCCTTGCGCCGCGCGAAGGCCCGTGGAAACATCGCCAAAGTTGCTTGGAAAGGCAATCTTTGATCAAATCCGGGCGAGGGGCGCCAAAAAGACCCCGACACCCATGGGAGTATGAGATGACCAAGACACTTACGGCATTCGCCGCGACCCTAGCGCTGACGGCCACGGCCGCGGCCGCACAGGAGGTCCGGGTCTACAACTGGTCCGACTACATCGACGAGGACCTGCTGGCGGAATTCGAGGAAGAGACCGGGATCGAGCTGATCTACGACGTCTTCGACAGCAACGAGCTGCTCGAGACCAAGATGCTGGCGGGCGGTTCGGGCTATGACGTGGTGGTGCCCACCGGCACCTTCCTGCAGCGCCAGATCCAGGCCGGCGCCTTCCAGAAGCTCGACAAGTCCAAGCTGCCCAACCTCGACAACATGTGGGACGTGATCCAGGAACGGACCGAGACCTACGATCCGGACAACGCCTATTCGATCAACTACATGTGGGGCACCACCGGCATCGGCGCGAACGTGGGCGCGGTGCAGGAGGCGCTGGGCGAGGACGCGCCGCTGGGCAGCCTCGACCTGGTCTTCGATCCCGCGAACATGGAAAAGCTCGCCGAGTGCGGCGTGATGTTCCTCGACGCGCCGACCGAAATGATTCCCGCGGCACTTGCCTATCTCGGCGAGGATCCCGACCAGAAGGACGAGGAAGCGCTCGACCGCGCGGCGGAGGTTCTGTCGGCGGTTCGCCCC
>CAYNKL010000146.1:0-11011 GCA_964397775.1 uncultured Rhodobacterales bacterium | reverse complement strand
GGTTTTCGGGAGCGCCGACGGAGAGCACACCATACCAAGTTGTGCCCCAAAATTCACCGTCAATATCTGGTAGAAGCGCAGACCCCAACGTGCCGCTATAGGCCCGGTATCAGGCGACGCGAAACTTTTTTGCGAATTTTCTGGCGGCAACGTCCGATCGGCCGCCTCTCGGGAGCATAGGGGGCATAAGGCGCCTGCTGCGGGCGTCGAGCAGACAAGAAAAGGATTTGCTGCCATGTCTACCGAACCGATCGAAATCGAAGATCTCCTGGCCGCCCTGGAGGCCGGCCGCAAGCCCCGCGACCACGGGCCCTACAAGGTCCAGGTCGGCGACCACGACCTGAAGTTCACCGACGCCGTCATCGACGACCCGACGCCCACCGGCCGCCAGATCATCGAGGGGGCCGGCTTCCGCAAGGCCGAGGAACACCTCGTGTTCCAGGTGCTGCGCAACGGTGAACTCGAGGAACTGCGCCTCGAGGAAACCACGGACCTGCGCCCCGGCCAGGTCGAGCGCTTCCTGGTCTTCCCGAGCGCGGAGTCCTTCCGCTTCGACATCGATGGCAAGCGCCTCGAATGGGGCCACAAGGTCATCAGCGGGCGCGTGCTCAAGAAGCTGGCCGGGGTCGATCCCGCCAAGTTCGCCGTCTGGCAGGTGATCCCCGGCAAGGATGACATCCTGGTCGGCGACACCGATCTGATCTGTCTCGCGGATGCGGGCCTGGAACACTTCTTCACCGGCGTGCCCCAGACCACGGAAGGGGGTGCGGCATGAGCTTCCTCCCCCGTCAGGATCGCCGCTACCTCGAGGGTCGCGGCCTCACCGTTCGCGAGGTCATCGAAGGCGGAAAGAAGGGCGTGATCCTCACCGGGATCACGCTGCCGGAAGGCAAGTATCAGGTCGCCCAGGCGGATATCCTGATCCTGCTGCCGCCCTCGTATCCCGAGGTCGCCCCCGACATGTTCTACGCCGTGCCGCATCTGAAGCTCCTTGCCGGCCAGCGTGAGCCCCGCTGCACGCAGGCACGCCAGGCCTTCGATGGCCAGAACTGGCAGCGCTGGTCTCGCCACAACAACCAGTGGCGTCCCGGCACCGACGGCATCTGGACCATGCTGAAGCGGGTCGAAGAGGCCCTGGAGGTGGCGGCATGAAGCGCAGCGACATCACCCTCCACGCCCGTCACCGCGACAAGCTGCAGGCGCTGCTCGCGCACCCCCGTGGGCACGAGGGCGCCGCCTACATGCTGCTCGGCAAAAGCGAGATCGCGCAGGACCCCTGGGACTTCGAGCCGCGGACCCGTTACACCTCCTACAAGGTCATCGCGATCCCGCAGGAAGACCGCGTCGATGCCAGCGACAAGCATGTCACCTGGAACACCAACTCTTTCGCCCAGCTCTGTCGCCGGGCCAAGGAGGAGGGCCTGGTGCCGGCGATCGTTCATAGTCACCCGGGAGGCTTCGACGGTTTCTCGGACCAGGACGATCGCAACGAGCGCGACCTCTTCACCATGGCTCGAAACCGTAACGGCGAGGGGACACGCCTGGTGAGCGTCGTGCAGGTCGGTGACGGCCTCTACCGGGCACGGGTCTGGGAAGACGACATGACACCCCTGCCCTGTCACCGCGTGACCGTCATCGGCACTCGGCTCGAGATCCAGTCGACCGACGTGCCTGCTCCGTCGGAGGCCTTGGCCCGGCAGGCACTGGCCTTCGGGCCGGAGGTCAACGGACTCCTCAAGCAGCTCTCCGTTGCCGTGGTCGGCTGCGGCGGCACCGGAAGCCCGGTGGTCCATCTTCTCGCTCGCCTCGGCGTAGGGCGCATCGTGGTCATCGACGATGACGTGGTCGAGCATTCCAACCTGAATCGTCTGTATGGCGCGACCCGGAAGGATGCTGACAACGCGGTGCCCAAGGTCGATGTCATGGCGCGCGAGGTGACGATGATGGGCCTCGACGTCGAGATCCGGTCGATGAACGGCTGGGTGGATGCGCCGCACATCCGTGACGCGCTGAAATCCTGCGACGTCATCTTCGGATGCACGGACGATCACGCCGGGCGCCTCTACCTGAACCGCGTGGCGCACTTCTACCTGATCCCGGTCATCGATGTCGGGCTGGTCCTCATGCCCCGTGACGATGGTGAGCCCGGCCTCCTCGAGATGGCCGCGCGGGTCAGCGTGCTGTTTCCCACGTCGGCGTGCCACGGCTGCCGCGGCACAGTCGATCGCGTCAGGGCCCGCGAGGAGGACCTCCAGCGATCGGACCCCGCCGAATATGAGCGGCAGAAGACCGAGGCCTATGTCCGCGGCGGAGGTAATCCCGCGCCGGCCGTCGTGACCTTCACCTCCGAGGCCGCCACCATGGCAGTGAACGAACTTCTTGCCGGTCTCGTCGACTTCCGCGGCGGCGGTGGATGGACATGGCAACGCTATCGCAAGCTCGACAAGGGCTTCGAGCGTTCGCAGGCGGCGCAGCCCCGGTCCGACTGCCCGGTCTGCGGCAGCGAGGAATACTGGGGTCTCGGCGACGTCGACCCGTTCCTGGATCGTATCGGGTGAGCGGGATGATGATCGACATTCTGCGGAAGAGCCTCGAGCTCTTCCGCCTCATTCCACGAAGTGACCTGCTTGCCAGGGTAACACCCACACACCCGACGCCGGATCAGATCGTGCCGGGGGAGATGACCATCGTGCGCGATGGCGTCGACAAATGGGCCTGCTTCCACTGCCCCGGTGGGTGCGGCGAAACCATCAAGCTGTCCCTCAGCAAGAACCGGAGGCCCAGGTGGACGGCCATGTCAGACTGGCTGAGACGCCCCACAATCTCGCCGTCTGTCCGCCAGACGAACGAATGCCGGTGTCACTTCTGGATCCGGCAGGGGCGGATTGACTGGTGCAAGGACAGCGGCCCGGGGTCGGGATAACCGCCAGCGTTCGGGATGCGTTCGGGGACGCCCGGGAGCCGGCGTGCCATGCTATTCCTGTCAGCAACATGGAGTGATCTGATGGAGACGATGGAACGAGACGCCGAGTATATCGCCAACCAATGCAAGTATATCCGCAAGATGTTCTCTCTAACCCAGGAGAACCTGGCGGACGCCTCCGGGTTGACGGTCCGCACGATCCAAAAGGTGGAAAGCGGTCGGCACGTGCCCGAGGTGCAGACGTTGCGAAGCCTTGCGCGCGGCCTCGGGTTCGACATCACGGTCTTCTCCAAGCCGACACCCGAGCAGGAGAAGCGCCAGCAGGAGGAGATGGAGCGCGCCCTGAAAAAGACGGTGCTCGTGCCCACGTCCCCCATCAGGAAGCCCAACGACTTCTATTCCCGTAACCGCGAATGGCACGGGCTCCTGATCAATGCCGGTGCGGTGGAGGCAGACGATGCCCTCGAACTGACTGCCGCGATCTCGGACTGGATGACCGATCTTGACGGGATCTGGGATATGAGCAGCGCCGGCCAGAGGCTCGAGTATTCGGCAGCGATCTCCGCGCTGTGCCTCGAGCTGGAAGGCCTCGGGTATCTCACGCACTTCGGTCACTTCCGGCAGCAGCATATGCACGACAAGGGGATGATCCTGGATATCGGGATGATCACCTTTCTCCCGAAGGCTGGCCACGACGGCGACCGCTACGGCATCGTCACCCTGGAAGACCCGTGGGAGGTTCCGGAACAGGATCGCCCCAAGCTGTGATTTGTCCGCGACCGGCATCTTATCTGACCAACAGCATCATCCGCGCACCTATCGCAGGGCCTGGCCGTATCGGCCGGGCCCCTACTTTTCAGAGCTGACCGTCATGAGACGACAGGCGAGCTCACGGTCGCCCCATCGGGCCGCGAATGCCTCGCTTGTCGAGAACCAGCCGCCATCGTCGCCCTGGCCGTGGTTGGCCCCCATGCAGGAACACTGGCACTCATGGCCGATGGCGTTCATGCAGGCCGGAGCGCAGATCTCCTGCTCCTGATAGGGTTGGATGACATAGATCAGGCCCCAGCGACGAAGACAGCGGTTCACGAGGTCATTGAACCATGCCTTGGGAATCTCCCAGCAACTCAGCGCCGGGTTCCAGCTTGGCCGGATGCGCCGGCCATTCCTGAGCCAGGCATAGTTGTCGTCCGCATAAGGAAGGCGGACCCTGACCCGCTCGCCCTTGCCGTCACGGCGAAGCGCGACAGGGATTGTTTTCTGGTTCCATGCCGCCTTCAGGCGGTCTTCGTCCTGCATCATCGTCCTCACTGCCGCTGGTGAGGATCTAACGCTGGGAAACTCTCGCATCCAAGCCGATTACAGTTGGCGGCTGCCAACGATAGCGCCTTCTCAGCGGACCTTGAAAAGGTAATGGTTTTGCATTACCTTTCGGCGTGACCCTTTTCGAGGAGCACCGACATGAGCGACGTGCAAGCCCCCCGCTTCGAAGCCACCCTGACGGACAAGTATCAGAACACCGTGCCGGCCGCAGTGCGAAAGGCCCTGCATCTCGGCAAGCGAGACAAGATCGCCTACGTGATCCGGGGCGGCCAGGTGATCCTGGAAAAGGCCGAGCCTCAGGACGACCAGATCGATCCAGCAGTGCAGGCCTTTCTTGGCTTCCTCGAGCGCGAAATGGTCAACAACCCACAGCGCCTGCAGCCTTTCGGCGGTGACACAAGCCGCCGCGCCGCGGAACTGGTCGAAGGCATGGTCGTCGACCTGGACTCGCCGCTCGACGACGAATGAGCGAAGCCCAGGTTCCCGGCGCGCTGGTCGTCAATGGCTGGACCCTGCTGCAGGATCCTGCCTTTGCGGAGGGCTACGCGGATCTCGTCGCGACCGTCGAGGGCCTCAGGGAGAAGCATCCTGAAACCTACCGGAAAAAGGCACCGACGAAGATACTGGCGGCCATCGAGAAGCTGACCAAGGAGGTCATTCCCGCGGATCCGACCTCTTCTGCCTTTGACTTGGGTAACACGATCGGGCCGGAACACCGTGCCTGGAAACGGGCGAAGTTCCTGCAGCAGTTCCGCCTCTTCTTTCGCTACGACACCAAGTCCAAGATCATCATCTATGGCTGGGTGAACGACGAGAACACCAAGAGGGCCTACGGTAGCAAGACCGACGCCTACAGGGTCTTCCAGAAGCGCTTGGCGGCGGGAGATCCCCCGACCAACTGGGATGACCTGCTCGGGCGGGCCGCCCCGGTCGATCAGCAATGACGCCCAGTGACCGAGATACGTCGAGAAGGAGCGCCGCGTGACATTCCCGATCGATCGACCTCCCGAAGTTCTGGCGGCGATGCAACGAACCCGCGAAGCCGTGCAGCAGCTCGAAGATGATGCGCGTGCCGTTGTGTGCTGGCTCGACGCGGAATTCCCAGGCCTCGTCGTCAGCATAGAGGTGCAACGCCACTACTCCTGCGAGGACTACGAAGTCGCATATGTCGAGCCGCGAGTGACGGATCGGTCGCGGCGCCACGAGGTCCGAGATCTGGCTGAGACGGCATTCGAAGCACTGGGCTGGTCCCTGCGGCCAGAGGGGCGCGATGTCCGCTCAGCTTTCTACCGCCCCGCGAAATCCGCGCATGCTCGGCTGGCGGCCGTTGATCGCGTTCAGCGCGCTCTGTCGGCCGAAAGCATTGTCGCGCATCATCGACACGTTCCCTAATCGTTCCGGATGGACTATCTTTTCAGGATGACGAAAGCCAGCATCGCTAACTTCGCCATCCTCGACTTCGAGGCGTCCAGCCTCTCCCAGGAGAGTTGGCCTATCGAGGTTGGGCTCAGTTGGATTGCGAATGGCCATGTGCAGACATGGTCGTCGCTCATCCAGCCGTCACCCACGTGGAATCTGGATGACTGGTCGACACAGAGCGCCGCCATCCACGGAATTCTGTTTCCGGAACTCGCCGACGCTCCGCCCCCTACTGAGGTAGCCGAAGTCCTCCTCGATGTGCTCGGGCACCGCAGGCTTGTCTCGGACGCCCGCGAGTTCGAAGAACGCTGGCTTACCCGCATGATGGAGGCTGCTGGTCGGAGCGATGTCCCCGTTATCGAAGACTTCGACGCTGTCTCGTTTGCCGCTTACCAAGGATACGCTCTGGATCTGCTCTACGAGACGGTAGAACGGCGGCCGGCGCCTCATCGCGCAGGTCCGGATACCGCACGGCTTGCACGGGGCTGGCTCAAAGCGAGTCAGCATCAGGCATCACTGGAAATCGAAGGGAGGATCGCATGACCGAGATATTCACCATCGAGATCATCGTCGCGAGTGGCCTGCTGGGAGTCAGCGGCCTGGTGATGATCGCGAGTGCGATCATGCTCCGAGCCCCGCGGGATGATCGGCCCGAGATCGACATCGATGCCGTCATTCGGGATGCACCGTACCATCTCCTGCACCGCATCGGGATCACAGTGACCGAGCCAGTCCAGAAGGCTTAGCAACTGGCGTGAACTCATAATTTTACCTGAAAACGAAAATAAGGTCTTGAAAATGGTTTCTGCGGGTGTAGATATGTCTCAGCAGGAAGGGGAAGCACATGCAGACAACGACACACATGGACGCCCGCATGAACCAACGGGGCATCAACAGGGAGCTGATCAACCTGGCGCTCGAATACGGTGAACCCAAGGGCGACAAGACCGTTCTGGGGCGCAAGCAGTGCCACGAAGTCATGCAGCAGCTGCGCCGCGAACTGAAGGCCCTCGAGCGGGCAATGAGCAAGGGCGGGATCACCGTTGTCTCCGACGGAGAGGTCCTCATCACCACCTACCGCACCGACAGTTTTTCGTCGGCCGCCGCAAGAAAATAAGAGGCTTATAACAAAATGAAAGACCTATCGAGAGAACTTTGGAAAGCACTCGATGGCCTCAGGGGTAGTGTGACCACCGACCAGGCCATCGAAGTCCTCCTCTACGACGCGGCACTCCGCATGGGCATGTCTGAGAGCGAGTCCGACCGCACGCACCGGGAATGGGTGTCCTTGAAGGATACGGACGCTTACGCAGGGCTTGCGGACGGCTGCGCAGCACTGCTCTCCGCCTCGTCCAGCGAGAGGCTTGCCGCCATCGACGACATGCTTTCCCGGCAGGCACGTGCCGACCGCGGCGCGGTCTGGGTCTCATATCTGCCTGCGAAGCGCATCGCCGAGCTGGTGGACGATGCCGCCAGCGTCCGGTGCGCCTTCGATGCGGCGCTCCACCCGGCCCTCGTTCTGAGCCGGCAAGGAAGGTCTGTCCGCTTCATCTCGGCGGACTACGCGGCCTGCCAGCTCGCGACCATGATCTCGGTCATCATCGAGGCCGAGCTGGAGGTCATCACGGCCAATCCGTTCAGCCGGACCGACGACGGCCAGTTCGATGCCGAGATCATCATGTCCCCTTTCGGCATGAAGATCTCTTCCGGCGCAGATATTCCGAAATCCACCTTGTCCGTCCTCGGCGAGAACGAAAGGTCCCGCCGCCTCAGCAGCGATCCGGTGGCCGTGGCCGACGGGCTCCAGTCGCCCTGCCCTCGCGTCGTCGTCTCGGTCTATGACGCGATGATGTTCCGCGGTGTCGGCGTCGAACCGATCGCAAGGGAAGCCCTGGTGGAATCCGGACGCCTCGAGGCCATCCTGTCGGTCCCGAGCGGCATGGTGTTTCCGCATACCGGCATCGCGACCAGCCTTCTCGTGTTTGGCCCCGAAGGGACGGGCCCTCATGACATTCGCTTCGTCGATCTCTCGGACGATCGTTTCGCCGGGAAGACCGTGCGGGGGCGCCGCGAGGTCAAACCCGAGAGCTCCTGGCTTGAGGCAATGCACGCCAAGCTTTCCGGAGAGGGTCGCTTTGCGGCAGACGTTCCAGTCTCGGATATCCGCGAAAAGGACTACACCCTGAGCCTCGAGCGATACCTGCTTCCGGCGGCCGTCATCGCCGTGGAGACATTCCTCGGAGCGCGGGAATCCCGTCGCTTGGAGGACGTCGCGGAGATGATCCGCCCCCTGTCCATGGGCAAGGAAGAAGACGGCGAATTCATGATCCGGGAGGCCGTTCCCGGAGACATCGGCGACGGCGACTTCCTGGAGGAACCCAAGAAGGAAACCCTCATCGAGCGGGCCCAGCTTCGGAAGGCCCGGAACCAGCGACTGGTGCCGGGAGATCTTCTTCTCTCGGTGAAGGGCACCATCGGATCCGTGGCCCTGGTGCCTGACGAGGCTGCGGTGGACGGCGAAAGCGGCTTCTGGACCGCCGGACAGTCGTTCATGATCCTGCGTCCCAAGAAGGGCGAGATCTCCAGCGTCGCCCTCTACGAATACCTCTCCAGCGAGCCGGTCAAGGAAGCTCTCCGATCCCTCGCCTATGGGGCCGGCATCCCGACCATCTCGATCAAGGACCTCAAGGAGTTCCGTGTTCCCGTCCCCTCGGCCGAGGAAGAGGATGAGATCGAGGCGGCATTCCAGGACCGACAGGAGCGCATGGCCCAGGTCCGCGCCATCCTCAAGGACATCGAGCAGGCTCGGGACGCCTCGTGGCCTCACCGGGAGATTCAGGGGGCACAAGCATGAGCACCCCTCTCCCCGACAATGGCCTCGGGAAATCTCCTTCGGCCACAGCAACACGGACCAATATCCAGAACAGCCCCGAGAACTCACGCCGCAGCGCCCCCAAGGACATCATGACAAACCAGAAAACAACGAACCTCAGCGCCTTCATCTGGTCGATCGCGGAGCTCCTTCGGGGAGACGCGAAACCTTCCGAATATGCGAAGATCATCCTGCCATTCGTTGTCCTTCGACGGCTGGACTGCGTGCTCGCTCCCACCAAGGATGCGGTCATCGAGGCGGCCGAGAACCTGTCCGACGATCTCGACGACGAGATGCGGGACCGGATGCTCACCAGCATCGTCGGACCCCGGGCCAAGATCTACAACCGCAGCCGCTTCAGCTTCGAGGCCCTGCGCGGTCAGGACGCCGAGCAGCTGCGCGAGAACCTGATGGATTACATCACGAAGTTCTCCGCCAATGCCCGCGACATCTTCATCGACAAGTTCGGCTTTCCTGCTCAACTGAAAGCCCTCGAGGAGGCCGGCATCCTCTACCTCGTCTTCGAGCGCTTCTGTCAGATCGACCTGCACCCGGACACCATCTCGAACATTGAGATGGGGCAGCTCTTCGAGGACCTGATCCGCCGGTTCAACGAGAACTCCGCGGCCGACAACGGCGACTATTTCACGCCGCGGGAAGTCATCCGGCTGATGGTGGAGCTGCTGTTGGCTTACGATCATGAAGCCCTGTCCGGATCGGGCGTGATCCGCACAATCTACGACCCGACGATCGGCACGGGCGGCATGGCATCGATCGGCGAGGAAGAGATGCGCGCGCTCAACGAGAAGATCCGCGTGAACATCTTCGGCCAGGAGATGATCAAGGAGAGCTACGCGATCTGCAAATCCGACATGCTGATCACGGGCCATGATCCTGAAAACATCGCCTTCGGAAACACGCTCACCGACGACGCCTTTCCGACCCACAAGTTCCACTACATGCTGTCGAATCCGCCCTACGGCGTCGACTGGAAGAAGTCCAAGGACAAGGTCACCGAAGAATATGAACTTGGTTCCAGCGGAAGGTTTGAGGCAGGTCTCCCTCGGATCTCCGATGGCCAGCTCCTGTTCGTCCAGCACATGGTGTCCAAGATGCGCCCGGACGAGCAAGGATCGCGCATCGGCATCGTCATGAATGGCTCGCCGCTGTTCTCGGGTGGTGCAGGATCCGGCGAGAGCGATATCCGTCGCTGGCTCCTGGAACAGGACTTGATCGAGGCGATCATCGCCTTGCCCACCGACATCTTCTACAACACCGGCATCCAGACTTACATCTGGCTCCTTTCGAACAAGAAGGTCGAAGCACGCCGGGGCAAGGTCCAACTCATCGATGCCAGCGGCGAACGCTTCTGGCGCCCTACGCGGAAGAGCCTGGGCGCCAAAAGGCGCGAAATTCCCGACGAGGCCCGCCATGATATCGTGTCGATCTACCACGATATGCTGAACGGCGGATCGGAGCATTCGGACGTATCGAAGATCTTCGACACCACCGCCTTCGGCTTTCGCGAGATCCGGGTGGAGCGTCCGCTGCGCCTCCGGTTCGAGACGAATGAAGAAATCATGGCTGTTCTCGCCTCTGCGAAGCCAGTCGAGAAGCTGGATGAAGCCGACCGCGCGGGCTTGCTGGCTGCGGTGGAAGCAGCCTGCGGCGATGCGCCGATCATGGATCGCGTCGTGTTCCGCAAGGCACTGCTTGAGGCGTCGAAGAAGACGGGAATCAAAATCGGCGCGCCCCTGCAGAAAGCCATAGAGACGGCGATCGGGACGCCCGATGAGGACGCGGAGATCTGTCTCGACAAGGACGGCAAGCCCGAGCCCGATCCACAACTTCGCGATTACGAACTGGTGCCGCTGACTGAGAACTGGCGCGACTACGTCGCCCGCGAAGTCACGCCCTTCGTCCCCGATGCCTGGGTGGACGAGACCTATCGCGACGACAAGGACAAGGGCGTGGGCCGCGTCGGCTACGAAATCAACTTTAACCGTTACTTTTATCGCTACACGCCGCCACGCCCAGTGGCGGAGATCGACGACGACCTGAAATCGCTCGAAGCAGAGATTGCAGGGCTGCTGGCCGAGGTGGTGGAATGAACTTCGCCGAAGAGCGCGTGGCTCGTTGCCCTGCAAACTGGGAGCGCAAGCGTATTAAGCATCACATCAGCAAGTTCTTTGGTGGCGGCACACCCTCGAAGGACAATGCCGCCTTCTGGTCCAACGGTACGATCCCTTGGGTGTCATCCAAGGACATGAAGGTTGCGCGACTAACGACCACCGAAGACTACATTACCGAAGCGGCTTTGGCCGGGTCTTCGACGAACATGGTGAAACCCGGATCGATTCTTATGGTTGTCCGATCTGGCATCCTGAAGCACTCGATCCCGGTAGCCATCAATGACGTGTGAGCTACTCCCCATCTGTTGGACAGGATCTGGCGTGATTTAAGCTACTCTTTGC